>CANFPU010000014.1 GCA_947448955.1 Burkholderiales bacterium
CACAAGCTGTGGATTTTGCGACGAACGCCAGCGGCTTGCTCGTCCGACAATTCGCCGTGATGCCCGAACCCCGACCGCTCAGCGGTGCCACTCACCGAGCGCATGACCCAAAGTCCAGCAAACCGCGGTGGACTCCATGGCGGCGCTGGGCGTATTTCTGGGTCTGTGGCTGGGGCCTGTTGACACTGCCAGCACAGGCTCAGGTGCAGTGGCTGACCGACGCGCTGGTCGTCACCGAGGCTCGAGGCGCATCACCGATTTGGCAAGACGCCAGACCGATCACACTGCCCGACGACTGGGCCATCAGCCACCCTGGTCAGAGTGGTGTGCTGTGGTACCGGCTGGCACTAAGGCCGCCCGAGGTCAGCCTCGCTGCCGACAGACTCTTCGGCTTGTACATCGAGCGCGCCTGCAGTGTCCTTCAAGTGCGCCTGAACGGGCAACTGATTCACGATGGGGGCAGCTTTGAGGAGCCGGGCGCACACCACTGCCACCGGCCACAGCTGGTGCCGGTGCCCGCCGCACTGCTCAGCGCTGGCAGTAATTCTGTTGACGTGCGTGTCAGAGGTTATGCGGTTGAAGAGCTGAGCTCGCGCCAGCGCACAGGCGGCCTGTCAGCGGTGGAATTCGGCCCTTACGATCTGATGGCGGCCCACCATGCACGCCGCTTGCTGTTCGCGATCCGCATGCCGGAGGTGATGAGCGGCGCCCTGGTGCTGATGGGCAGCTTCATGTTCGTGATGGGATGGTTCAACCGGGCTCAAAGCTATCTGGCCTATTTCGGCGCACTGATGATGGGCTGGTCATTGCAGCTGGCGAGGCTCTGGGCTTCGGACTTGCCGTTCGACAACCGCGACATCGAACTCGCGCTGGCTTCATTGAATGGCTTGCTCACGCTGGCGGCGGTTCAATTTCTGATGCGTTATGCCGACCGCAGGCTGCTTTGGCTTAACCTAGCACTGCCCGCTCAATGCCTGCTGTTGCCCTTGTCGCTACTGGCAGCAGGGACCGACCAGCTTTATGCGATGACCGGGCTTTGGTCGATGCTGCTGAGTGCCGAGGTTGCCATCGCCGCCGGGGTTTACTTGGTCCAGGCCTGGCGCCACCGAAGTCGGCAGTTTTGGCCGATGGCCGCCTTGCTGTGCCTGCAGGGTCTATCGCTGGGTCTGAGCTATGGGATGCAGGCCCTTTCGCTCGATGCACGCATCGGCTATGTCGCAGAACTGGTGCCTGCGCTGGGCTTTCTGGTCTTGGGCTTGAGACTGGTACAGCAATTTGGACGGGCCTTTCAGAGCGTCGAGCAAAACCGGGCCGAACTCGCGCTACGCGTTCGCGAAGCCACTGCGCAGATCGAACGCCACTTTGTCCAACTCTCTGAACTCAAGGTGGAACAGGTCACCGACCGCGAACGCAAGCGCATCGCGGCTGACCTGCACGACGATCTGGGCGCAAAACTGTTGACGATCGTCCACACCAGCGACAGCGAGCGCATCAGCACCTTGGCAAGAGAGGCCTTGGAGGAGATGCGCCTGTCTGTGCGCGGCATCACCGGCAAACCGGTCAAGCTGATCGACGCCATGGGGGACTGGCGTGCCGAGGTAATCGCCAGACTGACGCAATCAGGCGTCGAAGGTTTGTGGAGCGCGCCTTCAGACGAGGACCTGTCGCCAACCCTGTCATCACGCGCCTATGTGCAGACCACCCGCATCCTGCGAGAAGCCGTCAGCAACGTCATCAAGCACAGTGGCGCCTCCCAATGCACGGTGAACTGCCGAATCGCCGACGGCGACTTCCAACTGGTGGTCCAGGACAACGGCAAAGGCATTCCTGTCGCGCCGCAAGGTCGGCTTGAAAGAGGCCTCGGGATGGCCAGCATGAAGGGCCGCGCCAGACAACTTCAAGGGCAATGCGCGGTGGAATCCGGACCAGGCTACGGAACCGTGATCCGCCTCACGCTGCCGCTGCAAGCCCACACCACAGCGTGAAGATCCACTGCTAGCATGAAATCACGCTGTTTTTGGCGCGGCAATGAACGGCCTCCCTAGATGAAAAACATCCTGCTGCTTGAAGACCTGCCAGAGATTCGAATTTGGCTCAAGAGCTTGGTGTTGCAAGTTTTTCCAAACGCGACGATCACTGAATGTTCGCGGATTCACGATGCGCTGCACCAAGTACAGGCCCAATGCTTCGACCTCGCACTTTGCGATTTAGGTCTACCCGACGGAGACGGCACGGATGTGGTGGCGAGGCTGCATGAATTGCAGCCCGAGGTGCTGTCGGTGGTGGTCACGATCCACGACGATGACGAGCATTTGTTCCCGGCGCTGCAAGCGGGCGCTTATGGCTACATCCTCAAGGAGCAACCGCGCGAACTGATCACAGAGCAGTTGCAGCGCATGGCACAGGGCGAGCCGCCGCTGTCGCCGTCGATCGCACGCAAGGTGATCAAGTACTTCGCCTGCATGCCCAAACCGGTGACCGACACCCTACCCGAAGTCTCACTCACGGAACGCGAGAGCGAGGTCCTGCTGCGGGTCGCGAAGGGTTACACCCTGCCCGAAATTGGGGTCCAGCTCAGCTTGTCACGGCACACCATTGCCGACTACGTCAAACAGATTTACCGAAAGCTCAATGTCAGTTCGCGTGCTGAAGCCGCGCTCGAAGCGCAGCGGTTGGGTTTGTTCAGGCGCTAAATCGGCGAGAGCCCTTTGGAGCCCGGCGCCTGCCGCGATAATCTTTCACCATGATCGGACGACTCACGGGCATCCTCGCGGAAAAGTCGCCGCCCCAAGTGCTCATCGATGCCAACGGGGTCGGCTACGAAGTCGACGTGCCGATGAGCAGCTACTTCAACCTGCCGGCGCTGGGCGAGCGAACCACCTTGCTGATCCACTTCGTGGTGCGAGAGGACGCGCAGCTGCTGTTCGGTTTTCTCACCCAGGCCGAGCGCGCCACCTTCCGTCAGCTGATCAAGATCTCGGGGGTTGGTCCCCGAATGGCATTGGGCGTGTTGTCAGGTCTGAGCGTTGCCGAGTTGACCCAGGCCGTCGCGCAGCAGCAGGCAGGCCGCTTGGTCAAAGTGCCCGGCATCGGCAAGAAGACCGCCGAACGCTTGCTGCTCGAACTCAAAGGCAAGCTCGGGCCCGACCTCGGCTTGCCCGGCGCGGCAGTGTCGAGTGAAGCCCAGACCGACATCGTCCAAGCGCTGGTCGCTTTGGGCTACAGCGAGCGCGAAGCTGCTGCCGTCTTGAAGACCTTGCCAGCCGATGTGGGGGTCAGTGATGGCATCAAGCTGGCGCTCAAGTCTTTGTCACGGTAGGGCCGTGGGTAGCCCGCATGGGCCAAGCGGTGGACAATAGACTGTATGGGTATACAGACCGACGACTTTACCGCTGCCAACGCGGCGCCGCGTGTGGTGAGTGCTGCAAGAGCTTCGCCACAAGAAGAGGCGATTGAGCGGGCGCTTCGGCCCAAGCTGTTGGCCGACTACATCGGCCAGATCAAGGCACGTGAGCAACTGGAGATCTTCATCGGCGCGGCCAAGAAGCGCGACGAGGCCCTAGACCACGTGCTGTTGTTTGGCCCACCCGGCTTGGGCAAGACCACGCTGAGCCACATCATCGCTGCGG
Source organism: Burkholderiales bacterium (assembly GCA_947448955.1). Classification (GTDB taxonomy): domain Bacteria; phylum Pseudomonadota; class Gammaproteobacteria; order Burkholderiales; family Burkholderiaceae_C; genus Pseudaquabacterium. Next base: position 3,630 of record CANFPU010000014.1, read on the forward strand.
AACTCGGCGTCAATCTGCGCCAGACCAGCGGACCGGTGCTCGAGAAGCCAAAAGACCTGGCAGCGATCCTGACCAATCTCGAGAAAAACGATGTGCTGTTCATCGACGAAATCCACCGACTCAGTCCGGTGGTCGAGGAAATTCTCTATCCTGCGCTGGAGGACTACCAGATCGACATCATGATCGGAGAAGGCCCTTCGGCGCGCTCGATCAAGCTCGACCTGCAGCCCTTTACCCTGGTCGGCGCCACCACCCGTGCCGGCATGTTGACCAACCCGCTGCGTGACCGCTTCGGCATCGTCACCCGGCTTGAGTTCTACAGTGCCGCCGAACTCGGCACCATCGTTCACCGTTCGGCCGGCCTGCTCAAGGTACCGATCCAGGCTGAGGGTGCCTTCGAGATCGCACGCCGCTCTCGCGGCACACCGCGCATCGCCAACCGCTTGCTGCGCCGTGTGCGCGACTACGCCGAAGTCAAGAGCGACGGCACGATCACGCGCCAGATTGCCGACAAGGCCCTGGTGATGCTCGATGTCGACCCCGAAGGCTTCGACCTGATGGACCGCAAACTGCTGGAGGCCGTGATCCATCGTTTCGACGGCGGCCCAGTCGGGCTGGACAACGTCGCTGCGGCGATCGGCGAAGAGCCGGGCACGATCGAGGACGTGATCGAACCGTTTCTGATCATGCAGGGCTTCCTGCAGCGCACACCGCGCGGACGCATCGCAACGCTGGCGGCTTACCGCCATTTGGGCGTGGCACCGCCGCAGGCGGCGGGTGGCTTGTTCGGGGATTGAGCTGCCGACAACGCGCAGGCCCTGAGTGGTCTTGAAGGCCAGCGAGTAGGGGTCATTGAGGAAGATCTGCAAGTCCGAACGCTTCACCGTCTTCGCGATGCCGAAAGCGTCGTCGGCCTCGTTCTGGCGGTCGGCAAACTGGATCTCGATCGTTTTGCCGTTGATCGCGCCGCAGAATTCAGCCTCGGCCATCTTCATCGCCTAGACCACGCCAAGGCCATGGAGTCGGAACCACCCTGACAGGTCGGTGATGATGCCGATCTTGATCGTGTCACCCGAGACATGGGGCTGGAGCGGTGCAACCAGCATCGTGGCAACGGCCAGCCTGCAAGTAGCTGCGATTTGGTTGAGTTTGAAATTACGGGACTGCTGAGGAAAAACGAGAAAAACAGCGGCCCTCAAACGCCGAGGTACCCGTGCAGCCGCTCCAACTGCGAAGGCTATTCGGCCTGGGTAAATGCTTGGATCGCCTCGCCTTGCGACCTCAACAGCATCGGTCAGCCAGCGGACACAAAGTGTTCAAGTGGCTCCGGCACCTGTCGATATCAGCACACAGCCGGCTGATGGCGCGCATCCGCTGGCAGCAAGTCGCCTGCAAACCTCCACCAACGACACCATGCTGCGCCGCGCAAGATTCGGCTTCACCATCATCGAATTGTTGGTGGCGCTGTCCATCGTCGGCATCCTCACCGGCGTGGCGCTGCCCTCCTACATCGACTATGTTCAGAGGTCACGGGTTCCGGTGGCCTTGGATGCGCTGTCGTCCTATGCCACTTGGATGGAGCAGCGCTACCAAGATACCGGCAGCTATGCCAGCGATGGCAACTGCGCCGCATCGCTGCCGACAACCGCCAACTTTGCCCTGAGTTGCAGCATCACCAGCAGCGGCCAGGGATTCGGCGCTATCGCCAGCGGATCGGGCAGCATGGCGGGTTACAGCTACAGCATCGACCAGGCGGGCAACCGGGTCACGCTGTCTCACCCCAGGGGTGTACCGGCGGTTCATTGCTGGAGTCTGCGGGGCCTGACATGCGACAACTGACTGCCCCGAGGCCGACAGAAACCGACCGTCCCCGGTGGGGATCCAGCACATTGGCCGAGCCACATTTGCTCAAAGGCGCCAAGCCTGGGCTCGGTCTGACCTTGGTCGAGTTGATGGTCGGACTGACCATTGCCGGCCTGCTGGCCATCACCGCGATGCCGCATTTCGCCGACTACAGCCAAAACGCCCGGCTGCGTGAAGCTGGTCATCTGTTGTTGGCCGAAGCGATGGCCGCCCAGAGCGAGGCCATCAAGCGCAACAGCCGCATCCGCCTGGCCGCCAGCAGCACCACGGTGCAGTTGCTGGACCTGGTCGACCCAAACCAGCCCTTGTTGGTGCATGAACGCAGCTTGTCGAACGGCTTGAGCGTCGGCACCGCGAGCATTGACTTCGGCAGCGATGGCCGTACCCTGCCGTTCGGCACCGTCGGCGCGATCGACCTGTCGATCACCGGTATCAGTTGCTCGAGCGACCTGCGCTGTCCAGGCCTGCGCGTCGACGCGGGCGGGACCGCCAGGCTTTGCGTCGACCGCCGAGTCGGCTGCCCATGACGCGCGGCTTGGGTCTGCTCGACGCCATGATCGCGCTGACGATCCTGTCCTTCGGGCTGCTAGCGCTGACCGGGCTGCAAAGCCGCACGATCGCACGCGGCACCGAAGCACAGTCACGTCTGCTGGCCAGCCAATTCAACGACGAACTGCTGAGCAGGGTACTGGTCGATGTGGCCAACGCCCACTGCTACACCCTGCCGCAAGTAGGCAACTGCACCAGTCCGGGCGCCCTCGCCAGCACGAACGCCTGGGCCACCACCGTGGCTGCGGCGTTGCCGCCGCCGGTGAGCATCAGTTCAACGCTCGATGCGGCGACCGGACAACTCTCGGTGCTGATCACCTGGACCACCCATGCCCGCGATGGGGGCTCGACGGATGGCGACATCACGCGCCATCAACTGGCGGTGACCGATGCCCGCCCCTGAGTACTGTCATGACCGGCCGATGGACATCCCGCGGCGTGGCCTGTCCATCGTCGAGTTGATGGTCAGCACGGTGGTCGCACTACTGGTCGGCCTGGCCGCTACCGGCAGCGCGGTCGTCTTCACCGCCTCGCAGCGCCAAGGCCTGGGGGTCGGCAGCGCTGCGCTCAACGGTGCGGCTGCGCTGGCCGCGATCAAGCGGGATGTCGCCGCAGCCGGGCTGGGCTTTTTTGGCGACTCCACCTTTCGATGCCACACGCTGAACCTCAGCGTCTACAACACGGTGATCACCGACGCCAGCAGTTTCACGCCAGCGCTGATCACTAGCCTGGGCAACAACGACCGCATCGACATCGTCTATGCCAGCCAAATCAGCGCCGGCACCAGCGTGTTGCTGAACGCGGCCTCGGACGGCAGTTCGGTCGAGTTGCGCTCGCTGCTGCCGGCCAGCGTGGGGCAGGCCGTGCTGCTGGCGCCGGCCACGCCCGGCTCGCCTTGTTTACTGCGGTCGATCACCGCCATGGCCAGCGCGACCGCAGACAGCAAGCAGCAGCTGAGCTTTGCCCGCACGGGCCGCTACAACCAAGTGGTCTTCCCCAACAGCCCGGCATTCCCGGACAAGAGCAGCGCAGCGCTGTTCGGGGACCTGGTCTGGAGCCGCTATCGGCTGGACGGCACTGACCTGCTCATGGAGCGCCCAATGTTTGGCGACTCGGCGGTCCTGCATCGCAACGTGGTCGGTCTGCGGGCGCAGTACGGCGTTGCGGCTGCCGGCGGCACCACGATCGAGCGTTGGCAGGACGCGAGCGGGCCAGACTTTGCGGCAATGACCAGCGCGACGCTGCCTCGGGTGCGTGCGCTGCGCATCGGGCTGGTGACGCGCAGCGCGCAGCGCGAGAAGGAAGCCGCCTCGGGCCACTGTGAGGCCAGCATGAACAAGCCCGAACTGTTTGGCAACACCGTTGACCCTGACCTCAGCGACTGGGCCTGTTACCGCTACCGCAGTGCGGTCACCGTGGTGCCATTGCGCAACTTTGTATGGGGCCTCGCACCTTGAGGCAAGACCCACGCGGGATGGCGATGATCGTCGTGCTGGTGCTGCTATCGGTGTTGCTGATGGGCGCACTCGCGCTGGCTCGACTCACCGAGGTCAGCACCCTGGCAGCCGGCAATGCGAGCTACCGCGAGGCTTCGATACAAGCCTCGGCAGTGGGCATGAACACCGCCTTCCTGGCCGTGCAAGGCATCACCGACGAGGACCAAAATATCGCCGGCTGGTATTGGTCGACGATGCAAGCTGCAGATGGCGATGACCTCTCTAATCTGAACTTTGACAGCGCGCCAGAGCGCCAGGTCGGCAACTACCGGGTGCGCTATGTCGTCGACCGTCTTTGCAACACCACGCCGGTGACCAACACGCTGCAGCAATGCCTGGTGAAGCAGATCGCGCAAACCGAGAGCAGCAAAGCCGGCGGCGAGTCGGTCGACCCACCCAATGCCAGACAGTTCCGGGTCACGGTCCGGGTGACCGGGCCCAAGAACAGCCAGATCTGGACCCAGGGCCTGGTCACCAAAGGCTAACTCGCAATCTGGCAGGTTTTCCCATTCCCCAACGCTATCGAGGCGATGCATGACGACGCTTGTTCGAACCCTGGCCTGCAGCACAGCCTTGTCATGCCTGCTCGTCAGCCTGACCGCCGCAGCCACCAACCTGGCCGAGTTGCCGCTCAAGGCCTCGGTGCTGGCCAAGCCCAATGTGGTGTTCGGCCGCGATGACTCTGGATCGATGGACTGGGAGGTGTTGATGAGCACCGACGACGGCATCGCCTGGTGGAACGGCAGCAACTCGGCCTGGGATAGCGTCGCCAACAAACCGGTCTACACCTCGGCCGCCGCTACCAATCGGCTGACCTATCTGTTCCCGATGGGTACCACCACCGGCAGCCAGATTTACGCGATCGGCTCTGACAACGGCCGGGTCGCGCCGCCGATCGCCCAGCTTGGGTGGTTGCGGTCCAGCGCTTTCAACCCGCTGTACTACAACACCAAGACCAACTATCCCGCTTGGTCGCCAGCCTATGTCAGCGCCGCGCTGCGCAACTATGCCGATGCGCCGACAACGGCCGCGCCATCACATCCCGGGCCGCTGTCGCCCATGCCTGTCACGCTCAATGTCGGCGCGACATGGAACTCGACCCACACCAACTTCGGCAACAGCGACTACCAGTTCAGCGTGATGCCGGGTATGGCGTTGCCGGTCGGCACCAAGATCAAGGCGAGCAGTTCGAGCGCCGGGCTGTGCAGCGGCAGCACGCTGCAAACGCTCAGCGCGGTAACCGTGGTCGGTTCGGGCAGCCGCTGCCAAGCCTCGTTGCCCTATTACCCAGCGACCTTCTGGCAGCGCACCGTCTGCCCGGCGGGCGACGCCGGCTGCATTGCGGCGCCCAACTGTGTCGCCAGCAACCCGGCGACAAACCCGGACGCCGACTGTGTCAACGCGCCCGACGGCCTGGGCAAGCTGCGCCGCTACGAGATCAAATCAGGGGTCAGCTTCCCATCAGGCCGTAGCTTTGCGGCCGAGTTGCAAAACTTCGCGAACTGGTTCACTTACTACCGCAAACGCAAGCTGATGCTCGCTGGCGCCATGGGCCGCGCGCTGGAGCCGCTGACCGGCGTGCGGCTGGGCGTGGTGCCGTTTTGCGACGGTAGCAGCGCTGACGCCTGCACGGTGCCGACGATGTTTGACGCCGACAGCAGCAACAACGCCAGCAACCGCCGCGCTGCTGCGGGCACCTTCTACCTCAACGCACTGAGTTCGCAGGGCACACCCACCCACAACACGGTGAAGTACATCGCCGACCAGTTCAACAGCAACACCAACATCGTCCAGTACGCCTGTCAACGCAACAACCTGTTCGTGGTCACCGACGGTTTCTCCAACACGACGTCGATCACGCCGCCGTCCTGGGACTCGGGCAAGTCAGCCAACAGCTGGGGCGCCAGCGCGCCCTACCAGACCACGGCCAACGGCTCACTGGCGGACCTTGGACTGCGCTACTACACCAACCGGCTGCGGGCCAGCGGCCCCAATGCGCTGAGCGCGGGCCGCCTACCCTCGGGAGACCCGACGCGCCGCAACCCGGACCTCAACACTGACTTGCACATTGCCACCTACGGCATCACGCTCGGCGCGCGCGGCAAGCTGTTCCCTGACGCCAGCAACCCTTTCGCAACCGACGTTTTTGCCACCCCACCGACCTGGCCGATACCGGTGGCGGATGACCCGTCGATGATCGACGACCTCTGGCACGCGACGGTCAACGGCCGCGGCCAGATGTACCTGGCCGGTGACGCCGAGTCACTGAAGTTGGCGATCCAGTCGGCCTTCAACGACATCCTCAACCAGGAGGGCTCACAAGCCAGCGTGGCCGTCAGCTCGGTCAACCTCGACCGCGGCGACTCGCAGGCCTACCTCGGCTCCTACAACCCAGCCGGCTGGTCGGGCGACCTGTCGGCCAACCCGATCGATCCCAGCACCGCCGCGCTGTCGACCACCGAGACCTGGTCGGCCGCGAGCCTGCTGGCAACACGCGACTGGACCACCCGGCTGGTGTTCAGCTCGGGTGGCGGCATCGGCCTGGATTTCAATGCCGCCAATGTCGGGGCAGCCGTCAATCCCGATGCGGCCAGCTTCACCCACGAGCAGGTGGTGGATTACCTGCGCGGCAACCGCAGCAGCGAGGGCAGCCTGTTCAGAGCGCGCAACAGCCTGATCGGCGCCGTGGTCAACGCCGAGCCGGTGCTCGCGCGCGAAGAACAGGCGGTCTACCTGGCATCGGGCGACGGCATGCTGCATGCGCTCGACACCCTCAACGGCAAAGAGGCCTGGGCTTATGCGCCGCCCGATACCTTGGCCAACCTGGGCCAATCGGTGCAGCGCGGCTGGGTCTACCAGACCCTTCTCGACGCGACACCAGCCTATGGGCGCTTGTCGTCGGGCAAGAAGTTGCTCGTCGGCGGACTGGGCGCGGCTGGGCGAAGCTATTACGCGCTCGACGTCAGCAAGCCCAAGAACCTAGACACCGCCAGCGCCGCAGCGCAGTTTCGCTGGATTTTCCCAGCCAGCGCCGACGCAGCCAACCGCGCCAAGATGGGTTACACCATCGGCAAACCGGTGATTGCCAAGACGCGTGACGGCGATGTCGTGCTGCTGAGTTCAGGCGTGGACAACGCCCAAGCCGTGGGCGACGGCAAGGGTCGGCTGTGGGTGATCAATGCCAGCACCGGCGCGGTGATCAAGACCTTCAGGACCGCCGCCGGCAGCACCGCAGCCGAAGCGGGTCTTTGTCACGTCTCGGCCTTCAAAGAGAGTGACGGCAGCGTGCGATATGTTTTCGGCGGTGACCTGCTGGGCAATGTCTGGCGATTCGACTTGGAAAAAACGGGCGTGGGGGAACTCGACGCTGACCTCGTCGCGGTGCTGCTGGACGCGACAGGCAACAGCCAACCGGTCACCTCGGCACCCGAGATGATCACCCTGAACGGCAAACGCATCATCCTGGTGGGTACCGGCCGGCTGCTGGATATCAGCGATTTTGGCAACAGCCGTACCCAATCGTTTTACGCGATCGCCGACGGTTCGACGATGAACAATGCCCGCGCCAGCCTGGTGCGCCAGGTCTACAGCCGCGGCAGCCATGGCGACGGCACGCTGACCCAGAACACCGTGAACTGGGTGAGCGACCGCGGTTGGTATCTCGATCTGCCTGCCGGTGAGCAAGCCAACACCGACCCGATCGTCACCTACGGCGCGGTGGCTTTCGTCAGCAACCTCAACGGCGCCACCGACTGCAGCCAATCGTCCTACCTCTACTTGATCGACGTCGGCTCAGGCAGTCTGACCTCCGGCGAGACCACCGCATCTTGGCTGATCGCCGCCAATGCCTCATCGTCGAGAGTGATCACGCTGCGGGTAATTGACGGCAAGATCGTCGGCGTGACCCACCGATCCGACAACGGCGTGTTCCAGCAGCGTCTGCCGCTGGGCCAGACCATCACCCCGGCCAAAAGCGCCTGGCGAGAAATTCGACGCTAAGTCTCCAGGGCCGCCAAGTGGCCAGCATCATCCCAGCCCACCAGCATGAAACCCTGCGGCGTGTGCAGCAGTCGGTTGATCGCGGCGTTGCCCAAGGCCCAACTGCGCGGGGCCTCCAGCGAGGTGCGGGTCGCTGCACGGTACAGGCAATCAAGCACCCCGCCGTGGCTGACCAGCGCAATGGTTCGACCGGCGTGCGCCACGACCAGGTGTTCGACCGCAGCGATCACTCGGGCATAGAAGACACGCAGGCTCTCGGCGCCCGCCGGCGCGAAATCCGGATCGCGGCTGTGCCAGCGGCGCGCCAGGGCGGGCGATTGCTGGTCGATCTGCTGCCGGGTCTGGCCCTCGAACACGCCGAAACAACGCTCGCGTAGGCCAGGGTCGGGGCTCAACGGCAGGCCCAGCGGCTCGGCCAGCGCCTGTGCGGTCTGCCATGCGCGGTCCAGGTCACTGGCGATCACCGCGCTCAAGCCTTCGTCGCGCAGCGCATCCGCCAAACGGGCAGCTTGGCGCCGACCGACTGGGTCGAGCGGAATGTCGATCTGCCCTTGCAACCGGTACTCGGCATTCCAGGCGGTCTGGCCGTGACGAATCGCGACGATGCGGGTGGCTTCAGCCACGCAGTCGACGGTTCAGCGTGTAAGTGCCTGACAGCGTGGCCGCGTCCAGCACATGGCCGATCAAAGCGTCGCGCACCTGGGGGCCGGTAAAGCTGCCCTCGACGGGCAGCCGAGCGATGTCCAGCGCGTAGAGCGTGAACACATAGTGGTGCACCAGCGCATCGTTGAAAGGCGGGAACGGGCCGTCGTAGCCGAAATACTGACCGCGCCTGTCGGCGTCGCCGTCAAACCAACCGGTGTAGTCGTTCAACCCCTGTCGCGCACCCTCGGCCTGCGGGCCCGGCTTGCCGCGTGAGGTGAAGCCATCGCTCCACTGACCCGCTGAGAAACCATTGCGGCTCGGCGACAGGTCGACCATCACCCAGTGGAAAAAATCGACCCTGGGCGTGTCGACCGACACCTCGCGATCGGTTTGGTTGACATCGTCCGCGACGCCCGGCACGTCGAAATCCTGGCACAGCAGCACCAACGAGCGGGTACCCACGGGCAGATCGCTCCAAGCCAGCGGCGGGCTCAGGTTGTCGGCGAAATCGACACCGGACGCCGTCAGGCGGCCGGCAGCATAGCGCTCGGGAATCGCCTCGCCATTGGCCCAGCCATCGCTCCATAACTTCATTCGGTTTCTCCTGCACAAATCTCGGGCTGAGCCCGGACCGGGCGGTCAGCGCGCTCAGCCACCCCAGACCACCGGCACCTCTTCAGCAGCAGCACGTTTCAGCAAATCGACCATCGGCCACATCCGCTGGCGCAGGCTCACCCCATCGCGGGGCGGCAGGGTTCTGCCTTGCGCGGCGGCTTCGGATTCAGCCTCACGACGCGCCGCCTCGTCGACCGCAACCGCCTGTTCGATGGCCGCGATCGCGGCAGCCATCGCCGGCGGCTCGATGATGCCTTTGGCTGCTGGATCGCGACCGATCGCGCGCAGCAGCGCATCGCCGTTGGGGCCGAGCATCAGGATGTCACCGCCAGCCTTGGATTTGAACTTGTAGATCATCTGCGCTGCGCGCCCGGGTTGTCACGCCTGGATTGTGCACAGCCGCTAGCGCAGCGCCAAGGCGCGCCAGGCTGTCGGCGTATGCCCCGTCAAACGCTGAAAAAACCGGGTGAAATAGCCGGGATCGACAAAGCCCAGCCCGAGACCGATCTGCTTGATGCTCTGGGTCGTGTAGGCCAGGTCACGCTGCGCTTCGAGCACCAACCGGCCGTGCAAAACGCCGAGCGCCGAATGGCCCAACACTTGGTGGCAGACCCGGTTGAGCTGGGTCGAGGTGATCCCCATCGTCGCTGCCAGCGTGGCCAGCGAGGGTTGCTGGCGGAACCCGGCCTCGACCAAGTCGCGCAATCGCCTCACATGGAACAGGGCGCGCGAGTGGCCCGACGTCGAGGGATCACCGGCCAGCGCGGGGTCCGGCAGCAGGCGACCGAGCATCACCGCCAGATGGAGCAGCGCGGCGTCGAGCGCCAAGTCGCGCCAGGGCGCGGGGTGGGCGAAGGCGTCGTGCAGACGTGCCACCGCCTCCTGCAGGGCCTGACCTTTCGGGTCACCCAGCGGCCAGGCCAGCCAGCGCGTCTGCAGCAGCCGATCGGCCAACGTCGGCGCGCGGTGCAGCAGTCGCATCAGGTGCTGCTCAAGCAGCGTGATCACCGTGCCCTCGATGTCAGGCGCAAAAACGAAACCATGCGGTACCAACGCGGGCACCAGCAACACGCAAGGCCCCACCAGCGCCTGGTTGCCAGCTTCGAGCCAGGCCTGGGCAGCACCGCATTCGATGTGCAGAATTTGAAACAGTGAAGCATGCCGGTGCGGCCGAATCTCCCAGTCGTGGCGCCGGCTTCGCTCGGCAATGCGCTCGCAATGCAGCCCGTCGAGCGCCTCTGTCTGACCATGCTCGCCATAGAGCGCATAGCTGGGCAAACTGGCCAGCGGCGCACGCCGACCGAACGGCGCCGGGCCGGGTTCAAGCTTGGCAGCGATGGCTTGACGCATGTTCGAATTGTGCAATCACTTGCGATATCCGTCCATGGAGCCAATGGCCATCGAGCGCTACGATTTGCCTCCCGTCAAGCGAGGCCGGAGCCAATCCCATGAAAACCCAGGTCGCCATCATCGGCGCCGGCCCCTCGGGCCTGCTGCTAGGGCAGTTGCTCAGCCGCAGCGGCATCGCCAACATCGTGATCGAGCAGCGCAGCGCCGATTACGTGCTGGGCCGCATTCGCGCCGGCGTACTCGAACAGACCACGGTCGACTTGTTGCAGCAAGCCGGCGTGGCGGGCCGGATGCAACAAGAGGGTCTGCCGCACGACGGCGTCGAGCTGTGTTTCGGCGGCCAGCGCCACCGCCTCGACCTGCTGGGGCTGACCGGCAAGCGGGTGATGGTCTATGGACAGACGGAGGTCACGCGCGACCTGATGGACGCCCGCAGTGTGTCGGGCGAGCCCACCGTGTACGACGCCGATGAGGTGGTAGTCGAGGGATTTGACAGCCCGCAGCCCAGCGTGAGCTACCTCCAGGACGGTGTTCGCCACCGGGTTGAGGCCGATTTCATCGCCGGCTGCGACGGTTTCCATGGCGTCTGTCGCGCGACCGTGCCGCCCAGCGCGATCACGCTGTACGAAAAGATTTACCCCTTTGGCTGGCTGGGCGTGCTGGCTGACGTGCCGCCGGTCTCGCACGAGCTGATCTATGTCCACCACGAGCGCGGTTTCGCACTCTGCAGCCAGCGCAGCAAGGTGCGCAGCCGCTACTACGTTCAGTGCTCGCTCGACGACCAGGCCGAGCAGTGGTCGGATGACGCCTTCTGGGCCGAGCTGAAGAATCGACTGCCCCCGCAGACCGCGGCGCAGCTGATCACCGGACCCTCCATCGAGAAAAGCATCGCCCCGCTGCGCAGCTTCGTCGCCGAGCCGCTGCGCTTCGGCAGGCTGTTTCTGGTCGGCGACGCCGGCCACATCGTGCCGCCGACCGGTGCCAAAGGCCTGAACCTCGCAGCCAGCGACGTGGCCTACCTGTGGCAAGGCTTGCGCAGCCATTACGCCGGCAGCGATACCGAGATCAACCACTACTCAGGTCGAGCGTTGGCGCGGATTTGGAAAACCGAGCGATTTTCCTGGTGGATGACCTCGCTGATGCACAACTTCCCAGACAGCGGCCACTTCGGCCAGAAGATGCAACGGGCCGAGCTGGACTACCTGTTCAGTTCAGCCGCGGCAATGACCGCCATGGCCGAGAACTACGTCGGGCTGCCACTCGTGTGAGCCGTTGGCAAGGTCTACCGGCTCGACGCCGGCGGATGAAGAGGTCGAGCCAGGGGCAGCCAGACGCTGACGCAGGTGCCCTCGCCCGGCACGCTCGTCACGACCAGGCTGCCGCCGTGCAGGTCAATGATCTCCTTGGCGATGCTCATGCCCAGCCCTGTGCCCAGGATCGCCCCCGACGGGTCAGCACGGTAGAAGCGTTCGAAAATTCTGGCCACCTGGGCTGGCGTCATGCCGATGCCGGCATCAGTCACTGAAAAACCGACCCGTCCCGCAGCGTCCGGACGGTGCTCGCACAGCCCGTGCAATTGAACAGCGCCGCCAGCGGGTGAGTACTTGTAGGCATTGCCGAGCAGGTTGCCGAGTACTTGCGCGATCTTGCCGCGGTCGAAAAATGCCGGCATTGGCACCCAATCGGCTGGCACGACCGGCGCATCGCGGCCGGGCGGCGGCGCATGGTCGGCCAGGCTCTGACGCAGGAACTCGCCCAGATCACCCCGCTCGCGCAGGAAGTCCTTGCCGCGCTGAGCCTCGAGCCGTGCCAGGTCGAGCAAATCATTGACGATGCGGATCATTGCGGCGCTGTTGCGATGGATCGTTTCAAGGATTTGCTGGCGGCGCTCAGACGGGTACTCGCGCATGCGCAGCAACTCGGTGAAGCCGTGGATGCTGGCAATCGGCGTTCGCAACTCGTGCGCTGCCGTCGAGACGAATTCGCTTTTGAGACGGTCGATCTCGGTCTCATGGGTCACGTCGCGCAGGTAGAGCAGGCGGACCACGCTGTCCGCCCCACCGGCCTGCCGACCCAACACCGCCAGCACGCTCGGCCGGGGCGCGCTCAAGGCCAGCAGTCGGCCACGGATCGGGTTGCCCGCCGGCTCGCTGCCGGAGGGTTGCTCGAAATAGGACGCCAAGCCGGCCCAGAGCGCCGGCTCTGCGCAGAGCGCGCCGAGCTGTGCCTCCAGCGCCACTTGGTCACGCCCGACCACCGCCGCAGGCGCCAGACCGGTCAGGCGAAAAAACGCCGGGTTGGCAAACCGGACCAAGGCCTCGCCATCGAACAGCACCAGACCATCAGGGCTGAGTTCGAAGATCGTGCCGAGTTGGAGGTTGCTGTCCTGCAGTGCGAGCTGCTGCTGACGCAGCTGGTCCAGCGTGGCGGCAATCGTCTCGCGCTGCTGGTTCAGCCGCATCGCCGCCTGATTGAGCGCATGGCCGAGCTCGACAGTCTCTTGCGGCCCGTCTGCAGCCACCACCAATTGGCGTCCATCGGCGCGCACCAGGTCGGCGGCAAACGAACGGGCCTGGTCGAGCGCGCGCATCGGCGAGCGCAGCAACCACAACAGCAGCAGGCTGCTGCCGGCCACCGTCAACGCGCCGGCCGCCAAGGTGCGCAGCCAAACCTGCCGGTTCAGCGCATCGAGCGGGTCGAGACGGGTCTCGACCCGCGCCCAACCCAGCAATTTGCCCGCGGCCACCGGCTGCCAAGCCACCATCCGGCCGGGCACGGCCAACTGACCCGAGAGCAACTCGGTTGAGGCCCGAACGGGCAGCGCCAGCCGACTGCCGGGCGCCTCAAACACCAGCAGGGCCGCGCCATCCGGGCCGACCTTGGCATGGCCCAGGATCGCGCCACGGGCATCGATGACTTGAGCCGACACCGCGCCGGGAAAGACCATCTCGCGCAGCAAGGCCTCCTCGAGGTGGTCGAGCTGGTCGGTGAGCATCGGGTTGACGCTCGACAGCGCCAGGCTGCGCGCCATCGCACTGGCCTGGCCGCGCAAGCTCTCAAGCGCCAGCGCTGATTCGGTGGCCAAGGTGTGCGCGCCCAGTGCGACGATCGTCAGCAAGGTCACCAGCGAGACCAGCCACATCAGCCGGCCGTGCAGGCCGCGCGGGCGCAATCGGTGCAGCAAGCCGAAGGTTGCCATCGAGGCCATCCGGGTTGGCGTGGCTTCAGGCCTTGGCGCTCTCAAGCAAATGTGGCTTTGCCACTTTGCTTGATCCCCACGGGGGGCGGTCGGCTTCGGCCGGCCTTGGGGCGCTTGTTACGACGTATTTGTCGAGCCGGTAGGCCTCAAGTGGCTGGTAATCGCGGCCTTGATCGGCCCGCACCGGGCTGGGCATCTCGATGGCCCGCAACAGCGCCCTTCCCGACGCGTCGGTCGCCAGCTGCAAGAAGGCCTCCGCCACAGCCAGCTGCCATCGGGGCTCGATCCGCGGGTGCGCGCTCAAGGGATGCGGCGCTGCACCCGGGGTCTCCAGCAGGACGCGCAAGTCGCTTCGCAACTCGTCACGCTCTTGCTCCAAGGTGTGGTTCACGCCGCCGCCGGCGGCGACCTTGCCGCGGATGACCTGTCGGTACACGTTGCTGTGGGTCTGCACATAAACCGGCGTGAACGCGATCTTCTCGCGTTCAACCAGCAAAGCACGCAGCCACAGCGAAGCACCGAAAGCATTGGGCGCCGGAAAGGCTATTTCACGACCCTCAAGCGCCTGCACCGTACGCACAGGGTCGTCCCGGCGCACCACCAGGATGCCGGTCAACGGTTTGCGCTCGCGCACCAGCGGCACATAGCCCTGGGCCCGCCCGGCCATCAGCTGGTGGTACGGGTTGAGGTAGACGAAGTCGGGACCTCCCGCCAGAAAATCAGCCTCGAAGCGCGGGATGCTGGCGGCGAGGTGGAGCCTGAACCCGACACCGATCATCTGACCGACGCGTTCAAGCAAAGGGGTCCAGTCGCGGTGGACCTCCGCAGCAGGAAATTGCGGCACCACCGAAACCGTGTAGTGCGCTTGAGCAGGTGTCGGCGTGCTCAGGCCGACCAGCGCCGCCGCACCGGCTGCCTGCAGCAGCTGGCGGCGGTGCAGCGCGGCGGCTGGGCGCTCGCTAAATTCAGGGGCTTTGGGCATGCTGGTTCGACGGCGGGATGCACCACGTGGTCCGGCGCGACGCCGGGGTCTCCTGCATTTCGACCGTCGCCGGCTCAACTTGAGCCCGGGCCTGCGCGCCGGCGCGACCCGCGTCGTCAGGCCGGCCCGAACTGGCCCTCGAAACGCAGCCTGAGGTCGCGCTTGAGCAGCTTGCCGCTCGGATTCTTGGGCAGCGCGTCGACGAAGACCACGCCCTTGGGCACCTTGAAATGCGCGAGCTGGCCCGCGCAGTGGGCGATCACCGCGGCCTCGTCGAGCAGCACGCCCGGCTTGAGCACTACCACCGCCGTGACGGCCTCGATCCAGCGTGGGTGCGGCAGGCCAATCACCGCCACCTCGCTGACGCCGGCCAAGCGGTACAGCGCCTCCTCGACCTCGCGGCTGGCCACGTTCTCGCCGCCCGTCTTGATCATGTCCTTCTTGCGGTCGACCACACTGATGTAGCCTTCATCATCGATCACACCCAGGTCACCGCTGTGGAACCAGCCGCCCTCGAAAGCCGCTGCGGTGCGCTCGGGGTCGTGGAAATAGCCCAGCAGCAGCTGTGGCGAGCGGTGGACGATCTCACCGACCTCGCCGACGCGCACATCGTTCATCTGGTCATCGACGACACGGGTCTCGACATTGATCGCCGGTCGCCCGGCCGATCCCGGCTTGCGCAATTGATCCTCGGGCTTGAGCACAGTGGCCAGCGGCGCAATCTCGGTCTGGCCATAGAAGTTCCACAGCCGCATCTGCGGGATGCGTTCGATGAGCTCGCGCATCACCGCCACCGGCATGATCGATGCGCCGTAATAGCCTTTGCGCAGGCTCGACAAGTCGTGCAACTCGAACAACGGCGAGCGCAACAGGCCGATCCAGACCGTGGGCGGCAGAAAGAACTGGCTGATGCGGTGACGGGCGACCAAGGGCAGCAGGTTCTCGGGCGTGGGCTTGGCGGTGATCACGCTGGTGCTGCCGAGGTAGACGCTGGGGCCGAGAAAGACGTCGAGCTGCGCACAGTGGTAGAGCGGCAATGCGTGCAGCACGGTATCGCTTTCGGCCATCTCGCCCTCGACGATGCACGAGACATACTGGTCGATCACCGCACTGTGCGTAAGCATCGCGCCCTTGGGCAGGCTCTCGGTGCCGCTGGTGTAGACGATCTGCAGCAAGTGCTGGCCATTGAAATCAGGCTCAGGGCAAGGCGATTGGGCTAGGTCGGTGGCCGCCAGCACCTTGAAATCCAGGCAATCCGCTGGGCAGGTTGACGGCTCCTCGCTGGGCAACCACAGGAAACGACTGATCTGCGTGTCGCGTAGGGCCGCCTCGCGACCGAGCGCGGCCAGACCCGAGTCCATTGCCAGCAGCTTGACGCCGGCGTGGCGCAGGATATAGCCCGCCTCGTCGGCGTTGAGCATGAAGTTGACCGGCACCATCACCGCCCCCAACCGCGCCAACGCGAAGCGCAGTGCGGCAAAACCATGCGAATTGCGCGCCAGCACGCCGACGTGCTCGCCCTTGGCCAAGCCCTGGGCATGAAGGCCGGCCGCAAGCCGGCTGACAACCGCATCGAACTGCGCCCAAGTCCAGCAGGTGTCGCCGCACAAAATGCCGGGCTTGTTCGGCAAGCGCGCGGCGGTGCGGTGCAGCAGGTCGGCCAGAGTCTGGCGGCGCAGAGCGGGGTGGTTTGACATGCAATTCTCCTCAGTAAATTTGGACGCAACCCTAGCCGCTGCAGCCGCGCCACGCCATCCGGGGCTTCACCTGTGCAGCCAGCGCATCGCCCGCGAAAAGACGAGCGAGCGGCGGCGATGTTGGCGATGATGCGGCCGGGCACAAGCCTCTTCATCGCCCAGCAGACCAACTTTTCCACATCCCGCGGCCTGCGCAACGACTGGTACGTCGTCGCCTGGGCACATGAGATCTCAGCGGGCTGAACCTCGGCAGAAAATGGCCCATCAACTCCAAGCCATCAGGCAAGTCATGAACCCTATGCAGACCAGCCCAGTCGACGCGGCGAAGGCCTTCGGCGCTGTCGCCGATGGCTACCACGCTTACTTCACCGGCATCATCTTGTCGACCGTCACGCGACTCGGCGCGGCGCGTGCCGATGAATTGGTCTACGAGGTGTTCAGCCGGCAACGGCGCGAGCGCTTCTTGCCCGGTTTGCAAAAGCTCGGGCTAGCCAAACTGCCGCACGCGGTGGCAGCGGCGCAGTACCACTACCTGTCGAATCACATCGGCGGCGTGGCGGTCGAGTACATGTACGAATCGGACCGCAAGGCCTGGATCCGCTATGCCGCACCGCGTTGGATCTGGGCCGGCACAGCGCTGTGCGGCATTCCCTCATCGGTGTCGAGGTCGATGCTGGCCGGTTGGCATGCCCAGAACGGGCTGTCATTGGGCAACCCCAGGCTCGGATTTGTGTGCACCAAACAGACCACCGACGGTCAATCCGGGCTGGAGGGCTATTACTTGGAATACGACCGTGCGCTCGAAGCCCACGAGCGCCTGCGTTTCGCGCCGCATGAGGACGCGCCGGACTTCGACCCGAGCGCCGCGCCTGTCCTGCCGATCAGCACCTGGCCGCAGGAGCGCTTGTCAAAAGCGCACCGAAACTATGCGATGGAATATGTCCGCACGGCCTTCCCGACCGCATTGCAGTTGTGGGGCCCCGACCAGGCCTGCCAGTTGCTGCGGCTGACCGGTCGCATGATCGGCATGCAGTACTACCACCAGATCGCCGCCGGCCTGGGCATCGCTGCCGATCGATCGGCAGCCAGTTTTGCGCAGTTCATCGCCGCATGGGCCCAGGCCCAGGGCGATCGCTGCGAGGTGCAAGCCCACCCCAGCGGCCTGCGAGTGCAGCAACGCGGCTGGAAATTCATGGCGGGCATCGCCGACGCCGACCATGCGCTGGCATCGAGTTGGAACGGCTTGATCGAAGGCGCGCTGGCGGCCCACAACCACCGCCTGGGGCTGAGCTTTCACGCCGACACCCGGGGCGGGCAGCCTGAACTCGAATGGCTCGTGACCGACGCGCCTGGGCGCGCCCGGCCCGCTTGAGCAGATGGCCGGCCCGTCGCGGCGTTCAGATGCCGGTCAGCCCGCCGGTGCACATCAAGGTGTGGCCGCTGACATAGTCTGACTCGGGGATGCACAACAGGTAGACCGCGCCTGCCGCCTCGTCAGGTGTGCCGCCACGGCCCAATGGAATGCTGCGCTCCATCGCCGCGAGCAGGTCCGGGTTGACGCCGACCTTGATGTCGCGGCCGTCGATGTGGGCGGTCGCATGCTGCGCCGCGCTGGTGGTCAGCCGGGTCTGGATGAAGCCGAAAGCCACGCAGTTGACCGTCACCTGCATCCGCCCCCATTCCTTGGCCAAGGTCTGCGTCATGCCGACGATGCCGGCCTTGGCGGTGGCGTAGTTGGCCTGTCCGGCGTTGCCGAACAGCCCGGCCACCGACGAGATGTTGACCACCTTGCGCACCACGCGATGGCCGGCGTCGGCATCGGCCTTGCTCAAGCGTCGGATCACCGGCTGCGCGGCGCGCAGGATGCGGAACGGCGCCGTCAGGTGCACATCGAGCATCGCAGCCCACTGCTCGTCGCTCATCTTCTGGATCACGTTGTCCCAGGTGTAGCCGGCGTTGTTGACGATGATGTCCAGGCCCTGGTACGTGTCGATGGCGGTGGCGATGAATCGATCGGCGAAGTCTGGTGCGGAGACGCTGCCGACACAGGCCACCGCCTGTCCGCCGGCATCGCGGATCGCTTGCACCGTTTCTTGCGCCGGCGCTGCGTCGAGATCGTTGACAACGATGCGCGCACCTTCACTGGCCAGCTTGAGCGCGATGGCGCGGCCGATGCCGCGGCCCGATCCGGTGATCAGCGCGACCTTGGCGTCGAGTTTTGGGGTCATGGGAGGTTCTCCTTGCGATTCAGTACCAGCGACAAGCCCGCCGTCAAACGGGTACGGTCAAACCCGTTCGTACAGCGTGACGACGCAAGCACCACCCAGCCCCAGGTTGTGCTGCAGCGCGAGCCGCGCGCCTTCGACTTGACGCTTGGACGCCGTGCCGCGCAGTTGCTGGACCAGTTCGGTGCACTGCGCCAGGCCGGTGGCACCGAGCGGATGGCCCTTGCTCAGCAAGCCGCCGGACGGATTCGTGACGACCTGGCCGCCGTAGCTGTTGTCACCGTCGCAGACGAACTTCTCGGCACCGCCTCGCGGGCACAAGCCCAGCGCCTCGTAGCTTAGCAACTCATTTTGGGCGAAGCAGTCGTGCAGTTCGACCACGTCCAGGTCCTGCGGTCCAACACCGGCCGCAGCGTAGACCTGCTCGGCGGCTGCCTGCGCCATGCTGAAGCCCACCACCTCGCGCATGTCGTGGGCGCCGAAGGTGGCCGCACCGTCGGTGGTCATGGCTTGCGCGCGGATGCGCACGCTATGGTCCAGGCCGTGGCGCTGGGCAAAGTCGGCCGAGCAGAAGATCGCTGCGGCCGATCCGCAGGTCGGCGGGCAGGCCATCAATCGGGTCATCACACCGGGCCAGATCGCTGTCGAGGCCATCACCTCTTCTTCGGTGACCACGGTGCGGAACAAGGCCAGCGGGTTGTTCGCCGCGTGTCGGCTGGCTTTGGCGCGGATCTTCGCGAAGGTCTCGACCCGGGTGCCGAATTCGTTCATGTGCGCCAGGCCGGCACCGCCGAAATAGCGCAGCGCCAACGGCAGGTCGGCGTCAACCAGCGCGCCGGTGGCCTCGTCGAAACGCTCAAACGGGCTGGGCCGGTCCTTGAAGATCGCGCCCAGAGCGCCCGGGCTCATTTGCTCGAAACCCAGCGCCAGCACGCAGTCGGCAGCGCCGCTGGCGACCGCCTGGCGCGCCAGGAACAGTGCGGTCGAACCGGTCGAGCAGTTGTTGTTGACGTTGACGATCGGGATGCCGGTCATGCCGACCTCGTAGACCGCGCGCTGCCCTGCGGTGGAGTCACCGTAGACATAGCCCACATAGGCCTGCTGCACCAGCCCGTAGCCAATGCCGGCGTCCGCCAGTGCGGCCCGGGTGGCTTTGGCGGCCATCTGCGGATAGGGTTCGTTGGCCCCAGGCTTGGTGAACGGCACCATGCCGACCCCGGTGACGTAGACATCTCGGCTCATCTTGTGCTCCTGAAGGTGCCGGCCCGCATCGCGTCCATCGTGTCGCGGATCAGGTGGCCGGCAATCGAAAATCTCGGTGGGATGTTGGGCACTGCATCGAGGGCAAACCACTGCGCATCCTCGATTTCGCCAGGCTGCGGCACGATCTCACCCGACACGTACTCTGCGGTATAGGCCACCATCAGACTGTTCGGAAAGGGCCAGCTCTGGCTGCCGTAATAACGCAGGCCCTGGATCTGCAGGCCGACCTCCTCGGCGACCTCGCGGTGCACGCAGTCCTCGAGCGACTCGCCGGCTTCGACAAAACCCGCCAGTGCGCTGTACATGCCCTTGGCGTAATGCGGCGACCGCGCCAGCAGCAGCTCGCCCGGCCGCCACACCAGGGCCATCATCGCCGGGCTCAAGCGCGGATAAGCGCTGTGCTTGCAGGCCGGGCAGACGCGGGCGCGCTCGCCAGGTTGCAGCCCTGTGGGCGTGCCGCAGACGCCGCAGAAGCGGTGGCTGCGGTCCCATTCCAGCAGCTGCGCAGCGCGCCCAGCCAGCGCGCCCCGCGCCGCGTCGAAGCGCATCATCGCGGCGCGCAGCGGCACCGCGCGCCAACCCGCGGGCACCGCCGGCATCAGCAGCGCCCAGCAGTCGATCGCCGCGAGCGTGCCCAAGTAATGCGAAGCGCTGGCCTCGGCCAGCATCGCAGCGGCGGCCAATGGCTGCAGCTCCAAACCCTCGTCCTCGGGCAGTAGCAACTGGTTGCCGACAAAAGCGAAGCACCAGGACTGCGGCGTGGATTGGGCTGGCGGCAGGATGGACGGGATGAAAGGCATGCGTTGTCTCGCTCAGGTTTGCTTCGCATCATCGCCGATCAGGCCGGCGCCTTCAGTGGCGGCACCGGCGGCGGCACCGGCGGCGGCATCAGCGGCGCCATCAGCAGCGGCAGCAGCTCGCGCACATCGGCCAGCCCAGCCAGTCCTTGCAGTGCGGCCAGAAAACCCTGTACCTGGGCCGGGGCCAGCGGCTGCAGCCCGAGCGAGGCAGCGGCCAGCGAGGCATAGGCCAAGCAATCCTTGAAACGCGCCAGATGCTGGTCCTCGCTCAGACCTGCACCGGGAAATCCAGGCGCGATGTCGAGCCCATCGTGCAGCACCCGACCATCCGTCGTGGTGATGCTCAAGTCCACGGCCGTGTGGCCGCGCACATCCAGCGCAGCATCGGCGACGACACGGATGCGCTCGATCAGCGGCCGCAGCGCGGGCTCGGCAACCTGGGCTGGCGAGAAATGCGCCAGCTGAGAGCTGCCTCGCAGCAACACGTTGGCGACGCAGTAGCCGGCGTTGAACTGGGCATCGACCCGTGGGTTGGTGCCGATCTGGAACGCATGGCCAACCAAGCGATGCGCATAGGGCGGCAGCCTGACCTCGGCGCGGGCCAGGTCGGCGGCGCCCAGCCCATGGCGCTTGGCCAGCCGCAACGCCAGCTCGGTCACGCCCTGGGTGACGCCACAGCTGGGAAATTTCTTGAACATCATGCGTTCGAGCCGCCACTCGCTGCCCAGCCCGGCCACCAAGGACTGGACATCGAGCGTGCCACGGCCGTAGAGATGGGCATAGCCGTAGTGGCCGGCCAGGAATTGGTGCGGCCCGGTGATGCCCAGCGAGGCCATCTGCGCGCATTCGACCGCGGCCTGCGCGACCCAGCCCTGCACGATGCGCACGCCCAACGAGCCGTCGACATGGCTCTGGAAGCTGCCGCCGCAGCGGTTGAAGGCCAGCGCCATCGCCTGCAGCGTCTGCGCGGACGTGAGTTGCAAAATGCGCGAAGCGGCCGCGGTGGCACCAAACACGACGCAGATGCCGGTCGGGTCGAAGCCGTCGTACTGGGCCTCGCTCAGGTTGAAACGGCTGGCCAGCTCGGCACCGGCCACCAGCGCGGTCAGGAACAGTGCGCCGCTGCAACCGCCGACCCGCTCAGCAGCGGCCAGCGCCGCGGGGATCAATGCCGAGCCGATGTGCGGCCCAGGCGCCATCGCATCGCAATAGTCGAGCGCGCGACACAGCGTGGCATTGAATTGTGCGGCGGCGGCGGCCGGCAGGTGATCGCCGAAGTACAGCGTGCGGGCCTGGGCCGCGCCGCCGCGCTCGATGAGCAACTGGCGCAGTGGCGCGATGCCGTCCTCGGCCACGCCCGCCAGCGCGGTGCCAACATCGGCCAGCAGCATCTGGCGCAGGATGGTCGCCGCCCGGTCCGGGATGTCCTCAGGCTGCAAGCGGCAGACGAAGTCGGCAAGCTGCTGTTCGGGGCTGGGCATGTCGGCTCCTTCAGGGACGGCGCGGCTCGGCGCCAGGGTTCAGCGGGGTATCGTTCTGCTGCTCGACCCAGCGCACCAACTCGCTGACGCTGGCGCCTGGGCCGGCAGCACGCGCAGCAGCCTGCCACAGTTGCTGGCCCAGGCCGGCGATCGGCACTGAGCTGCCGGTCTCGCGCGCCAGCGTGTTGGCGATCGCCACGTCCTTGAGCATCAGCTCGAGCTTGAACGGGTCGTCGAAGCTGCGGCTGAGCACGCGCTGGGCGATGTGGTTCTGGCTGATCCACGACATCCCAGTCGACTCGTTGAGCACATCAACCATTGCCGCCGGATCCAGCCCATAGCGCTTGCCGATCACCAGGCCCTCGGCGGTGGCACTGAAGGTCATCGCGGTGATCAAGTTGTTCAGGCACTTCATCGCATGGCCCGCACCTGGCCCACCGAGGTGGAACACCGCACGGCCCATCAGGTCGAGCAGCGGCCGCACCCGTTCTAGGTCGGCAGCGGCGCCCCCGACCATGAACACCAGATTGGCCTCGGCGGCGCCCCAGGCCGCACCCGAGACCGGCGCATCGACCATGGTTGCCCCCACCGCCGCCAGCGCAGCGCCAGTGGCCTGGGTCAGCCAGGGCTCGGAGGACGAGGTGTCGAGCAGCAGCGCGCCCGGCCGAAAGCCTTGCAGCAGCCCTTGCTCGCCAAGCGCAACCTGCTGCACGACCTGGCCATTGGGCAGCATCGTGATCACGATATCGCTGTGCGCGGCGACCTCGGCTGGCGTCACCACCACCTTGGCGCCCAGCGTCGCGGCCAGGTCTCGCGCCGTGTCAGCATGGGCGTCAAGAAGTGTCAGCGAGTAACCGGCTCGGGCCAGATGGCCGGCCATCGGCGCGCCCATCACGCCCAGACCGATGAAGCCGATGGCAAGGGGTTGGTTCATGAAATATTCTCCTTGAGGACTGGACCAGCATTGGTGTCAATGCCATTGCAGCACTGTGCACCCCGCTGCGCGCCGCGTCTGTCGGTATCAGCCATGACCACGCGCTGAGGGCGGCCTGGCGTGTTAGAAACCTGACTCGACTTCAGCAAGTTTGCCCGGGACCCCAGCATGCACGTGACCATCGCCCCCAACCTCCAGCTCTTCGTCGACATTGAAGGCCCGGGCCTGGTGCCCGCCGGGCCAGTGATGCGTGAAAAACCCACCCTGGTGCTGATGCACGGCGGCCCAGGCTATGACCATTCGGGCTTCAAGCCGGCGTTTTCAGCGCTCGCCGATATCGCCCAGATCGTCTATTACGACCACCGCGGCCATGGTCGCAGCAGTCGCTGTCCGCCCGAGCAATGGACGCTGGACCACTTCGCCGACGATCTGGTGCGGCTGTGCGACGCGCTGGGCGTGGTCAAACCCATCGTGCTCGGCCAGAGCTTCGGCGGCTTCGTTGCCCAGCGCTACATCGCCCGCCACCCGCACCATGCGGCCAAGGTGATCCTGTCGAGCACTTCGCCGCACATGGCGATCGATCGCAAGCTGGCGATGTTCGAGCAACTGGGCGGCCCGGCCGCACGAGCCGCGGCCCAGGCCTTTTGGTCCGCGCCAGCGGCCGCAAGTTGGGCAGAGTACAACCGGCTGTGCTCGCCGCTGTACAACACCCAGCCGGCAGCTGACCCGCAAGCACGCGGCCGAACCCTGTTCAACGAGGACATCCTCTTCACCTCGGCCAGCGGCGAGCAGCAAACGATGAACCTGCTGCCCGGGCTGGCCGCAGCCGCCTGTCCGGTGCTGGTGCTGGCAGGCGAACAAGATCCGGTCTGCCCGATGGCCGACTCGCTCGACATCGCCGCCGCGCTACCAGCGCGATGGATGCAACTCGCGCGCATTGCCGACGCGGGCCACGGCACCTGGCGCGACCAGCCCGAAGCGGCGTTCGCGCGGCTGCGCGAATTCATCCTGCAACCCGATTGATGGCCAGAGAGCCCCATGAAGACCTACAACATCGAGATCCAAAAGGTCAAGTCCATGAGCAATGGTCATGGACTGATCAATGTGCGCATCGACGCCATCGTCGCGCCGCAATCCCGAGCCCAAGACCACGACGACGCTGGCGAGCCGCACACCGTGCTCAGCCTGACCGAAGCCAATGCCCGGGTGATGATGCTGTTGCTCAAGGCACAAATCGCCGAGTTCGACAAACGCAAGGCGCGCAGCCGGTTCTAGCCACGGCGCGCTGTCCATCATCGATCCCGCTTCAAGCCCCAAAGGACTTTAGAACATGTTGCGTCGTACCTTGATCAGCGCTGCCGGCAGCGCGCTGCTGCTCCCACGCCTCGGCAACGCCCAGGAAAAATATCCCGCCAAGCTGATCACCTGGATTTGCCCTTATGCCGCAGGCGGCGGCGCCGACAACCGTTCGCGCCAGATGGCCAGGCTGATGCAGAGCATCCTCGGCCAAAGCGTGATTGTCGACAACAAGGCAGGCGGCGGCGGCAACATCGGCACCGACGCGATCGCCCGCGCCAAGCCCGACGGCTACACCGTGGGCATGGGCAACTTCGCCCCGCTGGCGGTCAACCAGGCGCTGTTCAAAAAGCTGAGCTTCGACCCGATCAATGACCTGGTGCCAATCCTGCTGATCGAGCGCGGACCGTTGATCCTGACGGTGCGCAGCGAGTCGCCGTTCAAGACCGTCAAGGATGTGGCGGCCGCGGCCAAGGCCGCACCGGGCAAGCTCAGCTACGGCTCAGGCGGTATTGGCGGCACCCACCATCTGAGTGGCGCGCTGTTCGAGCATGTCGCCGCCATCGACATGATTCATGTGCCTTACAAGAGTGGCGGCGCGGCGGCCACCGACCTGATGGGCGGCCAGGTCGACATGATGTTCGAGCAGATGTATGCGGCCATGCCGTCGATCAAAAGCGGCAGGCTGCGGCCGCTGGCGATCACCAGCAAAGCGCGCTCGCCGCTGTTTCCCGACCTGCCGACGATGGGCGAGGCTGGTTTCGCCGGCGTCGAGGTGCTGAACTGGCAAGGCCTGGTTGGCCCCAAAGGCTTGCCGGCCGAGATCGTCCGGGTGCTCAACACCGCAGGCAACAAGGCGTTGCAGGACGCAGGGCTGCGCGAGAACATGCTGGCACAAGGCAACGAGATTGCTGGTGGCACGCCCGAGCAGTTTGCCGCGCTCATCAAATCGGAAGCGCCGCGCTGGGCCAAGGTGGTCAAGGATGCCCGGATAGAACCGGAATGAGCGTCACAAGCTGATCGAGAAAATTTAGGGAAAACGTCATCTGAGCCGACGCCAGGGCTGGTGACAATCGCTGGTCGCATCCCGCGGCGCCAACCCTCAAGAGGCCTTCATGACCTTCGGATTCAAGACCCTGGCCGCCGGTGCGGTGCTGCTGGCCTTCTCTGGCCTGATCGTCGCGCAAGCCCCTGGCCTGACACGCACGCTCGTCACCAAGGCCGATGTGTCGGTGCCCAATCGCGAAGCCGTGATCGCCCGGGTCGAGGTAGCACCGGGCGGGGTCGCCGGCTGGCACACCCACCCTGGCGATGAGATCAGCTACATCTCAGAAGGTGAAGCAACGCTGATGATCGCCGGCCAGCCCAACCGCAAGGTCGGCGCTGGTGAAGGCTTCGTGATCCCGGCCGGCGTGGTCCACAACGCGCGCAACGATGGCGCCGTCGCGGTCAAACTCGTCGGTATCTACGTGGTCGAGAAAGGCAAGCCACTGGCCACACCAGCCTCTGCCCCCGCGCCTTGAGTTCGCGGCCGGCGGCGAGCGACTCGCCGCTGGCTCACTCCTTGACCGAGCCGGTCATTCCTGAGACGTAGTACTCGACGAAGAACGAGTACACGAAAGCCACCGGCAGCGAGCCGAGCAAGGCCCCGGCCATCAGCGGCCCCCAGTGGTAGACATCGCCCTCGACCAACTCGGTGACGACACCAACGGGCACGGTCTTGTTCTCGCTCGACGAGACGAAAGTCAACGCATAGATGAACTCATTCCAGCTCAGCGTGAACGCGAAGATGCCGGCCGAGATCAGCCCGGGCACCGCCAGCGGCAGCACGATCTTGACGAGGATTTGCCAGCGGTTGGCACCATCGATCAGCGCGCATTCTTCCAACTCGTAGGGGATCGAGCGGAAATAGCCCATCAGCAGCCAGGTCGAGAATGGGATCAAAAAAGTCGGGTAGGTCAGGATCAGCGCCATCCGGCTGTCGAACAGGCCGAGGTTGACGACGATCGCCGCCAGCGGAATGAACAGGATGGACGGCGGCACCAGATAGGCCAGGAAGATCGCGCCGCCCGCCGTCTTCGCACCCTGGAAACGCAGCCGTTCGATCGCATAGGCCGCGAAGATGGAAGCGACCAGCGACAGCCCGGTCGAGGTCACCGAGACGATCACCGTGTTCCACAGCCAGGCCGGATACTCGGTGCGGAACAGCAGCTTCTCGAAGTGGGCCAGCGTCGGCGCGATGATCCAGAACGGATTGCCGTCGCGCGACAGCAGTTCGTTGTCGGGCTTGAAGGCCGTGATCGTCATCCAGTAAAACGGGAACAGCAGCACGATCACGAAGATGCACATCGGAATGTAGACCGTGACCCAGCGCCGCGGCATCGACTGCAGAAAGTCCATGCCTTTGGAATCGTCGTTCTTTTGGCTCATTTATCGCCGCCCTGCTGCCAAGCCCGGCGCTGCAGGCCGAAGTAGCTGAACATGATCGCCGCCAGCAGGAAAGGCACCATCAACGTGGCAATCGCCGCGCCTTCGGCCAGCGCGCCGCCCGAGATCGCACGCTGGAAAGCCAGCGTGGCCATCAGGTGGGTGGCGTTGAGCGGACCGCCGCGCGTGAGCACGTAGATCAGCTGGAAGTCGGTGAAGGTGAACAGCACCGAGAACGTCATCACGACCGCGATGATCGGGGTGAGCAGCGGCAGCGTGATGTGGCGGAATTGCTGCCAGGGCGTCGCACCGTCGATCGCCGAGGCCTCGTAATACGAGGGCGAAATCGTCTGCAGGCCGGCCAGTAGCGAGATCGCGACAAACGGAATGCCACGCCAGACATTGGCGACGATGGTCGAGATCCGGGCATTCCAGGGGTCGCCGAGAAAATCGATGTACTTGTCTATCCAACCCAGCTTGAGCAGTGCCCAACTGATGACCGAGAACTGCGCGTCATAGATCCACCAAAACGCAATCGCCGACAGCGCCGTCGGCACGATCCAGGGCAAGAGCACGACGGCGCGAAAAAAGCTCTGGAACGGCAGGTTCTTGTTCAGCAGCAGCGCCAGCCACAGGCCGAGGGCGAACTTCAGCACACTGGCCACCGTGGTGTAGAACAAGGTATTGAACAGCGCCAATCGGGTGACGCTGTCGGTGACGAGAAAGCTGAAGTTCTCCAGCCCAATCCATTCGCCGGAACGACCGATCTTGGCGTCGGTGAAACCCAGCCAGGTGCCAAGCCCGAGCGGGTAGGTCAGGAACAGCAGCAACAGCACCGTCGCAGGCAGCATGAAAGCCCAGCCGAGTGCATTGCGGTTGTTCTGGAACTTTTCAAGCAGGTTCATGGAAGCCCATGGTCGTCAAGTGCCGGCGTACGTTCTCAAGCAGACGCCGCGGAACCGGCTTGGCCGGGCCGCTGGCGTCGCCCCCTTGAGTGGGAGCGGCGAAGCCGCTTCGGGGGTAGGTCTATTTTTCAGACTTTGTAGTAGCGCTCAGCGCGCTTCTGCGCCCGTTCAGCCGCTTCCTTGGGCGTCTTGGCGCCGCTGGCAGCTTCAGCCACCATGTTGGGGATGATGAAGTCAGCGCCTGCGCCTGCCGATGCGTAACCCAGCTTGCCGGCGTAGCCTGACGGACGCATGTTCTTCAGCGAATCGCGGTAAGGCGTGTGCTTGGGATCCACGGTCCAGATCGCGTTCTTCTCATAGGCCGCAAGTGGATGAGCGATGTAGCCGCCACAGCCCATCAACCAGGCATCGTACTGCTCCCGCTCCATCATGAAGCGCAGGAACTCCTTGGCGGCGTTCGGGTACTTGGTGTACTTCATCACCATCTGGTTGAAGAACAGATTCGCCTCGGTCGGCACGCCGACGGGGCCGATCGGGAACGCCGCGTGATAGATGTCAGCTGCCAGGTCGTGAACCTTGGGGTCGGTGGAGTTCTTGGCGGCGTAGTAGATCGAGATGCCGTTGTTCGTGACACTGATCTGGCCGTCGAGGAAGGCCTTGTTGTTGTTCGGGTCAAGCCAGGACAGCGTGCCCGGGATAAAGGTGGCGTACCTCTCCTTGGCGTACTCCAGCGCCTTGATCGTCTCGGGGCTGTCGATCACGACCTTGTTGTTGGCATCGACCAGTTTCCCGCCATGAGACCAGATCAGCCAGTTGGTCCACAGGCTGTCGCCGGTGGCGTTGCCCAGCGCGAAGCCGGCTGGCGTGCCCTTGGCCTGCAGCGCCTTGAGCATCTTCAGGAAGCCATCGGTGTCCTTCGGGAAGGCGTCGAAACCGGCCGCCTTCAGTTGGCTCTGGCGGTAGACCATCGTCCCGCCGGCCGCACCCAGCGGCACGCCGATCCACTTCTTGCCGTCCGGGCGCAAATAGGTCTGGCCGGCCGAGTACCAGCCGCCGTACTTCTTGCCGAGGTACTCGCACAGGTCGGTGACGTCGACCAGCTTGTCGGGGTAGAGGTTGGCGTCGTCGTTGGTCGACAGGATGATGTCCGGACCCGCGCCGGTGTTGGCCGCGACCGCCGCCTTGGGCCGTACGTCTTCCCAGCCTTCGTTGTCGACCCGCACCTCGATGCCGGTCTTCTCGATGAACTTCTTGACGTTGACCATGTAGGCATCGATGTCACCCTGGACGAAACGACTCCAGCGCAGCACGCGCAGCTTGGCGCCTTTCTCAGGCTTGAAGCTCAGGCCCTGGGCGTGAACGGCGGGCGCCATGACGGCGGCACCGGTGCCGATCGTGGCAGCGGCGGCAACGCCGGCGGAACCTTCAAGGAATTTGCGGCGATTGAACAGATCCATGGTGTGACTCCTGGTGGTGAGGATGGATGCAAAGCGGAGGGTTGATACAGCGGCTGTCAGGCCGCCAGCCGTTGACCGCTGCCGGCGTCGAACAAGTGAGCGCGCTGCAAATCGGGTTGCAGGCGGATCGTGCTGCCAGGCGCGAAGTCGTGGCGCTCGCGAAACACTGCGGCCAAGTCCACGCCTTGGTGGCGACAAGCAATGAAAGTGTCCATGCCGGTGGGCTCCATCACGACGACCTGCACCGCGATGCCGCCGACCTCAGCCAGCGTCATGTGCTCGGGTCGGGTGCCGAACACCACCGCCTGGCCGTCCGCGCCAGCCGCACCGGGCGGCGCGTCGAGTCGGGTGCCATCATGCAGTTCGACCTGCGCGGCACCGCCGCTACGGCGCAGTGTGCCGGGCAGGAAGTTCATCGCTGGCGAGCCGATGAAGCCGGCGACAAACTGGTTGACCGGGTAGTCGTAGAGGTCCAGCGGGCTGCCGGCCTGCTCAATGCGACCATCGCGCATCACGACGATCTTGTCGCCCATCGTCATCGCCTCGATCTGGTCATGGGTGACGTAGATCGAGGTCGTCTTCAGACGTTGGTGCAACTCCTTGATTTCGCTGCGCATCGCCACGCGCAGCTTGGCGTCTAGGTTGGACAGCGGCTCATCGAACAGAAAAACCTGCGGGTCGCGGACGATGGCCCGCCCCATCGCGACACGCTGGCGCTGACCGCCCGAGAGCTGGCGCGGATAGCGCTCGAGCAGCGGTGTCAGTGCCAGAATTTCGGCGGCGCGGCTCACCTTGCTGGCGATCGCCGCCTTGTCCTGCTTGGCCAGCGCAAGCGAAAAAGCCATGTTCTCGCGCACCGTCATGTGCGGGTACAGCGCATAGTTCTGGAACACCATCGCGATGTCGCGTTCCTTGGGCTGCAAGTCGTTGACGCGACGGTCGCCGATACGGATCTCACCGCCGGTGATCTCCTCGAGCCCGGCGATCATCCGCAGCAAGGTCGACTTGCCGCAACCCGAGGGTCCGACGAGGACCGTGAACGAGCCATCGGCGATGTCGATGTCCACGCCGTGCAGGATCGGCGTCTGGCCGAATGTTTTCTTTACCGACTGAATCGTGACGCTGGCCATGTTTGCGGAAAGTGATGCGAGGTCGCGAAAGGCGCTAAGCGCCAAGGACGGATTGCCAAAACAGTGTCGGCCATTCAGGGGCGACCGAACAGAGGGAAAACCACACCCAGCCGGATTCGGATCCAGCAAGACCGACCGGGCGAGTCAGACCACCGTACCCGATTGGCGCAGTTGCGCGATGTCGGCGTCGTTGACACCCAGCCCGCGCAGCAGCGCATCGCTGCCATCACCGGTCAAGCCGGCGCCTCGGTACCCACCGGGCGTGCCATGCAGCACAACCTGCGCGCCGTGGCGCAGGTACTCGCCCCATTCGGGGTGCTGCGCCGGCAGCAGCAACTGCTCTGACACCGCTTGCGGGTCAAACCGGAAAAAGTGCTCCGGCAACGCAGCGTCGGCCTGCACGCAGCCCACCCCCTGCGGGGCGAGCCGCGATTCCCAGCTCGCTGCTGGCGCGCCGGCGAACAACTGGCCGAGTGCCGCGACGACCGGGTCGCCGCCTTGGCGCGCGCTGCTGAAATCGATCGCCGACAAGCCCGCCATCGCATCGCCCAACAACGAGCCCATGCGTCGCCATTCATCCTCGCGCGCGATCGCCAGAAAGATCCACCCCTGGGCACAAGGGTAAAGACGCCAGAGCGGGTTCAGGCCGAAGCCCTCGCGATCAGGCAACGCGCGATCGGCCTTGCCGGGGTAGCGCAGCGCATCATCGGCGTTGGCCCAGGCATTGGCGCCGAACATGTCAACGAAGATCGGCTGCCCAACGCCGTGGCGGCGCTGCGCAGCGAGCCCGAGCAGCGCCGCCGAGCAGATCACCATCGAGGTGTTCGGGTCGGGGTTGACATCGTTGGCGCGCATCAGACGGCGCGCAGTCTCGCGCAGCGCCGGCAGGTCCATCAACTCGGCAGGCGGCGCACCGCCGATCTGCTGCAACACCCCACCCATCGCCGCGCCAGGGATCGGGTGGGTGGACGGGCGCAGCGCGCCTGGCCCGGCCGGCCCATAACCATTGGCCGAGACATAGACCAGCTGGGGGTTGATCGCAGCCAGCGTCGCGTAGCCCAGACCGAGTCGCTCAGGCACCCCCGGCCGGTAGTTGTGGATGAAGATGTCGGCGCTGGCCACCAATTGCTGGGCGATCTGCTGCGCCCGTGCCTGCTTCAGGTCCAGGCCGATCGATGCCTTGCCGGTGTTGACCCGGGCAGCGCCCAGGCCCGGCGCCATGCTGCGGAATGGGTCGCCCTCGGGCGGCTCGAACTTGATCACCCGTGCACCCAAGTCGGCGAGCAACGAGGCGGCGAAGGGCGCGGCAATGATGGTCGCAGCCTCGACCACCGTCACGCCGTGCAGTGCCGGCTTGCGCGCTGCATTGCGCGCCGCTGCCCGTGCCGGCACGGCCATCGCGCTCGGTCCCGGCCAGCCCGCCAGCACCTGCGCCGTGTGTTGTCCGACCACCGGCGCCGAAGCACCCACCGTCCCCGGCGTGAGCGTCAGGTTCGCCAGCAAACCAAGTTGCCGGCCCTGCTCGCCCAGCGGCAGCAGATGCCCGTTGGCCAGTAGATCAGCGTCATCGAGCGCCTGCTGAGTGCTTTGGTAGGGGTGCGAGGCCACACCGCCATCCGCGATGAAGATCTGCTGCCATTCGTCCGAGGTCTTTTGCTGCAGCCGCAGCAGCATCAGGTCGCGAAAGGATTCGCGCGCAGGCTCGGGCCAGAGTTCGGTCGGCCCCGAAACGCCCAGCGCCGCCAATTCGTCGCTCAAACCAATGGCACGAACGAAGTTCATGAACAGGTGCGGCAGCAGGTTGCCCATCTGCAGCCAACGGCCATCACCCGTTTGCAGCGGGTGGTAGTTGAGCGTGGGCATGACCTCGGCCGGGTCGGGCGGTGCGGGCAATTCAGGCTCGCCGCGCGATCGCAGTTGCGCGTTGACCTGCGCTGCCAACACATTGTTCAATTCGTAGGGCAACAAACCCCGCGCAAGCGAAGTCTCGATCAGCTGGCCCAGACCATCGCGCTCGACCGCGTGCAGCGCTGCCAGCACACCTGCCAGCAGCGACTGAGACGCCGAGTGGGTAGCGACCTGTAGCGCGGCATAGACCGGGCCAGGGCGCGCCGGCAAACCGCGGAACTGCAGCATCCGACCCACCTTGGCGGCGACCAGTGCTTCGTAGGCTGGGTAATCGCGGTAAGGGCCGCTGCGGCCGAACGCGCTGACCCAGGCGATCACCAGTCGCGGGTTGGCCTGTGCCAATGCATCGTCGCTCAGGTCGCCGGCGGCCAGGGACGGGCCACGCACCCAGACGTCGGCACGTTGCGCCAGCCAACGCTGCTGCCGGCGCCGGATGGCGTCATCCCCGTCAAGCACCGCGCTGCGCTTGCCACGCAGCCACATCGGCGCCGAGGCCATGCTGCGCCAGGGATCGCCGGCGGGCGGCTCGAGCTTGATCACCTGCGCGCCGAAATCGCTCAGCACCATCGTGCTCAGGCCCGCCATCGGACCCTGGCTTTCATCGACCACCAGGATCCCGCTCAGCGCTGTTCGGGCATTCGAATCTGGGTTCATGACAGTCTCCAGCCCTGTGAGCCGAAGCCGACGCGCGAGGCACGACGACCGGTCATCATGGACAAGCCAGCCCCCACCGCGTCAACAGTGGCAGCCTGGCGATCAGCGGCGGTGGGTCAGAAAAAGCTCGTTCACGCAATTCTCGAGGCGACCATCGCGCAAGTACCTCGCCGCCGTGCGGGCCGCAATCGAGCGCATGTCGCGCGCGCTCTCCGGCGTGTAGAAGGCCGAATGCGGGGTCAGCAGCAAGCGATGCCTGAGCCAAGTCTCCTCGGCATGCCAGGCCTTGATCAGCGGCGCGCCGAGATTGGGCGGCTCCTGCGGCAGCACATCGAGCGCGGCCGCCAGCACCTGATCTCGTTGCATCGCATCCTGCAACGCGTCGATGTCGACGATGGCACCGCGGGCGGTGTTGACCAACACCAGACCGGGTTTCGCTGCCGCCAATGCCTCGCGACCGATCAAGCCGCGCGTCTCTTCGCTCGCGGGCACGTGCACGCTGACGACATCACTCTGGGCGAACAACTCGGTCAACGAGTCAGCGCGGCGGATACCCAAAGCCAGGTCAGAGCCATTGGGCTTGAACGGATCGTAGAAGACCACGTTCATCCCGAAAGCCTTGGCCCGCAGCGCGGCGGCGGTGCCAATGCGCCCGAGTCCGACAATGCCGAAGGTGCAGATCGACAGCCGTTTGCCAAAGGGGCTCAAGGCCGGGATCCAGTTGCTCTTAGGATCCTCGCGCAGCCGCTCGTCGTGGTAAGCCGTGCCCTTCATCAGCGTGAGCATCATCGCAATCGCGTGATCGGCAACTTCCAGCGTGCCGTAATCCGGCGTGTTGCACACCGGGATCCCATGCCGCCCCCAGCGGGCGACGTCGATGTTGTCGAAACCCACGCCAGCCCGCACATGGACGCGGCAGCGCGGCATCCTGGCGATGAGGTCGTCCGGCAGGTCGGGGCCACCGACGATGCCGTCGGCCAAAGCCCAGACCTCGTCGCTGACCTCTTCAACGCTTTTGCTGAAATGCGGCGTGACGCCAGGGCCCAGGGCCTCGGTCTCGATATGCAGGTTGTCCGACCAGCGGACCATGGGCCACAGTACGTGCAATGTCATGCTGATCGATTCCAGGTTAGGCCGCCGGCCAACAGGCCGAAGGCATTGAACAGGGGCCGACGAGTATCGCCCAAGCCGAGCACAATCAAACCGACTGCGCGCAGGTAGCGTCTGTAAAGCCTGTAACGCCCGTAACGCCCGTAACGCCCACAACACCCGTGGTGCCCATGGTGCCATCAGGCGCATGGGCTCAAAACCAATTCCGACACAGGAGCCCGACCATGGCCAACGACTTTTCGACCCTTCAGCAGATGGTCAAGCAAGCGCGCGAACAACTGCCGCGCGGCGACTGGGACTATTTGATCGGGGGCGCTGACACGGAAACATCGCTCAAGCGCAACCGCCTGGCTTTCGAGCGCCTGGCCTTGAAAGCGCGCGTGATGAACGATGTCTCGCAGGTTCAGCTCAGACGCGATCTGCTGGGGGTCGACCAGCGAATCCCGGTGCTCCTCGCGCCGATCGGCTCGCTGCAGGTGTTCGATGCGGGCGGCGGCCTATCGGCTGGGCTTGCGGCCGGCGAGTTCGGCATCTTCCAAATTCTGAGCTCGGTCTGCCAACCAGATTTTGAGACGCTGGCCCGCGAATCCGCCCACGCCAAGATCTACCAGCTCTACGCCCATGGCGACGAGGCCTGGGTGATGGACATCATCGGCCGCGCCCAGAACGCCGGCTACCAGGCCTTCTGCCTGACTGTCGACACCCAGGTCTACAGCCGCCGCGAACGCGATCTGCTCAAAGGCTACCTGCCTCTGGCGTCTCGGCGTCCGGGCTTCAAGCCTGGCCAGCCGCGCGAAGCCACGCTGCAGGCCTCGCTGAGCTGGGACCTGGTCAAGCGCATCAAGGATCGCTTCAGCATGCCGTTGATCCTCAAAGGCATCGCCTGCGCCGAAGACGCCGATCTTGCGGTCAGCCATGGCGTGGACATCGTCTACGTCTCCAACCATGGCGGTCGCCAACTCGACCAGGGCCGCGGCACCCTGGACATGCTGCCCGAGGTGGTGCGCGCGGTCGGCGGCAGGGCCAAGGTGCTGTTCGATGGCGGCATCCTGCGCGGCACCGACGTGCTCAAAGCGCTGGCGCTAGGGGCCGACGCCGTCGGCATCGGTCGCCTGGAGGGCTTGGCGATGGCCGCCGGTGGCACCGCGGCCGTGGTGCGAATGCTCGAACTGCTTGAGATCGAGATGGCCGCCAATCTCGCGTTGATGGGCTTGTCGTCGATCGACCAGTTGCATCCGGGGTGCGTGCTGCCGGCCGAGCCGGTCGCCAGCCCCCATGTGCTCAGTGGCTTTCCGCTGCTCGACGAGTATTGAGCGCGCCGAGGCAGGCTGCTACCCGTTGCTGGCGGTTGCTGGCGGTTGCTGGCGGTTGCTGTCGGCAGGTAGCCACGGCCGTCGGCCAGGCGAGAACAGCTCACCGCATGAATTGCCGCAAAAGTCCTAACATGCGAACCTCTTTGCCCATGAACGGAGAACACCAATGCTGGATCTGACCGATGCCCTGATTGCCGAATTGCAATCGATGGATACGCCCACCGTGTGCAACGCGCTGGAGTTGCTCATCCCGCAACGCCGGGGCTATGGCTACACCACCGAGCAGCTGGTCTGCACCCGTCCCGGGCTCAAGCCGATGGTCGGGTTCGCCCGCACGGCCACGATCCGCAGCGCGCACCCGAGCGACCTCGGCGCCGAAGCTGCGGCGCAACTCTCGGACGCCTACTACGCTTACATCGACCAGGGCGTCAAGCCCAGCGTCATCGTGATCCAGGACATCGACGAGCAGCGCGGCTACGGCGCCTTCTGGGGCGAGGTGAACAGCGCGATCCACAGCGGTTTCGGCTGCGTCGGCCTGATCACCGATGGCGGCGTGCGCGATCTGCCCGAAGTAGCCCCCGGATTCCAGATGCTGGCGGGGCGGGTCATTCCTTCGCATGCCTATGTGCATGTGGTCGATTTCGCGCGGCCCATCAACGTCGCCGGCATGCGCGTCAACCATGGCGACCTGATCCACGCCGACCAGCACGGCGCGGTCGTGATTCCGCACGAGCTCGCGACGAAAGTCAAAGAGGCCGCCGCGCAGATCGTGCGGCGTGAGCAGGTGATCATCGAGGCCGCCCGGCGGGCCGGCTTCAACATCGACAAGCTGCGCGAAGCGCGCGGCAAGGCTGCCGAGATCCACTGACCGATCGATACCGGCCGGCAAGCTGATCTTGCCGGCCGGCTCGCGCAGCGATCAGGCGTTGCGGATCGTCAGACCGCCATCGACCGGCAATGTCGCACCGGTGACGAAACCCGCCGCCGGCAGGCACAGCGACAAAGTCATCTGCGCGACCTCCTCGGGCTCGGCATAGCGCCGCAATGCCACCCGGCGGCGCGCGTACTCGGCTTTGTGCTCCTGCGAAATACGCTCGGTCATGCCGGTGTTGATCGGACCCGGGCAGATGCAGTTGACGGTGATGCCTTCGGGCCCGAACTCGACCGCCAGCGATCGCGTCAAACCCACCACGCCGGACTTGGCTGCGGTGTAAGGGCTGATGAATCGCGTGGCGCCCAGCGCCTCGGTCGACGCGATGTTGACGATGCGCGCATCGCTTGCGCGCCGCAGATGCGGCAGTGCGGCGCGAATCATCCGCACTTGCGCGGTCAGCAGCACGTCGAGGCTGCGCGCCCAGCGCGATTCGAAGTCCTCGGTGTCGACCGCGCCATGCAGCGAAATGCCGGCGTTGTTGATCAGAATGTCGATGCCGCCGAAGTGGCTTGCAATCTCGGCGACGACGCGGTCGATGTCGTCTTTGCGGCTGACATCAAGTTGCCAGCCGCGCGCGATGCCCCCAGCACCGGTGATCTCGGCAACGACCGGATCGACCGGGCTGATGTCGAGCACGGCGACCTTGGCACCTTCATCGGCGAACAGGTGTGCGGTTGCCCGGCCCATGCCGCTGGCTGCGCCAGTGACGATGGCGACTTTGCCGGCGATGGAACGCGAAAGTTTGCTCAATCTGGCCATGAAGGCTCCTGGATCGGGTGAATGAAACTGCCCCTAGAAGAGGCCTCGAACCAGCGCATTGGCGATGCCGAGACGGCGCAGATGCGGACGCTGGATCAGGTCCCGCCGTCGACCCGCAGCACCGCACCGGTGGTGAACGACGACGCGCCGCTAGCGAAATACAAAGCCGCACCGACCACCTCTTCAGCCTCGCCGCCTCGCTTCAGGGCCATGCTGGTGGCGGCGCGCTGGTTGAACGCCACCATGTCCCAGGCCTTGGAAATGTCGGTCAGAAATGGGCCACACATGATGCTGTTGACGCGCACCTTGGGTCCGAAGGCGAAGGCGAAAGAACGGGTCAGGTTGTTCAGCCCGGCCTTGGCGGCCCCATAGGGCTCCGCCTGCGGCGCTGGATTGGCCGCGGCCGTCGATGAGATGTTGATGATGCTGCCGCCGTCGCCAGCGGCCATGCGCTCGCCGATCAGCGAACTCAGCCGAAACGGGCCTTTCAAGTTCAGCGCGACGACTTTGTCGAACAGCGCTTCGCTGACATCGGAGAGCTTGTCGTACAGAGGTGACAAGCCGGCGTTGTTGACCAGCACGTCGACCTTGCCGAAGGTCTGGTACGCGAGGTGAACCAGCGCATCGCAGTCGTCCCAGCGGCTGACATTGGTGGCCACCGGTAGCGCGCGTCGGCCCATCGCGCGAATTTCGGCAGCCACCGCTTCACAAGCGTCGAACTTGCGCGACGCGATGATCACGTCGGCGCCCTGATCGGCAAAGCCCAAGGCCATTGCACGGCCAAGACCGCGGCTGCCGCCGGTCACCAGAACCACTTTGCCGCTGAGGTCAAACAGATTTTTCATGATGATCAGGTCTCCAATGTCGGGTTCTGTTTCAGCACACGAAAATAAACGCCACCCAGGTGAAACGAGTCATCCTCGACCCGGCAACCGCAAGCCACCGCGCGATCCAGCGTGGCCGCTGGGTCGCTGACCTCGACCCGTATCGCGCTCAGGCATTCGGTTCTGCCCTCGACAAAACAGATCGTGCCGTCTTCGAAGACCAGCGCCGGGTCGGTACCCATGCGCGTCAACGGCGTCTCGACAATACGCGACCAATGCGCAGCCAGCCCCTCTCGGTCGGGGCTTTGAATCTCGATGCCGAGCATCCGGTGGGTGTCTTCGGTGCGGATGAAGGACTGCCAATCAGGGCCAGCGGGCCACCAAGTCCCCATCCGATCATCGCCGCCGGCGCTGTGCCCGAACTCGATGAAGGCGGCCCGGCAGTCGCGCGGATGCAGTTGTGCGTTCTGGTAGGTGTCGCGCTCGATCACGTGCGCCGTGCGCACGCCCAGGGCCTCGGCCGCCGCTTGGCGCCGGCGCGGATCGTTGGCCTGAAAGATCGCCATGTAGCCGCCGTGACCACGGGTTCGAGCGATGAACCGCCCGGCCGCGGTGTCGTCGCGAAACGGCGCAACCACCTCCAGGAAGCCTGTGCCGATCGGGATCAGCGCATTCTCCAAGCCGTAGTGCGCGACATTGGGGTCGCGGTAGCAGACCGCCACCTTGAAGATCGCTTGCAGATCATCGATGACCGGGGCCAACCGGGGCGCGGCCAGACAGATCTGGCGCAGACGAAGATAGTCCGACATGTTGCTGCCTTTCTTGCCGACGCGCGACGCTGGCTCAACCGAGTTTGATGGTCCCGGCCTGGGCCAGTGCGGCGATGGCTGCATCGTCCATGCCGATCTCCTGCAGCACTTCGCGGGTGTGCTGCCCGAGCATCGGCGGCGCGCGTCGGTAGGTGACCGGGGTCTTGGAAAAGCGCATCGGGTTGGCGATGCCCGGCACGTCCACGCCGCTGGCGTGCGGCAGACTCAAACGGGTGTTCAGATACATTGCCTGCGGATGCGCCATCGCCTGCGCGTAGTCATTGATCGGACCTGCCGGCACCCCAACCTCGGTGAACAGCGTCTCCCAGTCGGACCGGTTGCGCTTGCGCAGGATCTCGGAAAACATTTCGTGCAGCTCGCTCTGGTGGGCCATGCGCGAACCGTTGTCTTTGAAGCGCGGATCGTCGCCCCATTCCGGATGGCCCAAGGCCTTGCACAGCGCGGTGAACTGGGTCTGGTTGGCGCTGGCGACGATGAACAGGCCATCGGCACAGGGGTAGACGCCATACGGTGTGATGTTGGGCGACGCGTTGCCGGTGCGCCCCGGTACCTTGCCGCCAATCATGAAATTGGAGAGCTGACCTGAGCTCATCGCCAGCACCGCGCCCATCAGCGAAACGTCGATTCGCTGGCCTTCGCCGCTGACCTCGCGGTGGCGCAGCGCGGCCAGGATCGAGATCGTGGCGTACATGCCGGTGAACAGGTCGACGATCGGCACCCCGAAGCGCTGGGGACCGCCGCCGGGCTGGTCGTCGCGTTCACCGGTCACGCTCATCAGCCCCCCCATGCCCTGGAACAGGTAGTCATAGCCGGGCCGCGTGGCCCAAGGGCCGTCCTGGCCGAAACCGGTCACCGAGCAGTAGATCAAGCGCGGGTTCACCTTGGACAGCGACGCGTAGTCCAGCCCGTAGCGGGCCAAGTCGCCGACCTTGAAGTTTTCGATGCAAATGTCGGCCTGCTCAGCCAACCTGCGGATGATCGCCTGCCCTTCGGGCTTGGCCATGTCGATCGCAGCCGAGCGCTTGTTGCGGTTCGTCGACATGAAATACGCCGACTCGCGGGTGGCTTGCCCATCGGTCCCCGGAAGCCAGGGCGGACCCCAGTGCCTGGATTCGTCGCCAGGGCCCGGACGTTCGATCTTGATCACATCGGCGCCCAGGTCCCCCAGATTTTGAACGCACCAGGGCGCGGCGAGCACCCGCGACAAGTCAAGGATGCGCACGCCTTGCAGCGGGCCGGTCAAGACTGCCGGCTGATCACCAGAGGCGGGCGCCGAGGCCCGGGTCGTTGGGTCGTTGGTTGGATTCGTCATCGGGGTACTTGTCTCTTCGTCTTCAAAGTCGTCGCGGGGTCCGATTTGACAACCGCTGGTGGAGGGAAATCATAGGCTGGATCGGGCTTCGACGCAGCCCGGGCATACCAGCGCACGCGTCAGTGCCGGGGCAATATACCCATGTGCTTGCAGATGATCTGCAACATGACCTCATCGGCGCCACCGCCAATCGAAATCAGACGCAGGTCGCGAAATGCGCGCGACACGGAGTTGTCCAGCGTGAAGCCCATGCCGCCCCAGTACTGCAAGCAGGCGTCGGTGACCTCGCGACACAGGCGCCCGACTTTGAGCTTGGCCATCGACGCCAGTTCGGTCATGTCCTGGCCAGCCATGTGCACATCGGTGGCGCGATAGACCAGCGAGCGCAGGCATTCGATCTCGGTCTTGAGTTCAGCCAGTCGAAAATGAACCACCTGGTTGTCGAGCACCGGACGACCAAAAGCGATGCGGCCGCGCGTGTAATCGATGGTCTCGTCGATGACGTTGGTCAGCGCGGTGATGCGCCGCGCCGCAGCGGACAACCGCTCCTCTTGGAACTGCATCATCTGGTAGCTGAAGCCCAGGCCCTCCTCGCCGATCCGGTAGCGTTGCGGCACGCGCACTTCGTCGAAAAATATCTGCGCCGTGTCCGAGGACCACATCCCGATCTTCTCGATCCGCTGGACGCTCACGCCAGGCACACGCCGCCCGCCCTGCATCAGCGGCACACAAATCAATGACTTGTTGCGATGCGGCGGGTCATCCGAGGTGTTGACCAGCAGGCACACCCAGTCCGCCTGGGTGCCGTTGGTGATCCACATCTTGGCGCCACTGATCAGGTAATCGTCGCCATCCTTGCGCGCCCGGGTCTTCACCGAAGCGACATCAGAGCCGGCACCGGATTCCGAGACACCGATCGAGACCACCTGCTCCCCGGCGATGGCCGGCACCAAAAATTCTTGGCACAGTTGGTTGGAGCCGAACCGTGCAAGCGCCGGCGTGGCCATGTCGGTCTGCACCGCGATGCCCATGCTGACGCCTTGCGCGCCGATGCCGCCGATGGCCTCGCAATAGGCGATTTCATAAGAATGATCCAAGCCTTGGCCACCGTACTGCACCGGCTTGTTCACGCCCAGAAACCCCAACTTGCCCATCTCGCGAAAGAGCTCGTGGGCAGGAAAAATACCGGCCTTCTCCCAGGCCGCGATGTTCGGCGTGATCTGCTTGGCAATGAACTGCTTGACCGTGTCCTGCAGCGCGATGTGCTCAGCGGTG
>CANFPU010000015.1 GCA_947448955.1 Burkholderiales bacterium
CAGGCCGCTGAGAGCTTTGGCATCCCGGCCGTCAACGGCGCCAAGGTGCTGCTCGAGGCCTTCAACAAAGGCGCCGCACCCGCGCCCTACAACAAGGTCGGCTTCGGCGGCATGAGGCTCGAGTTCGTCTACGTCGACGAGAACGGCGGCGCGACCAAACAGGTGCAGGAGTTGAAGAACCTGTACGACCGCGAGAAAGTCGACGCGGTGCTGGGCTATGTCGGCTCCGGCGACTGCCTGGCGGTGGCGCCCGCGGCCGAGGAAATGAAAAAGTTTTTGATCCTCTACGACTGCGGCTCACCACGGATCTTCGAGGACAACAAGTTCAACTATGTCTTCCGTACCGCCGCGCACGGCGCGATGGACAACGTCGCGCTGGCGCGCTACATCAAGGCCAAGAATGTCAAGGCCGACACCTTCAACATGATCAACCAGGACTACGCCTGGGGCCAGGATTCGAAGAAAGACTTCACCTGGTCGATGGAAAAGCTGCTCCCTGCCGCCAAGGTCGGCGAAGACCAGTTGCCCAAGTTCGGCGCCGGCCAGTACGGCACCGAGATCTCGGCCTTGATGGCCAAGCCCGCCGACGTGACGCATTCCAGCCTGTGGGGCGGCGATCTGCAGGCTTTCATCCTGCAGGCCGGCCCGCGCGGCCTGTTCAAGAAGACCCAAGTCGTGCTCTCGGCCGGCGACCATGTGCTGCCTGGCCTGGGCGACAAGATGCCCGACGGCGTGATCCTCGGCGCCCGCGGCGCCTACGGCCTGATGTCGCCCAAGAGTGCGCTCAACGATTGGTGGTGGGATCTGTACTCCAAGGCCTACAACGTCTACCCGGTGCAAGCACCTTACCGCATGGTGCAAGGCCTGCTGGGCTTGAAGCTGGCGGCCGAAAAGGCCATGGCCGCCAACGGCGGCAAGAAGCCCAACCACGACCAACTCGCCGCAGCGCTCAAAGGCCTGGAATGGGATTCGCCGGCCGGCAAGATCAAGATGGCGATTGCCGATGGCCACCAGGCGATCCAGGAGACAGCGATCGCCAAGACGCGCTACGACGCCGCGAAGAAGATGGTGATGCTCGACGACATCATGCGTTTCCCGGCCGAATGCGTGAATCCGCCAGCGACGATGAAGTCGGAAGACTGGATCAAGGCTGGGTTCCCGGGCGCCAAAGGATGCCCATAAGCTCCCTGCGCAGCGGCCTGACAGCCGCCTTGCAGGCATGCCCCCAGCGGACCGGCAGCGCCGGATCCGCGGCGGCCACTTAACGGACGGCGGCGCGCGCTGCGCGCCGACCGCAGCCGATAGCCACACCGAGGAAGTCGCCCGATGGCAGCAACACTCACCATACTGATCGACGGCCTGACCTATGCGTCCTGGCTGTTCATCGTCGCGCTCGGGCTCACGCTGGTATTTGGCGTGCTCAAGATTCTCAACATCGCGCACGGCAGCTTTTACGCACTGGGCGCTTACGCAGCGGCC
Organism: Burkholderiales bacterium; assembly: GCA_947448955.1. Classification (GTDB taxonomy): domain Bacteria; phylum Pseudomonadota; class Gammaproteobacteria; order Burkholderiales; family Burkholderiaceae_C; genus Pseudaquabacterium. Next base: position 1,480 of record CANFPU010000015.1, read on the forward strand.
AGCTTCGTCGGCTGGGCCGCCAGCATGAAATGGGCGCCCGGGCTCTCGCTGGTGGCGATGCTGCTGGCGGCGGTGGCGGTGGCGGCGATCGTCGCGCCGTTAACCGAGCGTGGGCTGATGCGATTCTTCTATGGCCGCGACGAAGTGTTGCTGGTGCTGGTGACCTACGCGATGTTCCTGATCATGGAGGATGTCACCAAGCTGGTCTGGGGCGCCAACCCTTATTACGTGTCCGAACCCTACAGCCTGTTCGGCAACCTCGACATCGGCGTGCAGACCTATGTCGGCTATGACTTCGCGCTGGTCGCGCTGGCGCTGATCGTTGGGCTGGCGGTCTGGTGGGGGCTAAACCGCACCCGCAGCGGCAAGATCGTGCTGGCGGTAATCCACAGCGCCGAGATCGCTGCCAGCATGGGCGTCAACGTCTCGCGCGTCTACATGGGCGCTTTCTCGGTCGGCATTTTCCTGGCCGCGCTCGGCGGGGCCTTCACCGCACCGATGATCTCGGTTCAACCGGGCGTATCGGTCGGGGTGATCATCGTGTCGTTCGCGGTCGTGATCATCGGCGGGCTGGGCAGCATCGAAGGCGCCGCGGTGGGCGCGCTGATCGTCGGCATGGCCAGGTCGCTGGCGGTGCATGTGGCGCCGGTGACCGAGCTGTTCTCGGTCTACGTCGTGATGGCCATCGTGCTGATGTTCAGGCCTGAAGGCCTTTTCCAGCGCATCCAAGCCAGAAAAATATGAGCCAGACCCAAACCACTGTTGGCCATGGCCGCACCGTGGCCCTGGGCCTGGCTGCCTTGACCGTGCTGGCCCTGGCCGGCCTGGTGATGCCGAAATGGCTGACCTTCCTGCTGACGATGGCCGCCGCCAACGGCCTGGTCTCGCTCGGCATCGTCGGTCTGATGCGTGGGGGCGTCGTGCCCTTCGGACAGGGCATGATGCTGGCGCTGGGTGGGTACGCTGCGGCGCTGGCTTTCAACAAGCTCGGCCTCACCGATGCGTTGCTGCTCGCGCTCGGCGGTGGCGTGGTGGCCACTTTGGTGGCCGCGCCATTTGCGCCGCTGCTGTCGCGCTACCGCGGCATCTTCTTTGCGATGCTGACACTCGCGCTGTCGATGGTGACCTACGGCCTGCTGATGAAGCTCAGCATGCTGGGGGGCTCAGACGGCTTCAACCTGGGCCGACCGACGCTGTTGGGCCGGGTGCTGGCGGACGCCTGGGTTGGCTACGCGCTGTATGTGCTGACGATCGCGCTGGCCACCGTGATGGCCTTGCTGGCGCGGATCTACTTCGACTCGACGCGCGGCCTGGTGACGCTGGCGGTGCGGGAGAACGAACTGCGGGTCGAATACCTGGGCGGATCGGTGCGGCAGGCGATGACGATCAACTTCATCCTCGCCGCTTTCTGCGGCGGCATGGGTGGCGCGCTGGCCGTGATGTCACTGGGCCATGTGGAGCCCACCTTCAGCTTCTGGACCACCTCGGGCGAGTTCGTCTTCGTCGCGATCCTGGCCGGTTGGCAGAGCGTGGCGGCGGTGTTCATCGCCAGCACCGTGCTGGAGGTGGTCCGCTCGTTCTCGAGCGCCTATTTCCCCAACACCTGGCAGCTGGCACTCGGGCTGTTCCTGCTGTTCGTGATCCGCTTTCTACCCAAGGGCATCGGTTCGCTGTGGATGCGTGGGAGCACGAAATGAGCCTGCTGCTGCAAGCCCAGGGACTGGGCAAACGATTCGGCGCCGTGGTCGCGGCGGCCGATCTGAACATCAACGTGCACACGGGTGAGCGGGTCAGCCTGATCGGCAGCAACGGCGCCGGCAAGACCACCTTCGTCAACATGATCACCGGCTACATGAAGCCCGACCAGGGTCGCATCACGCTGGACGGTCTGGACATCACGCCGCTGGCGCCGCGCGCCATCACCCAGTTGGGCGTGGCACGCTCGTTCCAGATTCCGCAGCTCTTCGGCGACCTGACGGTACAGGACAACATGCTGGTGGCCAATGCCTGCCACGACCAGAAACTCAGCTTCTGGCAGCCGGCGCGCCGGCCCGAGGCGATCGACCGCGCCGAGACCTTGCTCGAGCGGTTCGGCCTGGCCGAGCACCGCGATCGCCGGGTTGCCGAATTGCCGGGCGGCGTGCGCAAGCTGCTCGACATCGCGATGGCACTGACCGCCAGCCCGAAACTGCTGCTGTTGGACGAGCCGACCAGCGGGGTTTCGGCCGACGAGAAGTTTCCGATGATGGACACCATCATGGCCGCGCTCGGCCAGGAGGCCGGCACCACGGTGCTGTTCGTCGAACACGACATGGACATCGTCGAGCGCCATGCCAGCCGGGTCATCGCTTTCTACGCCGGCCGCGTGATCGCCGACGACCAGCCTGCCATCGCACTGGCCACCGACGATGTGCGCCGCTACGTCACCGGCGAACTGCTGCAAGAGTAGCCCAGGAAAGCTCAAACCATGCTGAAGATTGAAGCCATCCATGTCGCGCACGGCTCGGTGCTCGCACTGCGCGGTCTGTCACTGACGGTGGCCGATGGCACGATGGTCGGACTGGTCGGACGCAATGGCGCTGGCAAGACGACCCTGCTGCGGTCGGTCATGGGCCACCTGAAGCCGAGCCAGGGCGGCATCACTTTCGACGGCCAGGACCTGGTCGCGCTGCCCAGCCATGCACGCGCAGCGATGGGCATAGGCTACATGCCCGAGGACCGCGGGCTGGTGCCGGAGCTGACCGTCGAGGAGAACATCCTGGTGCCAGTCTGGACCAACCCGGCGCTGAAAGAGTCCGAGCGACTGGCACTGGTCTACCGCGTGCTGCCCGAATTGCTCGAGATGCGTGAGCGCCGAGCGCTGCTGCTGTCGGGCGGCCAGCAAAAACTTGTCGCGCTGGCGCGGGCGCTGGCGGTGGGCACCCGACTGCTGCTGCTCGACGAGCCTTTCGAGGGGGTCGCGCCGGCGCTGTCCAAGCGCCTGGGCGACGTGATCGCCGGCCTGAAGGGCAGCGCGGTGTCGGTGCTGATCGCCCAGAGCGACCTGAACCACTCGCGCAAGCTGGTCGACGCTGAATTCGTGATCGAGCGCGGCGCCAATGTGACGCTGGCCGCCGCTTGATGGACGTGAGCGCAGCGCGAGTCGATGGTCGAGGCCACGCCATCGCCAGCGATGCCCGGCGATGACCCAAAGCCCCTTTGAAAACCTCGCCAGCCTGCTGGCCGGCCATCCCAACGCTGCCGCGCTGCGCGATGAACACCAGTCACTGGGTCGCGAGCAACTGCTGTTAGCCGCAGGCCACGCCGCGCGCGCTCTGCATCACCTGGGTCTGAAGCGAGGCGACGCGTTGGCGGTCTGGTTGCCCAACGGCGCAACCTGGCTGCAGCTGCTGTTTGCCGCAGCCCAGCTCGGCCTGCTGGTGGTGCCGGTCAGCACCCGCTACAAACCGGCCGAGGTCGGTCACCTGCTCAAGGTATCGCGGGCTCGTCTGCTGGTCCATCCCGGCCGCTTTCTGGGCGAGGACCGTGGGGAGGTGGCCCAAGCATTGCTCGCCGAGACGCCGACGCTCGAACAACTGTTGACGGTCGACGACGCCTCTGGGCTGATGCCGTTCGAGCGCACGCGCACGCTGCCGCTGCCCGCCCAGACCGGCCAGGCGGGCGACCTGTTGTGCTGCTTCAGCACCTCGGGCACCACGGGCCCGCCCAAGCTGGCAGCGCACAACCATGCCAGCATCACCCGCCATGCGCTGCAGGTGGCCCGCGCGATGGACTTGCGCCCGGGCGACGCGATGCTGTGCGCGCTGCCGCTGTTCGGCGTGTTCGGCTTCATGACCGCGCTGGCAACGCTGGCAGCGGGCGCGAGCTGCGTGCTGATGCCGGTCTTCGACGCCGGCGCCGCTGCGCAGTTGATCGCCGGGCAACACATCAGCCATGCGGTCGGCGCGGATTCGATGTTCGACCCGATGCTCAAGATCCCGAGGGCCGATTTCACCAGCCTGCGTCACCTCGCACTGGCCGACTTCGCCGGGCTCTCGCTGCAGCTCACCCAGCAGGCCGATGTGATCGGTATTCGCAGCTCGGGCACCTACGGCTCGTCCGAGGTGTTCTCGCTGGTGGCGCTGCAGGATTGGCAGGCGCCGGCCGAACAACGCGCGCTGGCCGGTGGCACGCCGGTCGACCCGGCGATCGAGATTCGGGTGGTCGATCCGCAAACTCGCCTGCCGGTGCCTGATGGCCAAGCCGGCGAGTTGCAGATCCGCGGCCCCAACGTGCTGGCGCAGTACCTGAACAACCCCGAGGCCACGGCCCGCGCGCTGGATGCTGACGGCTGGTTCAGCTCGGGCGATCTGGCCACCGCCCAGGGCAGGCGCTTCCACTACCTGGCACGCATTGGCGACAGCCTGCGGCTGCGTGGTTACCTGGTGAACCCGGCAGACATCGAGGCCTGCCTGATGCAACACCCGGCAGTCGCGGGGGCCCAGGTGGTCGGCGTCAAGGTCGCGGGGGTCGGCGACCAGGCGATCGCTTTCGTCGTGCTGGCAAAACCGGATCCCGGCGAGGATGTGCTGCTGGCGCACTGCCGCCAGCACATGGCCTCGTACAAAGTCCCGCAGCGGGTTCAGGTGCTGCCCGCTTTCCCTAGCCTGGACGGGCCAAACGGCGTGAAGATCCAGAAGCGTTTGCTTCGAGAAATGGCCAGCGACTTGTTGGCCGCCCGCTGAACCATGCCCGAGGACTTTCATGCCAGATGACGCTCCGCCACAAGACCTGCAACGCTACCCGTTCTGGACTGAAGAGAAGCTGCGCAACGCCGACACCGACCGTCAAGGTCATGTCAACAACGCGGTGTTCGCGACCTTCTTCGAGGCTGGACGGATCGAGGTGCTGGGTGATCCACGCATCGCCGACCTCACCGCGTCGACCAGCATCGTCGTGGTTCGGCTGCTGATCGACTACCGACAAGAGCTGTTCTTCCCGGGACGGGTTCGCGTCGGCACGCGCACCGCGAAAGTCGGCAGGACCTCGTTCCAGTTCGAGCAGAGCTTGCAGTCGGCCGACGGTGAACATGGCCATGCTGAAGCCACCTGTGTACTGATCGACAAGGCCAGCCGCAAACCAACGCCGGTGTCGGAGGCCTTGCGCAGCTTCCTGCTCGACCCGCAAGGTCGATAGCGGGCACTCTCAAGCAAATGTGGCTTTGCGGCTTGACCTCCACGGGGGACGGCCGGCTTCCGCCGGCACCGGGGCAATCAATACAGGTCCATCAACGCCGCGTTGTCGTCGAGTTCAGCAGGCAAGGCTTCGCGCACCATGCGACCGGCTTTCATCACCACCACCCGGTCTGAGACCTTGAGCGCCTCGCGCACGTTCTGCTCGACCAGCAGGATGCTCATGCCGCGCGCTTGCTGCAGCGCACGGATCGGTTGCATCAAGTCCTGGAACAGCTTCGGCGCCAGGCCTATCGAGGGCTCGTCCATGATCAGACAGCGCGGCTGGCCGAGCAACGCACGGCCTATCGACACCATCTGCTGCTGACCGCCCGACAACAAGCCGGCGCGCTTGGTGTAGAAGCCCTTGACCGGCGGCAGCACCGACAAGACCCAGTCAATGCGCTCGGCGCGCTCGGCCTTGGCAATGCGAGCCAGTCCCAGGCGCCAGATCTCCTCGACCGTCAGGCTGGGGAAGATGCCGCGCCCTTCGGGCATTAGCGCAATCCCCAAATCAGCCAATTCGCTGGGCAAATGCGCCGCCAGCACCTGGCCGTCAACTTCCATCCGACCGCTGCTGGGTTTGATCAACCCGAACAAGGTCCGCATCAAGGTCGACTTGCCGGCACCGTTGTGGCCGATCAGGCACAGCACCTCGCCGGGCTTGAGTGCGATCGAAACATCCATCAGCACCGGCTTGCCGCCGTAGCCAACATGCAGGCCTTTCGCCTCGAGCACCGGTGTCATCGCTTAAGCCCGCTCACCAAAGTAGATCGACGCCAGCGCTGGGTCGGACAGGATGCTCTGCGGATCGCCCTCGGCGAGCAAGCGGCCCTGGTCGAGAAAGGCGATCCGGTCGGAGATGCCTTTGACGATGTCGAGGTTGTGCTCAATGATGCAGATCGTGATGCCGCGACCGACCTGGTCGCGCAGCAACTTGATGAAACGCTCGTACGAACGCGGGTCCAGACCCGATGCCGGCTCATCGAGCAGCCACAGCCTGGCGCCTGCGCTAAGGATGCGCGCGATGGACAGGAACTTGCGCTCGGCATAGGCCAGGTCGATCGCACGGGTGTGGCGATGGTCGGCCAACCCGACTTGCTCGAGCGCGGACTCAGCGCGCGCCAGCCGCTCGGCCGCAGCAGCACGGCCGCCCGACTGCCAAAGCCAGGACCTGCGTTCAGTCACCGTCAGCGCGTTCTCCAGCACCGTCATCTGGTTGAACAGCTTGAGATCTTGAAACGTCCTGCCAATGCCGGCCTGCGCGATCTTCCAATGCGGCTGGCCCTTGATCGATCGGCCCAGCCAAGAAACGTCACCGGCGTCAGGCTCAAGCTGACCGGTGATCAGGTTGAACAGCGTCGTCTTGCCAGCGCCGTTCGGACCAACCAGCGTCGTGATGATGCCTTCGCGCAAGGCCAGCGAGACTCCGTCGACCGCCTTCAGCCCGCCGAAGGTGATCGCCAGACCCTGGGTCTCGAGCAGGATGTTCGGCGATTCGCTCACCTGCCGGCCTTTGACTTCGCGGCCCACAGACCTCCCGGACGGTAGATCATCAGCAAGACCATCGCCAGCCCGTAGATGATCTGCTGGATCGAGCCGACCTCGGTCTGCGGCAGACCCGGCAGAAAGGACAGCACAGCCGGCAGCAACAAGATCAGCACCGTGCCCACCACCGGCCCCCAAAGCGTCGCGGTGCCGCCGATGATCACCATCGCCATCAGGTAGACCGAGGTATCGAGCGTGAAGCTCTCGACATTGATGAAGCTGAGAAAGAAGGCATAGAGCGAGCCGGCGACCGCCGCCAATGCCGACGACAACACGACGGCCAGGGTCTTGACCACCGCGACGTTCTTGCCAGCCGCCGAGGCGGCAGTCTCGTCGTCGCGGATCGCCTTCAGGCTGCGGCCAAAGCTAGAGTTCACCAGACGCGAGACACCCCACATCACCAGCGCCAGGCAGACCAACGCCAACACCAGGTACTGCTGCGGGCTGCTGACCTCGAAGCCGGGAAACCTGGCCGGCGGGATGTTGGTGATGCCGCCGATGCCCCCGGTGACTGCTTTCCACTCCGAGAACAAGGTCAGCACGAGCATCTGCAGCCCCAGCGAAGCAGCGACAAAGTATTCACCACGAACCCGCAAGGCCGGCAAGGCCAGCGCCAGCGACAGCAGGCCCGCCACCGACATGCCCGCAGCGGTCGCGAGCAAAAAGCCGCCACCCAGCTTGATCGCCACCAACGCTGCGGTGTAGGCGCCGATGCCGAAGAACGCTGCATGCGCCATCGAAAAGATCCCGGCATAGCCGAGCACGAAGTTCAGCGTGACCGCGAGGATCGCGTTGATCGTGATCAGCACAGCCAGGTTGTTGAGGTAGGCCCACATTGGCGCTCGTCCTGTCTATTTCGCGTTCTGTGCCCGACCGAGAAAACCGGCAGGCCTGAAGATGATGAAGACGAAGAGCACGACAAAGGTCACCGCCTCGCTCCACTGCGGGTCGAGCTTCCAGACCGCAACGCTCTCGGCCAGGCCCAGCAGCATGCCGCCCATCGCCGCGCCTTTGAGCGAGCCGATGCCGCCGACGATGGTCGCTGCCAGGCTGATCAGCATGATGTGCGAACCCATGCCGGGGTTGATCCCCTGTGAGACCGCGGTCAGCGCTGCCGCCGGCACGACCAGCGCTGACCCGAGTGCGAAAGCGACCTGCGCCAGCCGGGTCGGCTCTAGCCCAAAGATCCGCACCAGATCCGGGTTGTCGGACAGTGCGCGCAAGCCGGTGCCGACCTGGGTTCGCGCCAGGAACAGGTTCAGCCCGAAATAGAAGATCAGCCCGACCAAGATCGCGACCCCGGCGATCGGCGCGACGAACAGGTTAGGGGCGAGTTCGACCGAACGCGACAACTCCGCGCTGACCGTCTCGAAGCCACGACCAAACACGGTACCGACCAGGTTTTGCACCACGATCTGCATGCCGAATGCAGCGATGAAGACGGTAAAGAATGCGCCCTCGTGTCGCTGGATCGGCCGGTAGATGAAACGCTCCATGAAGAGCCCGAACAGCACGACCGCGACGACCGCGAGCGAGACACTGGCCAGCCAGTGCCACTTGAGCGCGGTCATGCCCCACCAGAACAGATAGCCGGCCAGCGTGAACGACGCGCCATGCGCGACGTGGAACACCTTGGTCGAGCCGAAGATCAGCGCAAAACCGACGGCGGTCAGGCCATAGATCGCGCCAAGCTGCAGCCCGTTGACCAGCAGTTGGAACAGCAGCACGCTGGGGGCCTCTCAGCGTCAGTTCGGCGCGAGGTTGGCCTTGACGACCTTGGTCGTGCCGTTGTCGATCTCGTTGAGTTGCAGCGGCATGGACACCGTGCCGTTGGGCAAGAACACCATGCGACCCCCCGCAACATCGAAGCTGGCGCTGCGCAGACGCTGCTTGAGCAGGTTCTCGCCGGTGATCGGCAAACCGGCTTTTTCGAGCGCTTGCGCAAGCTTGACGAACACCATTACCGCGTTGTAGTAGTTCGCAACATAGGCGTTGGGCTCCTTGCCCTTCTTCGCCTTCCAGTCGCTGGCCAGGCGCTGCGACACCGCGTCGGCCCCCCAATTGATCGACTGGGTCGGGAACAGCGCGCCCTTGGCCTCGGGCAGTTGCAGCACGGCAGGCACCGAGAATGCCGAGTAACTGGCAATCTGCTGCTTGACGCCGTTGTCGCGCAGCTGCTTGATGATCTGCGCTTGCTGCGCGCCGAACGACGCGATGAACACCATGTCAGGTTGCGATTCCCGCACCTTGGCGGCGATGCCCGAGAACTGCTGCGAGGCCCGCGGCACCTGCAATGCCGTGACCAGCGAGCCGCCGTTTTTGGGCACGTGGATCTCCAACTCCTTCTTGATCGCTTCACCAGCCGGGTCGTCGACATAGATCAGCGCGATCTTCTTCCAGCCGCGCTCCTTGATCAGGTACGGCGCAAAAGCCTGGACCTCGAAGTTCACCAGCGGGATCACGTTCCAGAAATAGTCACCCAACTCGGCCAAGTCCGGGCTGACGCCACCGCCATTGATCGACACCACATGGGCTTTGTCACCGACCGGTGCGATCGCTTTGGAAACGCCTGTGAAGGCCGACAGCACATAAGGCACTTTGTCGACATTGACCAGCTTGTTCATCGCGACGACGCCTTGCTGCGGCGTGGCCTGGCTGTCCTCGATCAGCATCACGAGTTTCTTCGACAGCATCTTGTCGGCATTGGCATGCTCGACCGCGATCGCCGCGGCACCGGCGAACTGTTCGCCGTATTCGGCATTGGGTCCGCTCATGGGCAGGTTGGCGCCAATCCTGATGTCCTGCGCCTTGAGCGGCGAAGTCGCAAAGATGGAGGCGGCGGCCAGCAGGCCTAGCAGTTTGGGCAATTTCATCGATGATCTCCATCCTTCAGATAGGCCGACATTGTTGGTCAAATCGCCCCCTGAACCGACGCAGATGGGTCAGTGATTACCCTGACAGATCGGGGGCGGTCCGCGGTAGCGACACCGGATTGGATCGGGGTATTCACCCAAATTTCGCCGGTGGGAAATGGCATCATCGAACCAGATATTCGTTCCGTGACCTCTTCCCGCAGATGCAGACAGTCCTTCAGCTCCTGGTTTCTGGCATCCTTCTTGGCGGTGTCTACGCGCTGGCAGCCGTCGGGCTGAACCTGATTTTCGGTGTCGCCAAGGTCGTCAATTTCGCCCATGGCGAGTTCCTGATGCTGGGCATGTATGCCGGCTACTGGCTGATGGTCAAGACCGGTATCAACCCGTATTACGGCGCTCCGATGATCGGTGCGGCTTTCTTTGTGCTGGGCGTGATGTTCTACGCAGGGCTGATGCGGTTCACGATCTACAAGCCCGAGATGACCCAGGTGTTCGCCACGCTGGGCCTGGGGATCGCGCTACAGAACTTGGCGCTGCTGCTGTGGTCGGCCGACTACCGCACGATCCAGGTGTTGCCAGCGGCCAGTGAATCGGTATCGGCCTTCGGCATCACGCTGAGCACCAACCGCCTGATTGGCTTCTGCTTTGCGGCAGCGCTCGTCTCGGGCGTGCTGCTGTTCATGCGGTCCACATTTTTAGGGCGCGCGATCGAGGCGGTGTCGCAGGATCTGGTCGCCGCCCGGCTGATGGGCGTCGATCCGAACAAGGTGTTCGTGGTCACCTTCGGCATCGGCATCGCGCTGACTGGCATCGCTGGCGCCGTGCTGGTGCCTTCGTTCTATGCCTTTCCCACGGTCGGATCATTCTTTGTGCTGGTGGCCTTTGTCGTCGTGGTCTTGGGTGGGCTCGGCAGCATGACGGGCACTATCTTGGGTGGCCTGATCCTGGGGGTCGTCGAATCGGTGGCCGGCTTCCTCAGCCCGGACCTGAAAGAAGCGACGCACTTCGTGCTGCTGATCCTGCTGCTCGCGGCCCGGCCTCACGGCATCCTCGGCGTCAAGGGCGCCGAAAAGGAGGCGCTCAAGTGAGCGTACTCAAGCGTTACCTGCTGTTGCGCCGAAGCGATGCGCTCGGGATGGGCTCTCTGGTCATGCTGGTGCTGTTGCTGCCTCATTTCGCCGGCAACGACTACTACCTGAACCTGATGATCCTGGCGCTGCTCTACGCGGGTCTGGCATCGTCTTGGAATATCGTTGGTGGCATCGCGGGGCAGTTCTCACTCGGCCACACCGCGTTCTTCGGCATCGGCGCGTACACATCGACGCTGCTGTTCAATTACGCGGGGGTCACACCTTGGCTTGGCATGCTCGCGGGCGGCGTGATCAGCGTGGTGTTTGCCTGGCTGATCGCCTATCCGGCCTTCCGGATGCGGGGCGTGTTCTTCGGCATGACCACGCTGGCCTTCGGCGAGACGGTGCGCATCCTGCTGATCTATTCGCGCAAGCATGTCGAATTGCCGTATGGACTGAGCATCAACTTCAAGCCCGGGTTCTTCAACATGGTGTTTGAGGATCGCTGGAGCTACGCTTATCTGGCAGGCGGCTACCTCATGGTCGTGCTGGTCGTGGCGATGGTGCTGTCACGCGGTTACATCGGTTTCTACCTGCGTGCGCTGCGCGATAACGAGGACGCCGCAGAGGCCGCCGGCGTGCCGGTGCGCGCGTACAAGTTGCTCGCGTTCGTCGTCAGCGCATTCCTCACGTCGATTGGCGGCACGCTGATGGCTCAGTACGTGATGTACATCGAGCCGGGCACGGTCTTCACCATCAGCTTCTCGGTAGACCTGGCGCTGATGACGATCCTGGGCGGCGTTGGCACGCTCGCCGGGCCGGTGATCGGTGCGCTGATCGCGCTGCCGCTGCGCGAGTTCCTGGTCGAGGCCTTCGGCAATGCCGGGGCGGGTACCCACCAGTTGGTCTACGGCTTGCTGCTGGTCGTGATCGTTGTGCTGTTGCCGCAAGGACTGAAGGGCGGCTTCACGTCGCTCAGACTGCGTCTGGCAAGCCAGCGCAAGCCGGCGGCGCAGCCAGATGCTTCGCTACCACCGGGAGGCTCGCGATGATGCTCGAGGTTCGCTCGCTGACCAAGCGCTTTGGCGGCGTGGTCGCGGTGGATTCGGTCAACTTTTCGGTTGACAGCGGCGAGATCATGGGACTGATCGGGCCCAATGGCGCCGGCAAGACAACCCTGTTCAACGTGGTCGCCGGGGCGCTCGCGCCTGATTCGGGCGAGGTGCTTTTCGAGGGCAACTCCATCGCCGGCATGTCGTCAGCCGCCATCTGCCGACGCGGTCTGGCCCGCACCTTCCAGATCCCGCAAGTGTTCACCTCGATGACGGTGCTCGAGACCATCGCCACTGGCAGCTTGGCGCTGACTCGGGCCGTGGCCGACGCCTTGCACTCAGCCGTCGCCATTGCGCAGCGGGTCGGTCTGGCCGGGCGCGAGAGCGTGCTGGCGTCATCACTGACCACCGCCGAGAAAAAGCGCCTCGAGCTGGCGCGCGCGCTGGCGACGCATCCGCGCATGATCCTGCTCGACGAAGTGCTGGCCGGGCTGAACGCGTCAGAGATCGCTGACATGCTCGACCTGATCCGAAGCCTGCGCGACGAGGGCATCACCGTGCTGTTTGTGGAGCACAACATGGAGGCGGTCACCGGCGTGTGCGATCGCATCCTGGTGCTTGATTCTGGCCGCAGGATCGCGCTGGGCCGGGCCGACGAAGTGATGGCCAACCCTGACGTCATCCGCGCCTACCTGGGCGATGTGATGGTGGAGGCACCCGATGCTTGAGGTGCGCAATGTGCATGCCGGTTACGGCCAGACCCAGGTGCTGTTCGGCATCGATCTGCAGGTGCACCGCGGCGAAGTGGTGGCGATCATCGGCTCCAACGGCGTCGGTAAGACCACACTTCTGGGCACCATCGCCGGTTTGGTGAAGCCCACAGCGGGAGAGGTCACGTTCGAGGGCCGGATGCTGTCGGGCCGGTCGAGCGATGAGATCGTCGAAGAGGGCGTGATCCTGGTGCCTGAAGGTCGACGCCTATTCCAAAGAATGAGCGTTCAACGCAACCTCGAACTCGGCGCATACTCACGGCGCGCGCGCCCGCATCTGGCGAGTCGCCTGGCCTATGTGCAGGCGTTATTTCCGGTGCTCGCCGAGCGCGCCGAACAACTCGGCGGCACGCTCTCGGGTGGCCAGCAGCAGATGTGCGCGATCGCGCGAGGGCTGGTGGCAATGCCCGAAGTGCTGATGCTCGACGAAGTGTCGCTCGGTCTGGCGCCCGTCGCGGTGTCGCGCGTCTATGAGGCAATCCGCGCCATCCGTGATGCCGGCACCACCTTGTTGATCGTCGAGCAAAATGTTGGTCATGCGCTGTCCATCGCCGACCGCGCTTATGTCATCCAGAACGGGCGCGTTGTGCTAGAGGGCACGGGCCGAGAGCTGTCCCGTAACCCCGAGGTTCAGCGTATCTATCTCGGCCTTGGCCATATCAAGAAACAGGAGACGAATCGATGACACCCATTTCAAGACGCTCATTCAACGCGCTTACGGCGGGCACCGTCGCCACGCTCGCCGCCCCGGCAGTGCTGGCACAGAAGCCGCCGATCAAGCTGGGCGTGCTGTTGCCGCTGTCCGGTCCGCTAGCCACCCTGGGCAATGACGTGTTCCGAGGCTTCCAGTTGGCGCAGGAATGGGCCAACGCCGAAGGCGGCGTGTTCGGGCAGCCGGTGGAGTTCGTCGTCGGCGATGTCCCGAGCTCGACGGAAGCTGTCTCGCAGGCCACACGCCTGATCAACAAGGACGGTGTCAAGGTCATCTGCGGCTCGTTTGCGAGCTCGATCTCGCTACCAGCCAGCCAGGTGGCCGAGCGCAACAAGGTGATTTACTTCGAGCAGGGTGCGGTGGCTGACGACATCACCAAGCGCGGTTTCAAGTATCTGTTCCGCATGATCTACCCAGCGACCGAACTGGGCGCCGGTGCGGCCCAGTACGCGATCGACGTGATGATCCCGGGTTGCGGCCTGGACCTGAAGACGGCCAAGATCGCGATGCTCACGGAAGACTCCTCTTACGGTGCGTCAGTGGCCGAGGGCGCCAAGGCCTATCTTGCTAAGAAGGGTGCCAAGCTGGTGGATGCTGCCAGCTACAGCTACAAGACCACCGACATGTCGTCGTTTGTGCAGCGCTACAAGTCGATGGAACCCGACATCATCATTCTGTGCCAGTACGCACCGGATGCGATCCTGTTCGCACGCCAAGCACGCGAAGCGGGCCTGAAGTTCAAGGGCATGATCGGCACGGGCGCTGGGCACAACGTCGGCGACTTCGCCGACGCGATCATGGACGACGTCAACGGTGTGTTCAACGCGGGCACGTCGGTCTACATCAACCCGAAGGGCTTGACGCCGGAGGCAGCCGCCTTGTTCAAGCGCTTCCACGCCGAGCACCCGAAGCGCTTTGAAGGACGGGCGCCATCGGCGCATACCGGCATGGGATTTACCGCGATGAATCTGTTGCTCAAGCGGTTGCTACCGGCTGCTGGCGAGATGGACGTGGAAAAAATTCGCCGCGCCATGCTGGCCACCGACATGCCGATGGGCTCGACCATCGTGGGCTGGGGCGTGAAGTTCGACCCGACCAGCCAGAACAATACCCGCGCCTTCCCGACTTACGACCAGTGGCGTTCGCGCAAGATCGTGACGATCGGGCCGGAACCGTTCGGCCTGGACAAGCCGGTGGCGATGCCGCTGCCCGACTGGGGCAAGCGCGGCGCGATCTGACGGGCAGCGCCGCTCGGGATTCAGTGGCTGGACCAACCGGTGCCCGCCGCTAGGCATGCGCTCAACAGCGCACGCCGTCACGCCTCATCCGCCATTCCCTGCCACCCCGTTGAAGTCCACCGGGTACATCACCGGGTACATCATGGAGCACAACAGCGATTACTTGAGCACATAAGCGATCCGCAGGCCGAAGCAGTGTGCGGACATTTTCTGGAAACCCTTTGTCCACCAACGAGGAAATGAACATGAAGCATCTTCAAAAGGCGCTGATCGGCGCCGCCACGCTGGCACTGAGCCTGTCGGCCATCGCCCAGCAGACCTGGTTTCCGAGCAAGTTCGGCGCCGCCGACGAGCTGGGTTCTGCCAACTACCTGACCCCTGCCTTGGCGCTTGAGGCTTCCAAGCTGGTCAAGACCGGCAAGACCTATTCGCTGGGCATCACCGTCAACACCACCACGCCCGCCTACCCGCCGCGTACCTGCTCGATCTACATCGTGCAGCCTGGCCAGCAAGGCGGATCCGAAGGGCTCGGGCCTACCAAGACGACCTACAACGACGACATCCTGAACTGCTGGACCGGCATCGGCACGCAGATCGACGGTCTGGGCCACATCGGCGTCGGCGAGCGCTACTACAACGGCAACAAGTGGCAGGACTTTGCCAACATCGGCGGGCTGAAGAAGCTGGGCGCCGACAAGATCCCGCCTTTCGTTGCCCGCGGCGTGCTGCTGGACATGGCCGCCTACTACGGCGTGGACATGCTCAAGGAGGGCACCGCGTTCAACAAGGCCGAGATCGAGGGCGCGGCCAAGAAGCAGGGCGTCGAAATCCGCCAGGGCGACGTGGTGATCTTCCACACCGGCTGGCTGAGCATCATCGACAAGGATCCCAAGCGCTTTGGCTCGGTCGAACCCGGCCTGGGCCGCGAGGGCGCTCGCTACCTGGTGAGCAAAAACGTCGTCGCGGTCGGCGCCGACACCTGGGCGCTCGAGGTCATCCCGTTCGAGCAGGGCGCGGGTGTGTTCGAGGTGCACCAGATCCTGCTGCCAATGGGCGGCACCTACATCCTGGAGAACATCAACACCGCCGAACTGGCCAAGGACAAGGCCTATGAGTTCATGTTCGTGCTGGGCCAGAACAAGTACCAGGGTTCGGTGCAGTCGATGATCAATCCGGTGGCGATCCGCTAGGCCAGCAAAGTCGCGGGCGGGCGGCCACCAGCCCGTCCGCCACTGGCCGATTCTGCCCATGCGGCCTGCCGACGAAGACATGCATGGTATGGAGCTTCAGTTCACCGAAAAAGTGCCTCTACTGCGAATGGTGATCTTGATCGCCTCCCCGGTCATCGGGCTGTGGCTGCTGAGCCGCGTGTCGCCGGTCATGCCGCTGCGCCAAGCTGACCCCATGAACTCGATCCACTGATGCGAATCTTGGGCATTGATCCCGGGTTGCAGCGCACCGGCTTCGGCGTGATCGAGATCGAAGGCTCGCGGCTGCAGTACGTGGCCAGCGGCACGATCAGCACACTCGAACTCGCGCGCGGCAACCTGCCAGGGCGCATCAAGCTGATCTACGAAGGCGTGGCCGAGGTCAAGCGGCGCTACCAGCCGCAGGCAGCGTCGGTGGAGATCGTCTTCGTCAACGTCAACCCCCAGTCCACGCTGCTGCTGGGCCAAGCCCGCGGCGCGGCGCTGGCCGCGCTGGTCAGCGACGACATGCCGGTGGCCGAGTACACCGCGCTGCAAATGAAAAAAGCAGTGGTCGGTCACGGCTTGGCCAACAAGAGCCAGATCCAGGAGATGGTGATGCGCCTGCTCAAACTGCCCGGTCTGCCAGGCAAGGACGCCGCCGATGCGCTGGGCTTGGCCATCACCCACGCCCATGCAGCACGCAGCTTCGAGGTCCTGGCGGGTGCCAACACGCCGCGCAGCCATGCGCAGTTCAAGGCCGGCCGCAGCTATTGAACCAGGCCGGCTGGCAACGTCAGCATTGAACCATCGCGTCACCTATCCCATCACCTATCCCATCACCCATCCCATTACCCACGCCATCACCCACGCCATCACCCACCCCATCACCTAAACCATTCCCTAGCCCTCCCAAACCGACATGAGCGACCCTGTGCACACCCAATGGATCAACCTCCCCACAGCCAGCGGCGGGATCGACGCCTATCTGGCGCTGCCACCGGGGGGCCGCGGCCCCGGACTGCTGCTGCTGCAAGAAATCTTCGGCGTCAACGAGCACATCCGCGCGGTGGCGGAACAGTACGCGTTGGCGGGTTTCGTGGTGCTCGCGCCCGACGTGTTCTGGCGTCAAGCGCCGCGCGTCGAACTCGGCTACGAAGGGGACGATCGACAGCGCGGCGTGGCGCTGGCCGGTGCGCTGCAACCCGCGGAGCTGCAGGCCGACCTGCAGACCGCAGTGGCAGCACTTCGCGCCCGGCCTGAAGTGGCTGGGGCCAAAGTTGGCGCGATAGGCTACTGCTTGGGGGGTCGGTTGGCCTACAACGTGGCCGCACTGACCGACGTTGATGCTGCGGTGGCCTACTACGGCGGCGGCATCGCTGGCCAGTTGGCGCTGGCCCCGAAAGTGCGTTGTCCGATCCAGTTCCACTTCGCCGGCAGCGACGCCCATATCCCACCGGAGGCAGTGGCTGCGGTACGCACCGCATTTGCCGACCAGCACGCCGAGGTTCACGAGTACCCCGGTTCGCTGCACGGCTTCAATTGCTGGGCCAGGTCTAGCTACCACGCCCAGAGCAGTGCGCTCGCGCTGGGGCGCAGCCTGGGTTTTCTGTCACAGCATCTGTTCTGAAGACGCGGCGTCTGAGGCCCGTCCCACTACAGCATCAGCGCCAACCGCTCGAGAATCAGCACGCCAAAGAATCCCGCCGCGGCGATCAGTGCCCATTTCAGGATCTTCACACCGCGGCGGCGCCAGACCGCATCACCGGTGCCCACGCCCATCGCAAAGCACAGCACGCAGCCGAGCAACAGCAAGCCGAAGACGAGGCGGAACATCAGCATCTGGCGGAAGCTATTTGTGCCGCGCCGGGCCGCGCCAAGCCGGACCCTCCCCTTTGAGCGGGAGACCGCGAGACGGTGTTGAGGGTCACCATCACCAGGCCGGCGCCAAATCGGCAAAGCCAGCAGGCGCCAGCGATGAATCGTGGAAGCTGACGATCTCCCAGGCCTGCGGCTGCGACAGCAGCTCCCGCAACAGCAGGTTGTTCAGCGCATGCCCGCTCTTGAAGCCGGTGTAATGCGCCAGCATCGGGTGACCGACGTTGTACAGGTCACCGATCGCATCGAGAATCTTGTGCTTGACGAACTCATCGTCGTAGCGCAGCCCGCCGCTGTTGAGCACCCGCGAGTCGTCGACCACGATCGCGTTGTCCATGCTGCCGCCCAGCGTCAGCCCGCGTGAGCGCATCGCCTCCACATCCTTGGTGAAGCCAAAGGTGCGGGCGCGCGCGATGTCTCGCTTGTAGCGCCCGGACCCCATGTCGAAGCTCACGCGCTGTCCGGTGGCGTCGACGGCCGGATGGTCAAAATCGATCTCAAAACTGAGCTTGAAGCCGTGGCAGGGTTCGAGCCTGGCCCACATCAGACGCTTGCCCTCGCCTTGGCGAACTTCCACGGTCTGCTTGACCCGCAGAAAGCGCTTGGGCTGGTCCTGCAGCGCAATGCCTGCGCTCTGCAGCAAAAAGACAAAGCTGGCCGCGGAGCCGTCGAGGATAGGCACCTCGTCGGCAGTGATGTCGACCTGGAGGTTGTCAAGGCCCAAGCCGCAACAAGCCGACATCAGATGCTCGATGGTCTGCACCTTGGGCGCACCGGGATCCCCGCCGACCGAAATCGTCGAGGCCATGCGGGTGTCGCTGATCGAGTCACAGCGAACCGAAATGTCCACCGGCACGGCCAGATCGACGCGGCGAAAAACGATGCCGCTGTCGACGGCTGCGGGCCGCAACGTCAACTCGACTTTTTGGCCACTGTGCAGACCCACACCGACGGCGCGGGTGATCGACTTGAGGGTGCGTTGCTGCAACATGGGGGACCATTTTCGTCGATTCGACATCAGCACCGGCAGCGTCTCAACAACCGCCCCCGACACGGGAGCGGCATCGACGCCATCAATCGGCTTGCTTGCGCAGGAACGCTGGTATCTCGATCTCGTCCATACCATTCGACGACAAGGCCTCGACCTTGGCTGCCGCTTGGGTACGCGGCGAACGCCAGACGCTGGGCGTACTCAATGCGCTGTAGTCGCCGCGTCCAACGCCGGCCGGCTTGCCGACCGTGACATTGAGAATGGGCAGGTTGTCGGTGCCGGTGCGCAGGGTGGGCTGCACCACGGTCAGCGGTGGCTGCTGCCGGGTCCGCGACAAACCGGTGGCGATCACCGTGACGCGCAGTTGGTCGCCAAGGCTCTCGTCGTAGGCTGCGCCGTAGATCACATGGGCGTCCTCAGCGGCAAAACGGCGGATGGTGTTCATCGCCGCACGGCTCTCCATCAACTTGAAATTGGCCTTGCTCGCCGCGATCAGCACCAACACGCCTCTGGCACCTGACAGGTCGATGCCCTCCAGCAAGGGACAAGCCACCGCCGCCTCCGCCGCCTTGTTGGCACGGTCAGGACCACCGGCCACCGCCGTGCCCATCATCGCCTTGCCAGGCTCGCTCATCACGGTCTTGACGTCCTCGAAGTCAACATTGACCAGACCGTGCATGTGGATGATGTCGCTGATGCCGCCCACCGCGTTCTTCAGCACGTCGTTGGCATGGGCAAAGGCCTGGTCCTGCGTCACGTCATCGCCCAGCACATCGAGCAGCTTCTCATTGAGCACCACGATCAGGCTGTCGACATTGGCCTCGAGCTCGGTCGTGCCAGAGTCGGCCTGGTTCATTCGACGGGGGCCTTCGAATTCGAAGGGCTTGGTGACCACACCCACCGTCAGGATGCCCATCTCCTTGGCAATGCGCGCAACGATCGGCGCCGCCCCGGTACCCGTGCCGCCGCCCATGCCGGCAGTGATGAACACCATGTGCGCGCCTTCAAGCGAAGCGCGTACGCGACTTTCGGCTTCCTCGGCAGCAAGCCGCCCTTTGTCAGGTTTGCCACCGGCACCCAGACCGTTGTCACCGAGCTGGATCAGCTGGTGGGCGCTGCTGCGGTTGAGCGCTTGCGCATCGGTGTTGGCACAGACGAACTCAACGCCCTGCACCCCCTGGCTGATCATGTGCTCGACGGCATTGCTGCCGCCGCCGCCCACGCCCACCACCTTGATGCGGGTCCCTTGGTCGAATTCTTCGATCATCTCGATAGGCATGTCAATCTCCTTTTTCGTCGTCAAGCGGTTGCCAATGAAAACTCTGTTGTCAAATCAAAGAGCGCAGGACGGGTCATCGTCCCGGTGATACGGAAAACGTCAAAAATTACCTAGAAACCAGTCTTTGGCGCGGCCGAAGAAGGTCTGAACC
The DNA here is from genome assembly GCA_947448955.1 of Burkholderiales bacterium. Lineage (GTDB taxonomy): Bacteria > Pseudomonadota > Gammaproteobacteria > Burkholderiales > Burkholderiaceae_C > Pseudaquabacterium. The sequence goes on from CANFPU010000015.1 coordinate 21,439, forward strand.
GACCCTGCCTGCAACGCCACTTTCTGCCCACGCGCTCTCGCTGCGCGGGCTTCTTCGAGCAAGCCCATCACCGTGGCCGAGCGCGGGTTGGCCACCATGTCGAACAGCGGGCCGTTGTAGGTCGGCAAGCCCTTGCGGACGGGCTTGAGAAAGATGTCTTCGCCGAGCTCGACCATGCCAGGCATCACCGAGGTGCCACCGGTGATCACGATGCCCGATGACAGCAGCTCTTCGTAGCCCGATTCGCGGATCACCTGATGCACCAGCGAATAGATCTCTTCGACCCGTGGCTCGATCACACCTGCCAACGCCTGGCGTGATAACAAGCGTGGCGCGCGGTCGCCCAAGCCGGGCACTTCAAGGTTCTCACTCGGGTCGGCCAGCATCTGTTTGGCCACGCCGTACTCGACCTTGATCTCCTCGGCGTCCTTGGTCGGCGTGCGAAGCGCCATGGCAATGTCGCTGGTGATCAGGTCACCGGCGATCGGGATCACCGCGGTGTGCCGGATCGAACCCTCGGTGTAGATGCTGACGTCGGTGGTGCCGGCGCCGATGTCGACCAGCGCGACGCCGAGCATCTTTTCGTCTTCGGTCAGCACGGCTGCGGCACTGGCACTGGGGTTGAGCACCAGGCGATCCACCTCGAGACCGCAGCGGCGCACGCATTTGAGGATGTTCTCGGCGGCACTCTGGGCACCGGTGACGATGTGAACCCTGACCTCGAGCCGGCTGCCACTCATGCCCACGGGCTCTCTGACCTCATGGTTGTCGATCACGAACTCCTGCGGCTCGACCAGCAACAGACGTTGGTCGTTCGGAATGTTGATCGCCTTGGCGGTCTCGACAACTCGGTGTACGTCCAGCGGCGTGACTTCTCGGTTGTCGCGAACGATCACCATGCCGGTTGAGTTCTGGCCTCGAATGTGACTGCCGGTGATGCCGGTGTAGACCCGCTCAATCTTGCAGGCGGCCATCATCTCGGCCTCTTTCAGTGCGGCCTGGATGCTCTGCACCGTGGCATCGATGTTGACCACCACGCCGCGCTTGAGGCCATGTGACGAGGCCACGCCCAGACCGGCCAGTCTGAGCTCGCCCGATGGCATCACCTCGGCGGCCACCACCATCACCTTGGCAGTGCCGATATCGAGTCCAACGATCAAGTCCTTGTATTCTTTGGCCATGGGTGGGCGGTCTCCAGTGTCTAGCGTTTGGCCGGCTTGGCTGCCGGCGCATAGGTGACGCCCTTCAGGCGCAGTGCAAATCCATCGGCGTGACGCAAGTCGGCCGACGCCAAGGCCTGCTGAAAGCGCGCACCCACTCGGGGCATGGTGCGGACAAAGTGCTCGGTGCGGCTGACGACCTCGTCGTCACTGCCACGACCAAGCTCGATCGTCGCGCCCTTGTCAAGTTCGGCGCGCCAAGAGCCGCGCGCTGACAGTGTTAGCAACACCAAGTCACCCGCATTCAAAGGCGCGAGCAAGACGCTGAGTCGACGATGCATCGCGAGCATCTGCGGCGCACTGCCTTCGGGGCCGGACAAACTCGGCAGTTCGTCGTCTTCGACATCACCCACGTTGGCTTCGAAGACCTCGCCGAAGCTGTTGACCAGACGATCGTTGCCATCCGCACCGGCCCACAACGCAACCGGCTGGTGCTCCTCGAGTTGCACCGACAGTCGCAATGGCCAGGTCCGGCGAACTACAGCACGGCGCACCCAAGGCACCGACTCGAAAGCGGCCCGGCACTCCTGCAGATCGATCGTCAGAAAGTTACCGCTCAATCGGTGCAAAACGTTGGCCCGCAACGTGCTCTCGCTGTTGCGCGTGACCTGGCCCTCGACCCGCAAGCCCTGGAGCGCCAACACCGGCAGCCTCGAAGCCCACCACAGCGCGACCGCGCAGGCGGCCAGCGCGACCAGAGCAAACAGCACGTCGGCGGTGGCTTGCATCAGGCGCACCTCGGCCGGCAGGCTGATCGGGGCGACGAACGGGGTGGCGCGGGTCATGGCGGGTCAGGCGCGCGGTCCGTCTGCAGGCCTGGTGCCCGCAACATGGTCCAGGGTTGCGGTCGACAGCAGGTACAGGCAAAGCTGCTCGTAAGAAATACCTGCCGCACGGGCTGACATCGGCACCAACGAGTGGCCGGTCATGCCGGGCGAGGTATTCATCTCAAGCAGGAAGGGCTGGCGGTCGCTGGCGCGCACCATCAGGTCAGCGCGACCCCAGCCGCGACAACCCAATGCCCGGTAAGCGGCCACCACGATGCGCTGGATTTCACGCTCTTCGGCCGCCGGCAGGCCACTCGGACAGAGATAGGACGTGTCGTCGGTGAAGTATTTGTTCTGGTAGTCGTACTTGCCCTCGGGCGCGACGATGCGGACCACTGGCAAGGCCCTGGCTTGGGCGCCGCTGCCAATCACCGGACAGGTCAGTTCTTCGCCTTCGATGAAGGCCTCGCACAGCAAGTCGGGGTCGTAAGTGGTGGCCAGTGTCACCGCGTCGCCGAGGTCGGAATAGCCACGGACCTTGGTGATACCGATCGACGAGCCTTCGCGCGGCGGCTTGACGATCAACGGCAGACCGAGTTCGTCGGGCACGGCACGCAAGCGCTCGCGCGATTGTTCGTCGGCGTCCAACCAGACAAAGCGCGGCGTTGGCAACCCGACCGCGCCCCAGAGGCGCTTGGTCATGGTCTTGTCCATCGCGACCGCCGACGCCATCACGCCAGAACCGGTGTAGGGGATCGCCATCAATTCCAGCGCACCTTGCACCGTGCCGTCCTCGCCATGGCGGCCGTGCAGCGCGATAAAGACCCGGTCGAAACCCTCGCGCTTCAAATCACCCAGATCGCGACTGGCCGGGTCGAAGGCCTGCGCATTGACGCCTTGGCTGCGCAGCGCGGCGAGCACGCCGCCACCCGACAGCAGGGAGATCTCGCGCTCCGCGCTGCGACCGCCCAGCAACACGGCGACCCGGCCCAGCGCCGCAGCGCTTACCGGCGGTAACGAGTAGGTCGCCATCATGAGCACACCGCCTGTTCCAGCACCCGGCCCGGCACCGCGCCGATCGACCCGGCGCCCATCGCGATCACCACATCGCCGGCTCGGGCTTGGCGCAAGATCGCTTCGGGCAATCCAACCACATCATCAACAAACAAGGGATCGACCCGGCCGGCCAGGCGCAGCGCTCGGGCCAATGCCCGACCGTCGGCCGCGACGATCGGCGCCTCTCCTGCGGCGTAGACCTCGGTCAGCAAGACCGCGTCGGCACTGCCCAGTACCTTGACGAAGTCCTCAAAGCAGTCGCGGGTGCGGGTAAAGCGATGCGGCTGGAAAGCCAGCACCAGACGTCGGCCCGGAAAAGCACCGCGCGCGGCGGCGATCACTGCGGCCATCTCCACCGGATGGTGGCCATAGTCGTCGATCAGCGTGAATTCACCGCCGCCGTTCTGCGCCAATGCCGGCACTTCACCGCATTGCTGGAAGCGGCGACCGACACCGGCGAAACCGGCCAAGGCTCGCAGCACCGGCGCATCAGGCAGCTCAAGCTCGGCGGCCACCGCGATCGCTGCCAACGCATTGCGCACGTTGTGTTCGCCGGGCAGGTTCAACCTGATGTTCAGATCGGGCATCCGCGCCGCTTCAAATTCCGAATATCGACGTTGACAAACGAAATGCATCTGGCCGCCGGGCAAGTGCCGCACATCGACCGCGCGGACCTGCACGTCGGCGCCCAATCCATAGCTGACCACCGGTCGCGAGAGCATCGGCAGGATGGACCGCACGCCAGGGTCGTCGCCGCAGACGATCGCCGCGCCGTAGAACGGCATGCGGTGCACGAAGTCGACGAAAGCCGACTTCAGGCGCGCAAAGTCGTGGCCATAGGTGTCCATGTGGTCGGCGTCGATGTTGGTCACGACGCTCATCACCGGCAGCAGGTTCAGGAATGACGCATCGCTCTCGTCAGCCTCGACGACGATGTAGCCACCCGACCCCAGCCGTGAATTTGCACCCGCTGAATTGAGCTTGCCGCCGATCACAAAAGTCGGGTCGACCCCGGCCTCGGCCAGTACGCTGGTCACCAACGAGGTGGTGGTGGTCTTGCCGTGGGTGCCCGCAATCGCAATGCCGGATTTCAGTCGCATCAGCTCGGCCAGCATCACCGCCCGCGGCACCACCGGAATTCGACCCGCGCGCGCAGCGACGACCTCGGGGTTGTCACCGCGAACCGCGGTGGAGGTGACGACTGCCTGGGCGCCAGTGATGTGCTCGGCAGCGTGACCGACGAAAATTCGCAAGCCCAGGCCAGCCAGGCGGCGCGTGCTCGCACTGTCCGCCAGGTCCGAGCCCGATACCGCATAGCCCAGGTTGTGCAGGATCTCGGCAATGCCGCTCATGCCCGCGCCGCCGACGCCGACGAAGTGAATGCGCTTGACCGCGTGCTTCATGGCTTGCTCACCAGGCGTTCGAGTTCGTCGGCGACCCGCTCAGCCGCATGGGGCCGCGCCAGTGCGCGGGCCTGGTTGGCCATTGCCAGCAAGGCTTCCCGGCTCAAGTTTTGCAGTTGCGCTGCGAGCGATTCGGCGGTCAAGCCAGACTGCGGCAGATGCAGCGCTGCACCATGTCCGGCCAGGTACTCGGCGTTGTCGCGCTGGTGCGCGGTGGTGCTCAAGACCAGCGGCACCAACAGGCTCGGCACGCCGGCCGCGCACAACTCGCTGACCGTGACCGCGCCAGCGCGGCAGACGATCAAGTCGCAGACCGCCAGCCGCGCGGCCATGTCGTCGATGAAAGGCAAGACCTCAGCCTCAACGCCATGGCGCGCATAGGCGGCGCGCACCGCATCGAGTTGAGGCGTGCCGGTCTGGTGCACGATCCGCGGCCGCTGCTGGGCAGGCATCAGCGCCAGCGCGGCTGGCAGCGTCTGGTTGAGCACCTGCGCACCCAAGCTGCCGCCCACGACCAGCAACTGCAAAGGCCCACTGCGGCCGGCAAATCGCTCGGCCGGCGCCGGCAGCGCCTCGATCTCAGCGCGCACCGGATTGCCGGTGACCAGGCCTTGCCGGACTGCTGCGGCAGGGCCCTCGAACCCAAAGGCCACGCGGTCAGCGAAGTGCAGCAAGACCTTGTTCGACAACAGCAGCGCAGCGTCCGCATTGACCAACAGCAGCGGCTTGCGCAGCAGGCCAGCCATCAGGCCGCCGGGCAAACAAACATAGCCACCCATGCCCAGCACCGCGCTGGCGCCGCGTCGGCGCAGTACAGCCGCAGCGTCCCAGAAGGCGCGGATCAGCCGCAGTCCACCGCCCACGCTGTGTCGCCAGCCTTTGCCGCGCATGCCGCTGAAGGCCAAGCGGTCCAGTGCGATACCGGTCGGTGGCACCAGTCGATTTTCCATGCCGGTGGTGGTGCCCAGCCAGCTCACGCTCCAGCCGCGACGCTGCAGCTCGCGGGCGACCGCGATCCCGGGAATGATGTGGCCGCCGGTGCCAGCGGCCATGATCACGAGGTGGGGCATCATGCGCGGCCTCCGCACATCAATTGGCGATTCTGGCTTCGCCAGAGCAGCCACACTGCGCTTTGCGCAGCCGCCCTGCCCGTGCCGGGCCGGGCGCTCATGCGCGGCCTCCGCGCATGAGCTGTCTGTTCTGGCTCTGCCGGAGCAGCCACACTGCGCTTTGCGCAGCCGCCCTGCCCGTGCCGGGCCGGGCGCTCATGCGCGGCCTCCGCGCATGAGCTGTCTGTTCTCAATATCCACGCGGACGACGATTGCTAGGGCGATCATGTTCATCAGGATTGCCGATCCGCCGTAACTCAGCAGCGGCAGCGTCAGGCCTTTGGTCGGCAACACACCCAGCGTGACACCCATGTTGATCAAGGTCTGGCCGCCAATCCAGATGCCGATGCCTTGCGCCATCAGCCCCGCAAAGACCCGGTCCATCGCCACGGCCTGACGACCGATCACGAAAACCCTCCGGATGAGCCAGAAAAAAGCCAGGATCACTAAGGCAACACCCAGGAAACCCAACTCCTCGCCGATCACCGCCATCAAGAAATCGGTGTGGGCCTCAGGCAGGTAATGGAGTTTCTCGACACTGCCGCCCAAGCCTTGCCCGAAAAACTCGCCGCGGCCGAAGGCGATCAGCGAGTGCGTCAGTTGGTAACCCTTGCCTGCCGAATAGACCGGATCCCAGGGGCTCATGAACGCCAAGATGCGCTCGCGCCGGAACGGGCTGGTGGCGATCATCAACACGAACGCAGCCAGCAGCACTGCGAGACTGAGAAAGAACATCTTGCCGTTCACGCCACCCATGAACAACACACCCAGCGCCATCAGCGCGATCACGACGAAGGCGCCCATGTCAGGCTCGGCCAACAGCAACACACCGATAAAAGCCAGCGCCAGCGCCATCGGCCACACCGCCTGGATGAACCGCTCCTTGACGTCCATCTTACGGACCATGTAGCTGGCCGCGTACATCGCCATACCCAACTTGGCCAATTCGCTGGGCTGAAAATTCATCACCCCCAAGGGCAGCCAGCGCCGTGCACCGTTCACACCCTTGCCGACATGCGGAATCAGCACCACCGCGAGCAGCAGCAGCGACAGCAAAAAAATCCTGGAGGCCCACTTCTCCCAGACCTTGACCGGCACCTGCACCGCGAGGAGCGCAGCCACAAACGCGATGCCCAAGGACAGCGCGTGACGGTTCAGAAAGAAGGTGGGCGAATAGCGCGCGTACTTGGGACTGTCGGGCAGCGCGACACTGGCCGAATAGACCATCACCAGGCCCAGGGTCAGCAATCCGACCACGCACCACACCAGCGCCGGGTCAAAGCCAGCGATCCGGGTCGGTTGATCGATCGCCTGGCCATCCCAATTGCGGATCGGCAAGCGGTTCTCGCGCTCACTGCGCCAAGCCTGCAGGCGCTGCATCCAGGGCGCGAGGCCGATCGCCTGAGCCAGCTTGCTCACAGCACCGCCTCGCCGCGCTCGGCGGCCCGCGCCCGCACCGCCGCCACAAACACCTCGGCCCGGTGACCGTAGTTGCGGAACATGTCCAGGCTGGCACAAGCCGGGCTCAGCAACAGCGCATCACCGGCCTGCGCCTGGTCGAAGCACCAATTCACGGCGCCCTCCAGGCTGTCATGGCGTTGGCGCGGCACACCGGCCGAGGCAGGATCGGCGGCCAACGCGGCATCGATCGTGCCGGCATCCCGTCCGATCAAGGCCACCGCCCTGGCATGCCAGGCCACAGGTTGGGTCAGCGCAGAGAAATCCTGGCCCTTGCCGTCGCCGCCCAAAATCGCCAGCAATTTGGCCGGAGCCTGATCGGCCCCCAGGCCCAGCAACGCCGCCACGGTGGCGCCAACATTGGTGCCCTTGCTGTCGTCGAAGACCTCGACACCGCCAACTCGGGCGACAAACTCAACCCGGTGCGGCTCACCGCGGTACTCGCGCAGACCGTGCAGCATCGGCGCCAAGGGGCAATCGATCGCGCAAGCCAGCGCCAAGGCCGCCAACGCGTTGGCGGCGTTATGCCGGCCTCGCACGCGCAGTGCGTCGGCTGGCATCAACCGCTGCAGGTAGATCTCTTCATCCTGATCTTCCCCACGGCGACGCTTGAGCGTTTCGTCGACCTCACGCGCACGCACCAACCAGGCGATGCCGTTCTCGACCACCAGACCGAAATCACCAGGCCGCTGCGGTGCATCCAGTCCGAAACGAAACACCTTGCGACCAACCGATCGTGTGGGTCGGCCTCGGCCACCTTTGACGGTCACAGGTGCCGGCACCATGGCTTCGACCTGCAGGTCATCACGATTGATGACCATCACGCTTCGCTCGCCAAAGACCTTCGCCTTGGCCTCAGCATAAGCAGCCATCGATCCATGCCAATCCAGGTGGTCCGGGCTGAGATTGAGCAAGGTCGCGGCGTCAGGCTCGAAGTCCTGCATGCCGTCAAGCTGGAAGCTCGACAGCTCGAGCACCCAGACCTCAGGCAGATGCTCGAACACCGGCCCGACGGGCGAGCGGCAGGAGCCCGCCGGATCCAAGACCGTCAGCGCATCGGTCGCCTCGGCGACGTCGGCCGCCGGCTCGATCGGCTCGGCGGTTGGACCGACGGTCAGCTCGGTAGTCAGCTCGGTAATCAGCTCGGTGATCAGCTCAGTGACCGGATGACAGACCGGCTCAGCGCTTGCCCCGAAGATCGACGCATTGATCGATGCTTCGCAAGCTGAGACCGGCAGGCCAGTCTCCACGACCTGGACAGGCTGCGCCGGCTCCAAGGCCAGTGCCTGGGCCAGCGTGTCGAGCATCGTCGGCCCGATGTTGCCGGCTGCCGCGACCCGTAAACCGCATCGACCCACCAGCAAAGCACACATCGCGGTGGTCGTGGTTTTGCCGTTGGTGCCGGTGATCGCTAACAGCTTGGGTGAGTATCCTCGCTCAGCCTTGAGCTCGGCCAGCGCGGCGACAAAAAGGTCTAGCTCTGCGGCCACCGCGATGCCCTGAGCCTGCGCCGCGGCCAGCAAGGGTGCGATCCGCTCATCGCCGGGCGCCAGGCCCGGGCTCTTGAGCAGCAGTTGCACGCCAGCGAGATCGACCACACCCGGCAGGCCGCTGTGCAGGCCGATCTCGGGCAAGGTCTCGCGCAGCAACGCCGCCTGAGGCGGGTCTTCGCGAGAATCCCAGACTTGAACCTTTGCGCCCCGGCTGGCGCACCAACGTGCCATCGCCAGGCCGGAGTTCCCGAGGCCCAGTACCAGCACGTGGAGGTCAACCAATGGCGTCATGTTTCGATCACCGCAGCTTCAGACTGGCCAGACCGATCAGGCACAACAGCATCGTGATGATCCAGAACCGGATCACGACCTGGGTCTCTGTCCAGCCGCTCTTCTCGAAGTGGTGGTGCAAAGGCGCCATCTTGAAGATGCGCCGGCCCACGCCGAAGCGCTTTCTGGTGTACTTGAACCAGCCCACCTGCAGCATCACCGACAAGACTTCGGCAACAAAGACGGCGCCCATCACACCGAGCACGATCTCCTGCCGGGTGATCACAGCGACCGTGCCCAGGCCACCACCCAGCGCCAGCGCACCCACGTCACCCATGAACACCTGCGCCGGGTGGGCGTTGAACCAAAGAAACGCCAACCCAGCGCCTGCCACAGCGCCGCAGAAGATCAGCAATTCACCGGCCCCCGGAATGTAAGGAAACAGCAAGTACCTGCTGTAGACCGAATTGCCAACGACATAGGCAAAAATGCCCAGCGCACTGCCCACCATCACGACCGGCATGATCGCCAGACCGTCCAGCCCGTCAGTGAAGTTCACCGCGTTGCTGGTGCCCACAATCACGAAATAGGTCAGCGCAATGAAACCGTACACCCCCAGCGGGTAGCTGACGGTCTTGAAAAACGGCAGCATCAGGTCAGCCTTGGGCGGCAGATCGTTGGAAAACCCGCTTTGAATCCAGCGCGCGAACAACTCCAGCACCCGAAGGTTGGTCGTCTCCGACACCGAGAACGCCAGATAAAGCGCGGCGACGCCGCCGATCAGCGACTGCCAGAAGAACTTCTCGCGCGAGCGCATGCCTTCGGGGTCTTTGTTGACCACTTTGCGCCAGTCATCGACCCAACCCACGGCACCGAAGCCGAAGGTCACCAGCATCACGACCCAGACAAAGCGGTTGCTCCAATCGAACCACAACAGCGTCGCCACGCCCACGCCGATCAGGATCAGCACACCGCCCATCGTCGGCGTGCCGCTCTTGACCAGGTGCGACTGCATGCCGTAGTCGCGGATCGGCTGACCGATCTTCAATTCGGTGAGCTTGCGGATCACCATCGGTCCGAACGACAGACCGATCAACAGTGCGGTCATCGCCGACATCACGGCGCGAAAGGTCAGGTACTGGAACACACGCAAAAAGCCCCATTCGGGAAACTGCGCCAGCAGCCACTGACTCAAACTAAGCAACATGATCAAGCCCTTCCAAAGCGTGCTGCTGCAGGGCCACCACCACCGTGGGCATGTGCATGAATTTCGATCCCTTGACCAGTACCGCACCGACGGCAGGAGCCTGCGCAATGGCGGCAATCACGGCCGGCGCATCGGCGAAGTGCAGCGCGTCAGGCCCGAAAGCCTGTGCCGCATCAAGACAAGCCTGCCCGACGGCCCAAAGCTTTTCGATCCCCGCGGCACGCGCGTAAGCGCCCACCTCGGCATGGAAGTCCGAACTCCGGTCGCCGACCTCGCCCATGTCTCCCAACACCAGCCAGCGAGGGCCGGGCAGCGCGGCCAGCACGTCAATCGCGGCACGCACCGAATCTGGGTTGGCGTTGTAGCTGTCGTCCACCAGACTGACCTCACGGCCAGCCCAGCGCAGCGACAACAGGCGGGAGCGGCCCGCCACTGGGCGGAAGCTGGCCAGGCCCTGCGCCACCGCGGCCAACGGAACACCTGCGGCCAACGCGGCAGCAGTGGCTGCCAACGCGTTGTGCAGGTTATGGCGCCCAGGGATATGCAATCGCAAGCTGGTCGCGCCGACCGGTGTGTTCACCCGAAGCTGCCAATGACCACCGCCGGCATCACTGACCCAAGCGGGTGACGACGTCGTATCCAAGGTCACATCGGCAGCGCCGGTGAGGGCAAAGCTGATGCTGCGTCGGGGTCCGGCCAGCGCACGCCAGACCGCAGCATGGGCATCGTCAGCCGGGTAGACCGCGATGCCATCGGCTGCCAGCGCCGTGATCACCGCGCCGTTCTCTTGCGCCACGGCTTGCACCGTGTGCATGAACTCCTGGTGCTCACGCTGGGCGTTGTTGACCAACGCCACTGTGGCTTGCGCGATCGCCGAGAGCTGTGCGATCTCGCCGGGGTGGTTCATGCCCATTTCCAGCACCGCGACGCGGTGCCAGACCGCCGCGTCTTGCCGCAGCCTCAACACGGTCAGCGGCAGGCCGATGTGGTTGTTGAAATTGCCGGCGGTGGCCAATGCCGCGTCGCCAACCCAGGCGCGCAGGATCGACGCGATCATCTGCGTCGCGGTGGTCTTGCCATTGCTGCCCGTCACCGCGATCAGCGACAGCTTCAGACGGGCCCGCCAGGCCGTGGCGATCTGCTGCAGCGCGGCCAGCGTGTCAGGGACCAGCAGCCCACTCAGGCCGGACTCCACCAATCCCCGCTCAGCCAATGCCGCAACAGCGCCTGCAGCACGGGCTTGATCCAGGTAGTTGTGGGCATCGAAGCGATCGCCGCGCAACGCGACAAAGAAGTCGCCCGCCTGCACGCTGCGGGTGTCGCTGTGCACCCGCAGCAACGGCGTCTCGCCGTCACCGACCTGTGTCGAACCCGGCAGTAAGGCTTGGAGTTGGGCCAAGGTCATCATCGCGGTCACGGCAAACCCCTTCGGGCCAGCGCTTGAGCGGCGATTTGCTGGTCGGCGAAAGGTCGCTTGACACCCGCCAACTCCTGGTAATCCTCGTGGCCCTTGCCTGCCAGCAGCAGCAGGTCTGCAGCGCCGGCCTGGTCGATCGCGTGGTCGATGGCTGCACGGCGGTCTTCGATCACCTCGACCTGTGCCAAATCGGCGATCCCGGCACGGATTTGCGCCAGGATCGCGGCCGGGTTCTCATCGCGGGGGTTGTCGCTGGTCAACACGATGCGGTCGGCCAAGCGCCCGGCCATCGCGCCCATCAGCGGCCGCTTGCTGGCGTCGCGGTTGCCGCCACAGCCAAACAGGCACCACAGCCTGCCGCCGCGCGCCACAGCCAGCGGGCGCAAGGCTGTCAACACTTTGTCGAGGGCATCCGGCGTGTGGGCGAAGTCGACCACCACTTCGGGCTGGCCGGGGCGGGCAGCCACGCGCTCCATCCGTCCTGGCACGGGTGTGAGCTGTGGCAGCACAGCCACCGCGCGGTCCAGATCCACCCCCAGCGCTCGCAGCGCGCCGAGCACCGCCAACAAATTGCTGACGTTGAAATCACCGACCAGGCGGCTGCGCACCGCCAGCCTGGATTGACCCTCGACCAAGGTGAACGCCAAGCCGCCGTCGACATAGCCTAGATCACGGGCCTGCAAGCGCGCCGTACCGGCTACGGCGGTGGTCCACAGGTCAAGTCCGGCGTCAGCGCATTCGCGCGCCAGGGCGGCACCTTGCGGGTCGTCGAGGTTGACCACCGCAGCCCGCAGTCCCGGGCTGCCGAACAGTGTGCGTTTGGCGGCCCAGTAAGCCGTCATGTCACCGTGGTAATCGAGGTGATCCTGGGTGAAGTTGCTGAACTGCGCCACCGAGATCTGCGTGCCGGCCAAGCGGTGCTCGGCGAGGCCGATCGACGAGGCCTCGATCGCACAAGCGACAAAGTCGGCGTCGGCCATGCGGCGCAAGGCGAGCTGCAGTGCGACCGGGTCAGGTGTGGTCAGGCCGTTGTGAACCAGGGTCGAGGGCGAGTCTCGAAGCGGCGGCTCGCCAATCCCCAGCGTGCCGACCAGTCCGCATCGCTGGCCCAATGCGGACAGCGCCTGCGCTGTCCACCAAGCCGTGCTGCTCTTGCCATTGGTGCCCGTCACGGCGATCACCTGCAACGCGCGGGCCGGCTCGCCAAACCAGGCCGCGGCGAGCGGGCCGGTCGCGGCTTTCAGGCCGGTCAGGCTGGCAAGACGCGGGTCGTTGGCATCAAATTCAAAGGAATCGGCACCCTCGGCCTCGAACAAGCAGGCGGCAGCGCCGGCGGCCAACGCCGAGCTCACATAGCGCCGGCCGTCACTGGCGTAACCCGGCCACGCGATGAAGGCATCGCCTGGCCGCAGCAGGCGGCTGTCAGTGCGTAACCGATCAACGCCCGACTCGCCCGACTGACCCAAGCGCTGGGTTAGCCAAGTCCTGGCCTCAGCAACGCCTGACAGCGTGGGCGCCATCAAAAGCTCTCCCGCTCGGCGGGCATCGCATGGGCCACCACGCCTGACGTGACGTCGAGGTCGGGCGCGACGTTCATCATGCGAAGCGTCTGCTGAACCACCTGACTGAACACCGGCGCGGCCACATCGCCGCCGAAATACTTGCCGTTGGTCGGTTCATCGACCATCACCGCAACGATGATCCGCGGCTTGCCGATGGGCGCCATGCCGACAAACCAGGACCGGTACTTGTTGGTGGCGTAACCGCGGCCTTCCTGCTTGTGGGCGGTACCGCTCTTGCCACCGACCGAATAGCCCATGGTCTGCGCCAGTGGCGCGGTGCCGCCCGGACCTGCAGCCAACTGCAACATGGTGCGGATTTCATGCGCGGTCTGCGCCGAAAGCACCCGTCGGCCGTTGACCGGGTGGTCCTGCTTGAGCATGCTGACCGGGACCATTTCGCCATCACGCGCGAAGACGGTGTAGGCCTGCGCCATTTGCAACAACGACGCCGACAAGCCGTAGCCGTAGGCCATGGTGGCTTGCTCGATGGGCCGCCAAGTCTTGTAGGGCCGTAGCCGGCCGGTCACGGCGCCAGGAAAGCTGATCTGCGGCTTCTGGCCATAGCCCACCGCCGAGTACAACTCCCAGAGTTCGTGCGGTGACATCGTCATGGCAATGCGCGCAATGCCGATGTTGCTGCTTTTCTGGATCACCTCGCGTGCTGACAATGCTGCGTGACCGTGCGCATCCTTGATAGGGATGCCGCTGACCACCACACTGCCCGGGGCGGTGTTCAGCACGGTCTCGGGCTTGACGCGACCGGTCTCCAACGCCAACGCCATGACCAGCGGCTTCACCGTCGAACCGGGCTCGAAGATGTCGGTCAGCGCCCGGTTGCGCAGTTGCTCACCACTTCGCCGACCACGCTCGCCCGGGTCATAGCTCGGGTAATTGGCCAACGCCAGCACTTCACCGGTCTGGACATCGAGCACCACGACGCTGCCAGCCTTGGCCTTGTGCTCGGCCACCGCGTCGCGGACCCGCCGATAGGCGAAATACTGGACCTTGGCATCGACCGACAGCGAGATCTCGGCACCATCGGTGGGCTCGATGTAGGTACCCTGGTCTTCGATCACCCGGCCGAGCCGGTCCTGCAGAACGCCGCGAGCGCCGTTGTGGCCCTGCAACTGCTTCTGGAAGGCCAGTTCAATGCCTTCCTGGCCTTGGTCCTCGACGTTGGTGAAACCCACCACATGCGCAGCCGACTCGCCCTCGGGATAGCGGCGACGGTATTCGCGGGTCTGGTGCAGCCCCTTGAGCCCCAAGGCCTGGATCTTGGTCCAGGCCTCGACCTCGATCTGGCGCTTCAGCCAGGCGAAATTGCCGCCGCCACTGGTGAGCTTGGCATCGAGTTCCTGCGGCGCCATGCCCAGCAGTTGTGCCAATTGAGCGCGCTGGCCGACGCTGGCCTGAAACTCCTTGGGGATGGCCCAGACACTGGGCACCGGCACGCTGGTGGCCAATAGCTGCCCACCGCGGTCGACAATGCGGCCTCGCGTGGCGGGGACCTCCAGCGTGTGGGCGTATCGCTTTTCGCCTTCCTTCTGGAAGAATTCAGGTCCGATGAGCTGGATGTAGCCAGCGCGCCCAAGCAAGCCGGCAAAGCACACGCCGAAGCCAGCGACAACCAGGCGGCTGCGCCACTTGGGCGTCTTGCTGGCCAGCAAGGGGCTGCTGGCGTAGTTGACACCACGCACACTGGCGGAGCTTGGCGTCTTCTTCACCAGCCCACCCCCGTGCGCCCGAGCGCCGCACTGGCCGGGGATCCCTGCTGGCCTTCGTACATCGTCACCGCCGGCGTCGCCACGCTCATCTTCAAGCGTTCGCGCGCGGCGCGCTCGACCCGCATATTGGTCGCCTGCAGTTGCCGGTCAGCCTCCAGCCGCCGATGTTCGCCTTCGAGCCGCAGTGCCTCGGTCTCGGCGCGGTGAATCTCGCTGAACAAGCGACGTGCGTCATACGCTGTCTTGACCAGCACCAGCGCACTGGCCGTCAACACCAGCAGCAACAGAATGTTCCAACGCGTCATACTGAAACGTCCTGCAGGACACTGCGTTCAGCCACCCGCAAGGTGGCCGAACGGGCGCGTGGATTGGCACGCACCTCGGCTTCCGAGGCCTTGATGCGGCCGAGCGCCAACAGCTTCATCACCTTGGGCGGGGCGTAAAGGCTGGGCGCGCGAGGATCAACCTGTTCCCGACTCTCGCGCGCGATGAAAGTCTTGACGATGCGGTCTTCGAGAGAGTGGAAGCTGATCACCGCCAACCGCCCACCGGGTGCCAACAGGCCCAGCGCGGCACTCAATCCCCGCTCAAGCGCTTGGAGCTCGGCATTGACATGAATCCGAAGCGCTTGAAAGGTGCGCGTGGCGGGGTTTTGGCCCGGCTCACGGGTCTTGACCGCACGAGCCACGATTTGGGACAGCTCGAAGGTGGTTCGGACCGCTGCACCGCCTTCCCGGCCAGCAACAATCGCCTTTGCAATCGGTACAGCAAACCGTTCTTCGCCGTAGTCACTGATGACCTCCGCTATTTGGCGCTCAGAGGCGCGGGCCAGAAAATCCGCCGCGGTTTCGCCGCGGCTGGTGTCCATTCGCATGTCGAGTGGCGCATCGAAGCGGAAGCTGAACCCCCGTTCGGGGTTGTCAATCTGCGGCGAGCTCACACCCAGATCGAGCAACACGCCGTCGACCCGGCTCAAGCCGCATGCAGACAGAGCCTCGGCCATGTCCGCAAAGCTGTCGTGCAGGATCGCAAAACGCCTGTCGGCGGCCGCCAAAGCCTGGCCAGCCGCCACCGCCTCCGGGTCTTTGTCGAAAGCCAGCAGTCGTCCGGTCGGCGCCAAGCGTGCCAGCAGCGCGCGACTGTGGCCACCGCGACCGTAAGTACCGTCGACGTAGACGCCGTCAAGACGGTGAAAGACCGCATCGATCGCCTCGCTCAGCAAGACGGTCCGGTGCTGCCAGTCGGTGTCCTGAAGCATCAGAAGACGAAGCTCTTGATCGCGTCGGGCATCCCTGCAGCCATCACCTGCGCTTGGTGCGCGGCGTAACGGTTGGCGTCCCACAGCTCCAGCCGCTGGCCCATGCCCAGCAACAGCACATCCTTGTCGAGCCCTGCCATCGCCCGTAGTTCTGGCGGCACCAGCAGGCGTGCCGCCGAATCGACCTCGACATCGACCGCACTGCCGACGAAGAAGCGCCGCCAGCCGTCAGCCTCCATCGGCAAACCGAGCAACTGGGTCCGAAAACTTTCCCAGTTCGGGCGCGGAAAAACCAGCAGACAACCCACCGGGTGCTGGGTCAGTGTGAGTTGGTTCGCAGACAAAGCGGCCAAAGCGTCGCGATGGCGAACCGGGACAGCCATCCGCCCCTTGCCATCCAACGTCAGTGCAGACGCGCCTTGAAAAACGAAATGCGCCACTTTTGCCCACTAAATCCCACGAACCTCCACTTTAACGCAAAAAATGGGGACTGGCAGCGGTGAGCGCTACAAACAATCAATAAAATCAATCACTTAGCCGTGGTCTTGAAAGTCAAAAACAAGGCCAATAGGCATTTAAAAATAGAGACTTACACAGGCTTGTGAAAGCAGATTCTGAGAAGTTTTGGGCGCTTTGAGCCCGATCATCAGACTGGGGGGTGGCCACCGGCAGCCCGAAACATGAGGCCCCGGCGGCGCTTCAGCAGCGCTTAGGCAGCGGTTCAGCGACGGGTGAACGCAGGCTTGCGCTTGTTGAGGAAGGCGTCCATGCCTTCTTGCCGATCCTCGGTGGCGAACAAGGCGTGGAACAGCCGACGCTCGTACATCACCCCATCGGACAGCGTGCCCTCGAAAGCGCGGTTCACGCACTCCTTCGCCGCGATCATGCTGGGCCCGCCCAGACGGTTGATGACCTGAGCCGCAGCCAGTGCCTCATCGAGCAGTTTGTCTGCCGGCACGACGCGCGACACCAACCCCGCACGCTCGGCCTCGGCAGCCTCCATCATGCGCGAGGTCAGCACCATGTCCATCGCCTTGGACTTGCCAACCGCGCGCGGCAAACGTTGGGTGCCACCGGCGCCGGGGATGATGCCGAGCTTGATCTCGGGCTGGCCAAACTTGGCGTTGTCGGCAGCGATGACGATGTCGCACATCATCGCCAACTCGCAACCACCACCCAGCGCAAAACCTGCCACTGCGGCAATCACCGGCTTGCGCACTGAGCGTATGGCCTCCCAATTGCGAGTGACCAGGTCCTGGGTGTAAGCGGTGACAAAGCTGTGCTTGGCCAACACGCTGATGTCGGCCCCGGCGGCAAATGCCTTGTCGCCGCCAGTGATCACGATGCAGCCGACGCCCGGGTCGGCGTCGAAAGCCTTGAGCGCGGCCCCCAACTCGTCCATCAGTTCGTCGTTCAGCGCGTTCAGCGCCTTCGGACGGTTCAAGGTGATCAGTCCGGTGCGGCAAGCGCCGTCACCGCGCACTTCGGTGAGGATATTTTCGTAGGTCATGAGGGGCCTGGGTTGAAGAGATGTCAGCAATCTACCCGAAAGCCCAGGATCGTCAGCGTGCCGGCGGCACCGCCGATGCCTGCAAAGGCGGCGAGATCAAGCTCAGGTCGACCCAGCTGTCCGGTGGTTGTCGGATCAGGATGCGCACGGGCAGATATTGCAGCGTCGGCGCAATCCAGATCTCTGCACTGAGGTCGCCGCCGCTGGCCTCACGCCGAGGCTTGACATGGAAAGTCGGCACCGCACCGAACGTAAACTGCAGCAACTCCTCGGCCACGACGTCGTAGATCCAGCGCTCGAGCTTGCGGCTGATCGCCAGCGGCAGTTCGACCGACCGGCCCACTTGCAGCCGCTCGGGCTGCGTGCTGAACAACCAGGTGAGCTGCACGAACTGGCTGGCCTCGTCCTGGGCACCGGGCAAGGTGTCGACCTCGCGCCCATCAGACAGCACGACGCGATCCGGTTCGAAGCGCAGCGACCAGCGCCGTGCCGCGCGAAACAAGACCTTCTGCTCGCCATCAAAGCGGCGCGGCACCAAACCGGCGTCACCAATTTCGCCTTCACTGACGATGTTGCGTGACAACATCGGCCCCACAGAGGTGCCCATTCTGACTTGGTAGCGCTGGCCAGCGCGCAGCCACTCAACCCGGGCACTGCCGTCGATGGCACCGCGGTAATAGCCGGTCAAGCGATAGTTCATCTGCGTCGACGGCGGCCATTCGAAAGCCGCGGCACTTGCCGATGCGGCACTTGCCAATGCGGCGGCTGCCACCGGCGTTGCCATCGGGTCGGGGACGGGGACGGGCTCAGGCGTCGGCGGTGCGACAGCCGGCGCCGGCACCACCTTTGGCGCGGCAGCGCTCGCATCGGCCGCTGCCAGCGCTACTTCGGTCACCGGCACCACGATCGCCGCGGGCTCAGACGCCACATCCGAGGCCGCCGGTGCCGGAGGCCGAGCCGCTGCCGGCCGCTGGGTCCGCACGGCCGGCGCCGGCGGTGCAGCGATCAACTCGCGAACGAATGCAACCTCGATTCGGGGCGGCGGCTTGTCGCCTGCTGTCCCGACTTGATCGAGCAGGCGCTCAACCAGCAGCAGGTGCAGCAGCGCGATGCCAGCCGTCAGCGCCCAGAGCCTTGCGCGCCGGGCGCGGCCAGGGTCAAGACTCGAACCAGGCACGTCGGCGCTCGGCCACCGCGCGGCCCGGCTTGTCGTGCAAGTGCAGCGACACCGTGTGGGCCAGCGCCGACAAGGCATCGGGCTTGACACGCCGCGTCATCACCCGCTGATCGCGCACCAGCAGCAGGTCGAAAGGCTGGTCACTGCAAACCCAGGCAAGCGCCTCGTCGAGCCGCCGAATGCGCCAACCGTCCACGGCCAACAACTCGTCGCCTGCAGCCAGACCGGCCGCGGCCGCGGCGCTGTCGGCCAACACCGCCTGAACCTGGACTCCGCTGACCGCTTGTTCGCTCAGCCGCAGACCCAGCCCGGCGGCAAAACCAGCACGCTCGGGTCGCAGCTCAACCCCGAAGGACTGCAGCAACTCGGCCACCGGCAATTCGTCGGTGCCGTGCACCCAGTCGTTCAACTCGCGGGCCAGGCTGCGGCCTGCCACAGCGCCGAGCACTTCGACGATATCGGCCTCGCTGATCGGCCCACCGTCACTGCGCTGCCACAAGCCGCGCATCACCTCGTCGAGGCTGGCGCCAGATTGGCGCAAGGTCAGATCGAAGCACAGCGCGACCAGCGAACCCTTGAGGTAATAGCTCACCGTGGCATTCGGCGTGTTCTCGTCGGTTCGGTAGTACTTGACCCAGGCGTCGAAACTGGATTCGGCCACGCTCTGCACCTTGCGGCCGGGCGTGGTGGCGACCGCGTTGATCGTCTTGGCCAACAGCTTGAGGTAACGCGCCGGGTCGATCAAGCCACAGCGCAGCAACATCAAGTCATCGTAATAAGAGGTGAAGCCCTCGAAGAACCAGAGCAGCCGGGTGTAGTTTTCACGCTGGTGGTCGATTCGCGCCAATTCGATCGGTTTGAGCCGCTTGACATTCCAGGTGTGGAAATACTCATGGCTGATCAACCCTAGCAACCTGAGGTAGCCGTCGGGGAGCGCGCCGCCCGCAAGCTCGGGCCGCTCGCGCGGCAAATCGCGGCGCGCGGCAA
Organism: Burkholderiales bacterium; assembly: GCA_947448955.1. Lineage (GTDB taxonomy): Bacteria > Pseudomonadota > Gammaproteobacteria > Burkholderiales > Burkholderiaceae_C > Pseudaquabacterium. The sequence continues at coordinate 41,057 of CANFPU010000015.1, forward strand.
TCAACGCGGTGCTGGCTCGGTGCTCCAGCCCGCCATAGCCCTCAGTCACCGCGTTGAGCAGGAAGACATAACGATCGAATGGCGGGGCCGCGTCGGCATGCCAGAAGGCGATCTGGCGCTCGCAAATGCGGCGCGCGTCGACCAGCAGACGTTGGCCGTCAAAGCCCGGCAATGCACCGGCGACGACGACTTCGTGGTCGACGCTGCCCACCTGGAAGCTGCCACGCCAAAAATCGCCCAGTTCGACCGGGTGGTCGACCAGTTCATCGTAGTCAGCCGCCTCAAACGCCAGGCCAAGGCCGCCCGGCGCGACCGGCATCGCGGTCGCTACCCGCCAACCCGCGGGCAGCCGACCGAAGCCCAAACGGTGCGGTTCGGCGTCGCGGCCCTCGACCCGCAGGCACAGACTGGAGCTGTTGAAGAAGCCTCGGCGCGCATCGAGAAAGGCCGTGCGCACCGAATGGTCAAACGCATAGACCCGGTAGCTGACCGTGAGCGCAGCAAGCCCTGTGCATTGAACGCGCCAGCTGGTCTTGTCAAGCTGCTCGATCGGCAGGTCGCGTCGGCCCTGGCGCGCAGTCAGCCCCGAAAGGTGGCGGCCGAACTCTCGAACCATGTAGCTGCCGGCAATCCACACAGGCAAGGACAGCCGTTGCTCAGCATCCGGACGAGCGATGGTCAGCGTGACGCGGAAATGGTGACTGTGGGTATCGGCAACATCGACGCGGTAGGCAATCATCCGGGCTCGCAGCGTGGGTCAGGCAGTCAGGAGTCCTGGTGCGTCTGCCGTCAGGTGCCGGCGGCGCCCAGAAAACAGCTCAGCGCGGCCACTGCCGACAAGCGGAACCGCAAGGTCAGCCAATGCGCCAGACCTTGGGTTGGGTAGATCCTGCGATCCACCGCATAGCACACCAGCAGCATCACGCCGTGCACAACCAATCCGGCCGATGCCGGCATCATCACCGCCACCCAAGCCGCCAGCGAGGGCACGATTCCCCAGACGAACAGCGAGGCCGGCGGTGCACTGAGCCGAAAACCGATGCCCCAGTGGATACCGCCCAGAAACGACACCACCACTGCGGCGAAAGCCGACAGCGCCAGCGTCGCATAAGGATGGGCCTCGGCGTTGACGACCCAGACCAGTGCTGCGCCCAACACGAAGGGCACGAGCCCCAGATGCCCGAGCAGGCGGGCGGTATCGGACAAGGGCGGTTGGTAGACGGCGGCTTGGCTCATGAGGTCTGATTGTCGCCGCGCTGGCGCAAACCCGGCACCGCTGGTCAACCCTTCTTAACGGCTGCGACCAGGCGCGATTCGATCTGCGCCGCTGGCATCGCACCGGGTGATCGCGAACCGTCCTCAAACACCAACGCCGGCGTGCCCTGAACCTTGTACTTGCGGCCCATCTCGCTGTTGCGCTCGAGTGCGGCCGTGTCGCAGTTGGCCAAGGCCTTGGCAGGCACTTGGCCGTCGACCATCCAGGCTCGCCAAGCCTTGCCAGGGTCCTTGGCACACCAGATGTCGCGCGACTTGGTGGTCGAGTCTGGTCCCAGGATCGGCAGCACGAAGGTGTAGATCGATACATCCTTGAGTGTGAGCATGTCTTTTTCCAAGCGCTTGCAATAACCGCAGTTGGGATCTGCGAAGACCACCACTTTGCGCGCGCCACTGCCCTGCTTGATCACCACCGCATCCTTGAACGGCAAGGTGGCGAAATCGATCGCCGTCAGCTTGTCGATGCGAGCCTGGGTCAGGTCGGCACGGGTCTTGGTGTCGATCAGCGAGCCCTGGATCAGGAATTGACCCGTCTCGTCGGTGTAGACGATCTCGGTGCCCATGCGCACCTCGTACAAGCCGGTCATCGGCGTCTTGCTGACCTCGTCGATCTTGGGGAACGTGGGCAGCCGCTCGGGCAGGTTCTTGCGAATCGCCGCTTCGTCGGCCAGCGCAGGCAGCGCCATGAAACCGGCCATCAATCCAGTGATCAAGGCCGTCGCAAGCGAGGCACGCACAGTGCC
>CANFPU010000016.1 GCA_947448955.1 Burkholderiales bacterium
ATTTCGCTGCTGGTGATCGCCATCGCCTGGGGCGTCAGCGCAGGCTTGAACCGCCGCAACCGCCGCAACCGACCCTCCAGCCGGTGAGCAAGCGATGAGACCATCCTCGCGCCGCCCTCAGTGTCCTCGGCGTTTCAACACGCATCAGACGCTGCCGGCGCAGATCGACCGGCTTCCAGACCCACGCATCGAACCATGACCCTCGAGCTACTCTCGACGCCTGCGCACCCTGTGCAGCGGCTGCTGATCCTCAACCCCAACACCTCGGCTTCGGTCAGCGCCCGGCTGCAGGCCCATGCACAGGCGCTGCTGGCCGAGCGCGGCAATTCGGCGGTCAGTGTGAGCCTGCTGACCGCCAGCTTGGGCGCCAGCTACATCGCCAGCGAAGCCAGTTTCGCGATTGCCGGCCACGCAGCCCTCGACGCCTGGGCGCGACATGCTGCGGCCGGCGGCCAGGCAGATGCAGTGCTGCTAGGCTGCTTCGGCGACCCGGGAGTCTGGGCGCTGCGCGAGGCCACGGGCTTGCCGGTGATCGGCCTCGCCGAGGCTGCAATGCGCAGCGCAGCGCGGATGGGCCGGTTTGCCATCGTCACCGGCGGCACCGCCTGGGTGCCGATGCTCGAACGCCTGGCACGGACGCTGGGCTTGGCGCAGGCCTTGGCAGGCGTGCATGCCGTAGCGCCCAGTGGCGCAGCGCTAGCGGCCGACCCAGACGCGGCGCTGGCGCTGCTCCGGGACGCCTGCCGCCAGGCCTCGCGGGGTGCAGACGCGGTGATCCTTGGCGGCGCCGGGCTGGCGGGTTACGCGAAATCGCTGGCGGGATCGATGAACTTGCCGCTGATCGACAGCGCTAGCGCCGGTATCGCGTGGCTGCTCGACGAGCCGCTGGCCGATCTGCGTTCACCGGCCGCTACCGGTGAGGCGCCCGGCTGGCAAGGGCTGGCCCCGGCCCTTCAGCAATGGCTAACCCCCGGCTGACCCCCAGCTGAGACGAGCCTCTGGCGCGGCTCAACCCGCCCATCTCAACGTGGCCAGCCAGGCCGCGACCCGCGCCTCGGGCAGGTCGATCTGCACCTGCTTGCGACGCGAGGTGTCGCCGCGCAGCAAGGACACCGCACGCTTCGGGCAACCCAGCTCGCTGGCCAGCCAACCCAGCAGTTGAGCGTTGGCCTTGCCGTCGACAGGCGGCGCGGCCAGTCGCACCCGCAACGCGCCGTCGTGCAGGCCGTCAGCGGCAGTGTGACGGGCATTCGGCGAGACACTGACCTCAAGCCGACAACCGCCCGGTCGCGCAGCCAAACACGGCCAGGGCTCGATCACCGCGCGCGGGTCGGCAGCTCAGCGTGCTGCCGATTTCTTTCGTGCAGTCACTTTTTTCGCAGCCACTTTTTTGGCTGCGGCGGCATCGCTGCTCGCAGCCGGCGCAGCGCCCTTGCCATCGGCCGCTGCTGCCCTGGGCGCGAACTCGAATCCCACCTTGCCCTCTTTCTCGTCCCACACCAGCATCGCCTTGAACTTGCGCTTGGTACGGTTCGACACAAACCCATCGAGCAAATCGGTCTTGCCAATGGCCAACAGCTTGGTCACCTGCTCATGCGAGATGGGCTGTGTCAGGATGATCTTGCCGGTCTTGAAGTCGCATGTCACCGGTGCGCTGACAGCATGCTGGCAGGCGTAGTTGGCACCATGCTCATAGACATGGGCTTTGCATTTGGGACACACGCCCATTGACGGCTGGCCCGAAAAATCGATCTCCACGGCCTCGCCATCGGCGCCCTTCGCATCGTCGCCGAAGTCGAACTCAAGCTTCCAGTTCTTGATCTCGTCGTCGCGCACCAATTTCAACTCGGCGCTGAAAGGCCAGCCCGCCTTGGAGCGAAAACCCTCCAGCGGCCCGATCTTGTGGTCGCACAAAAAAGCCTCGACCTCGAGCAATTCGAAGCTGCGGCCGGCAGGGATCTTGGTGATTGAAAATCCGCAGCCCCCGGCGCTTTCGCTGCCGCTGGCAGCGCTCAAGCTCGCGCCCTCGACACCGATGCAGGTGAAGCGCCGATAGTTCTCCTTGACCACGCCACCGCAATTTGGGCAAGGCGCTGCCAGCGTCGCGTAATCGCCCGGAATGGTGTCGCGGTCATACTCCTTGGCCTTGCGCACGATGCGCTCGGCCATCGCCGCGATGTCGGTCATGAATGCCTGGCGCGACAGCCGGCCCTGCTCCATCTCGGCGAGTTGGTGCTCCCAATTGCCGGTCAGATCCGGCCGGGTCAGGTCTTCGACATCCAGGCCACGCAACAAGGTCATCAGCTGAAAAGCCTTGGCTGTGGGGCAAAGTTCACGGCCCTCGCGCAGGATGTATTTCTCGGCGATCAGTCCCTCGATCACCTGGGCCCGCGTGGCAGGCGTGCCGAGACCTTTTTCGGCCATCGCTTCGCGCAGTTCGTCATCGTCAATCAGCTTGCCCGCACCTTCCATCGCGCTGAGCAGGGTCGCCTCGGTGTAGCGCGCAGGCGGTTTGGTCTTGAGCGCGTTGACGGCCACATGCTCGTTGACCACCGCCTCGTTGGGGCTGACCGGCACCAGGTTGGCATCCTCGTCCTGGGCTTCCTTGCCGTAGACCGCGAGCCAACCTGGATTGACCAGTACCTTGCCGTTGGTCTGGAAGTGGTGGCCTTCGACCTGCGTGATGCGGGTCGTGACCATGAACTCTGCCGAGGGGTAGAACACCGCGATGAAGCGCTTGACCACCAGGTCGTAGAGCTTGGCCTCGATCTCGGTCAGGCTCTTGGGTGCGAGCAGGGTCGGGATGATCGCGAAGTGGTCCGACACCTTGGTGTTGTCGAAGACACGCTTGGTCGGCTTGATGTAACCATCTTTCAAGCCCTTGCGCGCATGCTGAGCGAGCTCGCGCAACGGCCCGGGCAGGTCTTCGCCGGCGATCATCTCGAAGGTCTGCTTGACGGTGGCCACATAGTCCTCCGGCAGCGCACGCGAGTCGGTCCGCGGGTAGGTCAGGACCTTGTGCTTCTCGTACAGCGCCTGGGCCAGTCCGAGCGTGGTCTTGGCTGAGAAGCCGAAACGGCTGTTGGCCTCGCGCTGCAGCGTGGTCAAGTCGTAGAGCAGCGGGCTGGCGGAACTGCTGGGCTTGGCCTCTTCGGTCACGGTGCCGGTCTTGCCCAGCACCGCATTGCGGATCGCCTGGGCGTCGCGCTCGTTCCACAGTCGGTCAGCGCGACGATCCGGGTCTGGCAGCGCGTCCGCCGCGTCGGCTTGATGCGCGCCCGGGGCCGGGCCCTTCTTGAACTTGGGGTCGAACCACTTGCCTTCGTAGCTGCCGGCAGCGGCCTCGGGGTCGCCGGGCCGCCCCAAGGCCCCGACACCCCCTTGGGAGGCGGACCGGGCGTCGCCCGGGCCTGGGGGCACGATGAAACCGGCCTTGATCTCCCAATAGTCGCGCGAAACATGCTTGCGGATCTTCTCCTCGCGCTCAACCATGATCGACAGCGTGGGCGTCTGCACCCGGCCCACGGTGGTCAAGAAAAAACCGCCGTCGCGCGAGTTGAAGGCGGTCATCGCCCGCGTGCCGTTGATGCCGACCAGCCAATCGGCCTCGCTGCGGCTGCGCGCGGCATCGGCCAGCCCCAGCATCTGTTGGTCGCTGCGCAGGTGGTCGAAGCCGTCGCGAATCGCCTGCGGCGTCATGCTCTGCAGCCACAGGCGCCGGATCGGCTTGGCCAGCGGGGTCTTGAGATTGTCCGCGTACTGCACGATCAGCCGAAAGATCAGCTCACCCTCTCGGCCCGCGTCACAAGCGTTGACCAGCGCGGTCACATCCTTGCGCTTGACCAGGCGCACCAGGGCGGCCAAGCGGCTCTTGGCCTTGTCGATCGGCGCCAGGTCAAAGTGCAGTGGCACCACCGGCAGGTTGGCGAAACTCCACTTGCCGCGCTTGACGTCGTACTCGTCCGGCGCCTTGATTTCCACCAGATGGCCGACCGCAGAGCTCACGACATAGCGCTCGTTCTCGAAATGGTCTTCGTGTTTCTCGAACTTGCCAGCCGACGGCGTCAGCGCGCGGACGATGTCCTGTGCCACGCTGGGCTTCTCGGCAATGATGAGAGTCTTGCTCATGTGTTTGATCGAATCCTTTGGGGCGCACTGTAGGGCATGCCTACAATCCGCCACTGTTCTCGCGCGCGCTCGCACAGGTGTGCATGCACGCGCCCATGGAACCACTTTACCCAATGAAAGCCGCCGTGCCAGCCACCGCCCGCAAGTCTGCCGTCGCCGCGGCCAACACCGCCAAGGCAAGCAAGACGGTCACCAGCCACCCAAGCCGCAAGCTGCAGGTGCGCAAAAGCGGGGTTCATGGCAAGGGCGTCTTTGCGCTAAAGCCCATCCGCAAGGGCGAGAACTTCATTGAATACACCGGCGAGGTCATCACCTGGGCGGAGGCGCTGCGGCGCCATCCCCATGACCCGAGCCAGCCCGATCACACCTTCTACTTTCACCTGGACGAAGAGCTGGTGATCGACGGCAAGGTCGGCGGCAACGACTCGATGTGGATCAACCACTCCTGCGCACCCAACTGCGAGGCCGAGGACGAGACAGGTCGGGTTTACCTGCTAGCGCTGCGCGACATCGCCGTCGGCGAGGAAATCTTCTTCGACTACGGCTTGGTCATCGAAGAGCGCCATACCCCGGCGTTGAAGAAGCGCTTTGAATGTCGTTGTGGCGCCAAGAACTGCCGTGGCAGCATGCTCGCGCCCAAGCGCAACCAACGTGCGGCAAAGGCCTGACGAGGCGGTCGCAGCCACAGGCGAATGGGCCTGGGCCACCGACATGCTGCGCCAGCAGCTGGGTCCGCTGTTGCCCGGGTTGACAGTCGAGGTGGTCGCGAGCATCGGGTCAACCAACACCGAGCTGCTGGCGCGCGCCAAGCGATTTCCAGCAAATATCCAGCCTTGCCTTTTGGTGGCCGAGCAGCAGACTCAAGGCCGTGGCCGCCAAGGCAAGGGCTGGCAGTCAAGCGCCGGCGCATCGTTGACCTTCTCGCTGGCGCTGGCGCTGGCCCCCGCAGACTGGTCCGGCCTGTCACTGGCGGTTGGCTTGGCACTGACCGAAGCCCTGGACCCGCCACGCCCTGGACAGTTGTCCCGGCTGGGCATCAAGTGGCCGAATGATCTGCTGCTGCGCGAACTTGAGGCCGAGCCAGCCATCGGCCGCAAGCTCGGTGGCATCCTGATCGAGACCATACAAATTGGCCAGCAGCGCGTCGCCGTGGTCGGCGTGGGCCTGAACCTGGTAGCACAGCGTGTCGATGACCCGAGCTGGGGCTATGGATGCTTGCAGGAGCTAGACCCTGATCTGAGCGCCACGAAGGCGCTGGCACGGGTGGCAGAGCCGCTGGTGCGCGCTTTGCAAGACTTCGAGCGCTCAGGTTTTGCACCGCTGCGCCAGCGCTTCGCCGAGCGCGACCTGTTGGCAGGCCGCGCCGTCACCACCACCTTGCCAGATTTGCCGCGCGGCGTGGCCGACGGTGTTGACGACAGCGGCACCCTTTGGCTGCAAGTGGCTGGCAACGCCGGCGACAGCTCGCGCTGGCCCGTGCGCAGTGGCGAGGTCAGCCTGCGACCTGCGCGCGGTACCCTGCGCAGTGTCGAGACCGAGGAGCGATCGTGCTGAGAATCGTTGCGATGGTTCTGTTGCTGGCCAACGCGCTGCTGTTGACGGCCATGTTGCTCGGCGGGTTTGACAGGCTCAGCGACAGCGCGACAGGCGCACAAGCGCAGCGCGAGCCTCAAAGGTTGCAGCGCCAGGTTGACCCTGGCGCGGTACAAATCCTGCCGCCCCAGGCAGCCAGCGCAGCGCTCATGGCGGCCGCTGCATCGGCAGCCGAAACGGCGGCCCAAGCTGCCGCGGCGGCCTGCTTGGAAGCCGGACCGTTCAACGATGCCGATGCCGAGGCCGCCGAGCGAACGCTGCGCGATGCCGGCGTGGCGGCCGGCAGCTGGCAGACCCGCAAGACCGAGGTCAGCGGCGTTTTCATGGTCTACATGGGCCGCTACACAGATCCCGAAACCTTGCAGCGAAAACGCGAAGAGCTCAAGCGTCGCAAAGTCGAGGCTGAGACCATCAGCGACGCCGCTGACCTGCAGCCGGGCTTGAACCTGGGCCGCTTCGACGACAAGCGCTCAGCCGACGCCGCGCTGGCCTCACTGATGAAGCGGGGCGTGACCAGCGCAAAAGTCATCATGTTGCGTCCGGCCCATATCCTGATCAGATTCGGCAGCCCTGACGCTGCCACCCGCGCGAGGCTGGCCGGCTTGCCGATGCCGGTGGGGCCCGGTTTTGTGAGTTGCGCGTCGCCAGCCAATGTCGGCGCTGCCGCCAACGCAGGCAAGGCTGGCGCGAACGTCGAGAACACCACCGCCAACCCTGGCTCGCCACCAGCCAAGCAGGCTGCCCCATCGTCTGCCGCCAAACGCTGAAAGAATGCCTGCGCGTTGTCAGGACACAGGTCAGGTGCGGCGCCGCGCCAGCAAGCCGACTGCAGCCGCGAGCCCGATCAACCAGCCAATGCCCAGCGCGCCACCCCCGCCAGCCGGCGGGCTGCCCATGCCACTCGGTGCATCTGCCGTCGCGCCACTGCCCAGCGCAAAGCGCCGGGTAGGTTCAGCGCCCGACACGGGCCCGGTGTTGGCGACCGCGGCCGTCAAAGTGGCAGTCGCGCTGGCACTGTTTGAACTGGCGTCGGTCACCGTGAGCGTCAGCCCATAGTCGCCCGCCAGATCGACTGTGAAGACCGCCATGGCCGCGGTCGAGTCCTTCAACACGGCAACACTGCCGGCAGGTCTAGCATCCAGCGCCCAGACGTGACTCAGCGAGCTGCCCACCACATCGCCACGCAGCACGGCGACCAGACCGACGTTGGCCGCTGCCGAACTGCCAATGCCGGCCTTCAGTGCCGGAACCTGGCCCGGATTGAGCGGGTCAACGACGACCGGCCCGCCACCAGAGGCGTTGAAGAACAACCACTGAGGGCTCGGCGAATCCAGTCCGACGACGCGCTTCAAAACCGCGATCGCATCAGCCAACTCGATCTTGCCGTTGCCATCGAAGTCGGCGGCAAACAGCTGATAAGGCGTGACGCTCGGCCCACCACTGTTCAGGTCTAGGCCGACAATCAGTCTGAGGATCGCCACCGCATCTTGAAGGTTGATGGCCTGCTGAACAAGTAACGGGTATGCGATCGAAATCGATTGACTGGTGCTGCTGGTGACGCCGGCGCTGTCGGTCACGGTCAGACTGACCACCACAGTGCCGGCTGAAGTGGTCGCCAAGGTCACAGTCTTGCCCGTGGTCGGGCCTGTGAAATTCGCCAACCCGGCACCGCTGGCGAGGGTCCATTGGTAGGCCGCGATACTGCGACCTGCGCCCGCCGCCGACGCGCTGGCGTCCAGCGTGATGCTGGCGCCCGCCGAAGCCGGCGTCGCTGACACGGTGATCAAGGCCGTCGGCGCCGCTACCACCTCGATGGATTGGGTGATGGTGCGAACCCCGCCAGCACTGTCGATGACCGTCAGGCTGACAACCACCGTGCCCGCTGCGCGGGTCGCCAACACCGCCGTGGCGGCATTGCTCGCCCCGGTGAAACTCGCCGCGGTGGCACCGCTGATGATCGCCCATTGGTAGCCAATGATCGTGCGGCCCGCAGCCGCCGATGACGCAAGACCGCTGAGCGAGACCGCTGACCCGGCAGTGGGTATCGCGGCGGACAGCGCAATCGCTGCCGTTGGCGCCGCTGCGACATTGATCGCCTGCGTGGCGCTGCGAACCGCCCCCGCGCTGTCGGTCACCGTCAGGCTGACCACCACGGTGCCAGCAGCGCTGGTGGCCAGCGTCGCAAGGTTGGTGTTGGTGGCGCCGCTGAAATTGGCAAGCGCAGCGCCGCTGGCGATGGCCCATTGGTAAGCGACGATCGAGCGCCCAGTGGCGGCGGACGAGCCGCTGCCATTCAGACCGAGGGTCGCGCCCGCCGTGGCATTGACACTGGCTGACGCAATCGACGCCACGGGCGCCGCCGCGATATTGACCGACTGTGTCACCGTTCGCGTGGCGCCCACACTGTCGGTGACCGTCAGGCTGATGACCACCGTGCCGACGGCCGTGGCCGCGAGCGTGACGCTGCTACCGTCAGTCGCCCCGGTGAAACTTGCCAGCCCGGCACCACTGGCGATGGCCCACTGGAAGCCAGCGATCGTGCGGCCGGCGGTGGCCGATGATGCGCTGCCGTTCAGCGTGACCGGGTCGCCCACGGTGGCCGCCGCGTTGGCCAGCGAGATGACCGCATTGGGCTGCGAGGGCGAGGCCTGAGCCCGCGCAACCGCCGCCCCCGCATCCAGCATCCCGGCACCACAGGTCTTGGTGGTGCAGTAACACTCGAGCTGCTCGATAGTGCTGGGCGCTCTGCAGGCCAGCACCGCGGCATCGGCCCCACCGGTGGTCGGAAACGGCCGCGCCGTGACTTGCAGTGCGGCCTTGACCTGCGCTGAGGTCAGCGTCGGGTCGACCGACAGCATCAGCGCTGCCGTGCCCGCCACCAGCGGTGCGGCAAAGCTGGTGCCCACGGTGATGGTGTAGCTGTCGCTGTAGCTATTGGCGCCAGGCGCCGTGGTCCCGGTGTTGCGGGTGGTCAGCAATGAATAAAGGCAGGGCGAGCCGCTGGCGGTGTTCACGCAGTTGCCCGCAGGCGCGGCGATCGCGACCTCGGGCCCGATGCTGGAATAACCGACCTTGGTGCCCGCATGGCGCAAGCCGGCGACCGCAATCGCCCCAGGGCAATTGGCCGGCGTGTTGACGGCCAAACCGGTCTCGTTGCCTGCAGCCACGACGACCGTGACGCGGGCTGCCAGCAACTGCGACAGGATGGATTGATAGTCCGGGCCGCAACTGCCGGTCGAGCCCAGGCTCAGGTTGATGACCTGGGCCGGGTGCGGATTGGATACCGGGTCGCTGCTGAGTCCGGCAGCCCACAGCATCGCGGCCTGGATGTCGGAGTCGTAGCCGCCGCACTTGCCCAGCACCCGCACCGGCAACAGCATCACCTTGCGGCCGACGCCGGCCATGCCGATACCGTTGTCGGTGGCCGCGCCGATCAAGCCAGCGGTTTCGGTGCCATGCCAGCTGCTGGCAGAGGACCCGCCGCAACCCTCCCGCGCCGTGGTCCAGTCGCCAGGATCGCTGGCGTCGGCATCGCGGCCACCACCGTCGGATGCGGTGGAAACATCGCTGACGAAATCGTAGCCCGGCCACAACTTGCCGACCAGGTCGGGGTGGTCGAAGCGCACGCCGGTGTCGAGCACCGCGACCGTGATCGCAGGCGACCCGAGGGTCAGCGCCCAGGCTGCCTCCGCATTGATCGCCGAAACCGTGGCGCTGTCGGGCGCCCGCAGGTACCACTGGCCCACCAGCGGGGTGATGCCGGTCTGGTTGGCAGCGTAATACGGATCGTTCGGCACCACCGCATGGATGTGCCGGCGCTGGTCGACCACTGCCCACTCGACGTCGGGCTGGGCCGTCAACCGCGCAGCGAGCTGCGTCGACGACAAGCCCTTGCCATGCAAGCCCTGGGTATGCGGACCCAGCGGCCGACCGTCGGCCAATGGCAGCGACAGACGTTGGCCCAAAGGACCCGCATGCTGGGCTCGGCCAGCGGCGATGCCTGATCGCACCAGCGCGCTGCCAGCACGGAACTTGACGATCACGCGCGCGTTGTTGGGGTCCTCTGCGACCGGTGCGCCGCTACGAGGCGCTGGTCCGCGCTCGCTGAACACGGCACCCGGCAACCACGCGATCAGCAGCAACGCAAGCCAGCGAACAACCCGCTGTTTGATCGTTCTCGAAGCCATTGCCAGCACACCCTCTTGAGGACCGGGGCAGCCCCCGGCAATGACCGAATGCTATGCCGGCATTGCCAAGATGATCAGGCGATCACCCGAACCATCTCAAGCACCTTGTTCGAGTAGCCCCATTCGTTGTCGTACCAGGCGATGACCTTGATGAAGGTCTTGTCGAGCGCGATACCGGCGTCGGCATCGAACACCGAGGTCATCGGCTCGCCACGGAAGTCGGTCGAGACCACCTTGTCGGTGGTGTAGCCGAGGACGCCCTTCATGCTGCCTTCGCTGGCGGTTTTCATCGCCGCACAGATCTCTTCGTAGCTGGCTTCCTTGTTCAGCTCGACGGTCAGGTCGATCACCGAGACATCGGAAGTCGGGACGCGGAAGGACATGCCGGTGAGCTTCTTGTTCAACTCGGGAATCACCACACCAACCGCCTTGGCAGCGCCGGTCGAGCTTGGGATGATGTTCTCGAGAATGCCACGGCCGCCGCGCCAATCCTTGTTGCTCGGGCTGTCAACGGTCTTTTGCGTCGCGGTGGCAGCGTGTACCGTGGTCATCAAGCCGCGCTTGATGCCGAAGTTGTCGTTCAGCACCTTGGCCACTGGCGCCAGACAATTGGTCGTGCAAGAAGCATTGCTGATGATGGGCTGGCCGGCATAGGTCTTGTCGTTGACGCCGAAGACGAACATCGGCGTGTCATCCTTGGAAGGTGCCGACATCACGACCTTGCGGGCCCCAGCGGCCAGGTGTTTTTCACCACTTTCCCGGGTCAGGAACAGACCGGTGGCTTCAACCACGATGTCCGCGCCGATGGCGCCCCAGGCCAGATCAGCCGGGTCCTTGACCGCGGTCAGACGGATGCGCTTGCCATTGACGATCAGCGTGTTGCCGTCAACCGAGACCTCCCCCTTGAAGCGGCCATGCACGCTGTCGTACTGCAGCATGTAAGCGAGGTAGTCAGGCTCAAGCAAATCGTTGATGCCGACGACTTCGATGTCGGTGAAGTTCTGCGCCGCAGCACGGAACACCATGCGCCCGATGCGGCCGAAGCCGTTGATACCGATCTTGATAGTCATCGCAGTCAATCTCCTGGGTTGCAAACAAAGTGGGCGGCATATGCTGCCGCGGCGGGCACTACTTGCCGAGGACTTGCCGCACGGTATGGGCCAAGTCTTCAGCCGTCAGGCCGAAGTGCTTGAACAGCTGCGGCGCAGGCGCACTCTCACCATAGCTGTCGATGCCGAGGACCGCAGCACAGCCGTATTTCCACCAGCCGCCGGTCACGCCGGCCTCGATCGCGACCCTCGGCAGCTTGTCCGGTAACACGCTGGTCTTGTAGGCCAGACTCTGACGGTCGAACACGGTGGTGCTGGGCATCGACACCACCCGCACCGCGATCTTCAAGCTGGCCAGCGCCGCCTGAGCATGCAGCGCCAGCGCAACCTCGCTGCCGGTGGCAATGATCACTGCCTGGGGTTTCTTCTTCAAACCGACTTCGCTGGGCTCGGCCAGCACATAAGCGCCTTTGGCGATGTCCTCCAGGCCGGCCTTGGGGAGGTAGGGCAGATTCTGTCGGCTCAGCAGCAACGCGCTCGGCCGCTGCCGGGTCTGAATGGCCACGCCCCAGGCCACGGTGGTCTCGACGCTGTCAGCTGGACGCCAGACGTCGAGCCCAGGGATCAGCCGAAGGCTCGCAGCATGCTCGACGCTTTGGTGCGTCGGCCCGTCCTCGCCCAGGCCGATCGAGTCGTGGGTGAAAACATGGATCACCCTGGTCTTCATCAGCGCCGCCATCCGGATCGCGTTGCGGCTGTAGTCGGAGAAGGTGAGGAAAGTGCCGCCGTAGGGAATGAAACCACCGTGCAGCGCCACGCCGTTCATGATCGCGGCCATGCCGAACTCGCGCACACCGTAGTTGATGTGGCGCCCGCCATTGCTCGCACCATCATCGGCGAAACGCAGCGACGGGGTGTGCGCCGTGTTGGTCAGGTTGGAGCCGGTCAGGTCGGCCGACCCGCCAAGCAGCTCGGGCAGTGCAGCGGTGAACACCTCTAGCGCATTCTGGCTGGACTTGCGGCTCGCAAGCGTCTGCGCCGCGCTGTGGGCGGCCACCGCTGCATCGACCACCGATTGCGCAAAACCAGCGGGCAAGTCACCGCTGAGGCGACGCGCGAGCTCGGCCGCCAACGCCGGATGCTTGGCTTTGTAGGCGGCAAAGGCCTTGGTCCACCGCGCTTCAGCGGCCTCGCCGGCACGCTTGCCATCCCAGGCAGCATAAGCGGCCTCGGGAATCACGAAGGGCTCATGCGGCCAAGCCAGCGCTTCGCGGGTCAGCTTGATTTCCTGCTCACCCAAGGCCTCGCCATGGGCCTTGGCCGTGCCGGCGCGGTTGGGCGATCCCTTGCCGATGGTGGTCTTGCAGATCAGCAGCGTGGGTTGGGTCGCCGAGGCTCTGGCTTGGGTCAATGCAGCGTCGACCGCAGCCACATCATGACCGTCCAGCGGGCCGACGACCTTCCAACCATAGGCCTCAAAACGCTTGGCCACGTCGTCGACATACCAAGGCTTGACCGGACCGTCGATCGAGATACCGTTGTCGTCGTAGAGCGCGACCAGCTTGTTGAGCTTCCAGGCCCCAGCCAGCGCACAGGCCTCATGGCTGATGCCCTCCATCAAGCAGCCGTCGCCCATGAACACATAGGTGCGGTGATCAACCACGTTGTGGCCAGGGCGGTTGAATTCAGCCGCCAGCAGTTTTTCGGCCAGCGCCATGCCCACCGCATTGGTCAGGCCCTGGCCCAACGGGCCGGTGGTGGTCTCGATGCCGGGCGTCACACCGACCTCGGGGTGACCGGGGGTCTTGCTGTGCAGCTTGCGGAAATTGCGCAGCTCTGACAGCGCGAGGTCATAGCCACTCAGGTGCAGCAGCGCGTAGACCAACATCGACGCATGGCCATTGCTCAGCACGAAACGGTCGCGGTTGGGCCATTGAGGGTTGGCCGGGTTGTGCGCCAGGTGCCGGCCCCACAGCGCCACCGCGATCTCCGCCATGCCCATGGGCGCGCCAGGATGGCCAGAGTTGGCCTGCTGGACCGCGTCCATCGCCAACGCGCGGACCGCGTTGGCCATCAGGGTGGTGTCTTGGTTCTTCGAGGTGGCCATGCGCTGCGCCCTGAGGCGTTGGAAGTGAATCGGTCGGGCGGCAAAACCAAATATTTTAACGACTGCAGGCGCTGCGGCCGACCCGCTAGGCCGAGGGGATTGAACGGCAGCGAGGCGTTGGTCTTGATCTTGCGCAAGAGCAAATCGACCGGTCCGCGCCACGCTCTGGTCGTCTTCACTCAAGGCCCCGACCATGCGACACCTCGCGCTGAGCGTGATCCAAGACGAACACCAAGCCCTCGCTGCAATGCTGCGCTCGATGAGCCTGCTGGTGGCCCAGGCCCATCGCGAACAGCATCTGCCCGACTTCGGCGTGCTGCGGGCGATGCTGTTCTACGTCGATGAGTTTCCTGAAAAGCAACACCATCCCAAGGAAAGCGCCCTGTTGTTTCCGCGCCTGCGCCTGCGTTGCCCGCCACTCGGTGTCACGCTCGATCGGCTTGACGCCGACCACGCGCATGGCGAGGCCTCGATCCGCTTGCTGGAACATGCGCTGCTGGCCTACGAGGTGCTGGGTGAACCACGTCGGCAAGCCTTCGTCGAGGCCATGGACCGCTATGTCAACGCTTACCTCAGCCACATGGCCATCGAGGAAGGCGAGGTGCTGCCCGCCGCGCGAACACATCTCAGCGAAGCCGATTGGTTGGCGCTCGACGAGGCTTTCGGCGCCAACTGCGATCCACTCGCTGGGCATGCAGCGGATGATGTGTACCGGCCGCTGTTCCGAAAGATCGTGATGAGTGCCCCGGCGCCGATAGGCTTGGGCTGAGGCAATGCCTGGGCAGCGGGCGGCGCGGCCTAAACTCGCGTGATGCCGCCGCTACCCCAGCTCAAAGCCCTGATCCTGGCCGCGGGTCGGGGCGAGCGCATGCGCCCGCTCAGTGACCAGACCCCAAAGCCATTGCTGACGGTCGGCGGCAAGCCGATCATCGAGTGGCATCTGCTGGCGCTTGCAGCCGCGGGTGTGCGCGAGGTGGTGATCAACACCGCCTGGCTCGAGCAACAGTTTCCCGCTGCGCTGGGCGATGGCAGCCGCTGGGGACTGAGGCTGCATTACTCGATGGAAGACCGCGACCACGGCGGTGCGCTCGAGACCGCAGGCGGCATCCGCAAAGCGCTGCCGCTGCTGGGCGACTGCTTCTGGCTGGTCTCTGGCGACATTGTTGCGCCCGGCTTCGGCTTCGATGCCGGCCAGGCGCAGCGCTTTGCCCACGGCACCGACGATGCCCACCTATGGTTGGTGGCCAACCCTGATTTCAACGTTGGCGGAGACTTTGCACTGGACGGCGACCGGGTACGACGTCCGGACACGCCCTTGCCCAGGCCCATGACTTACGCCAACTTGGCGCTGGTCCGGGGATCGCTGGTGGCTGGCCTAAGCTATGGCGAGCGTGCCGCGCTGGGACCCCTGCTATTCGCCAGCGCGCAGGCGGGTCGGCTCGGTGGCGAACAACTGGCAGGCCCATGGCACAACCTGGGCACGCCGAGCCAGCTCACTGCACTCGACGCCGCCTGGCCTGTGGCGGTCGGCCCTTGAGGCCTGACCTGCAGGCTCAAAAATTCACAAGAGGATTTGGAGTTGACCCAAGCTGGCACAAGCCCCTGGAAGATTGCGGTGATCGGTGCCGGCCCAGCCGGCTTGGCGCTGGCACTGCAAGCCAACCGGTTGCTGCCCAACGCTGACATATCGCTGTTTGATGCCCGCCCGGCCAGCCAGGATATCTCGGGCGATCCGCGAACGCTGGCACTGGCACTGGGCAGTGTGCAGACCCTGCGGCGACTGGGCACCTGGCCCACCGAGGCCGCAGAACCGATCACCGAGGTACTGGTTTCTCAGGCACCACCGACCCTGGACTTGCCCTGGGGTCCTGGGATGGTGCACTTGCGGGCCGAGGATGAGGGCGTGAGCATGCTGGGTGCGGTGCTGAGCTACGGCGCGCTGGTCGATTGCCTGCAAAAGGCCTGGCAGGCCGCCGAAATGCGCTCGCCGCAACGACTGCACAGCCGTTTTGGCCAGCCGGTGGCCGAGGTGCGCCAGCTCGCCGGCGATGCCGGCGTCGAGGTCGATGCCGGCATCGCCGAGCGCTTCGACCTGGCGGTGGTGGCGGAAGGCGGTGTGTTTGCCGATCAGGCTCGCAAAGCCGTGACCCACGACTATCGACAAACCGCGTGGGTCGGCACGGTCACGCTCGCTGGCGCCACGCCAGGGCTGGCAATCGAGCGCTTCACCCGCGAGGGTCCCCTGGCGCTGTTGCCGCTGCGTGCTGCGGCCGATGGCGGAGCCCGGGCCGCGATGGTCTGGTGCGTGACCAGCGCTCAGGGCACAGACCCAGACATGGTGGCGGGCCTGACAGACGCCCAACGCATCGCAGTGCTGAACCAGCTGCTGCCCGAACAAGCCGGGCAGGTGTTGACGATCTCGCCGCTCAAGCGCTTTGCGCTCGGCCTGAACGCCGAACGTACGCTGGTTGACGGCGCGATTGTTCGCATCGGCAACGCCGCGCAAACCCTTCATCCGGTCGCCGGGCAGGGTTTGAACCTGGGATTGCGCGACGCGGCCGAACTGGTGCAGGCGCTGCGCCACGCCCAACCTGCGGGCCTGGGCGCACTGCTGCGAAGGCTAGATTGGGCGCGCGGACCGGACCGCTGGGGCATGATCGCCGCCACCGACTTCCTGGCCCGTAGTTTCACCTGGCGCTGGCCAGGATTGCCGGCGGCCCGAGGCTTGGGGCTGGCAGCGTTACAGGCGATGCCGGCGCTGAAATCGGCGGTGGCGCGGCAGATGATGTTCGGTCGCCGCTAAGCGGACGGTCCGCAGAGCCATTCATTCGTGCTGTGGTTGAGGCCCAGCACTGGCTCGGTCACACGCGCTGGCCGAATTCAACCGGGCGACAACGATTTAGCAATGCGCCGCAAAGCTGCGGCGTCGAGCAGCTTGGCGCCAGACTGGGTCTCGCAGATCACCGCCAATCGTTCCACGATGCCGGCCGCAAACCGATGTGCCGCAGCCAAGGTCTCCTCGTCGCTGTCATAGGTGTCATAAGCCTCAACGGCCACACCGCTGTCATTGGCGATGGCCTTGATGTCAATCTTGGTATTGGGTGCTGTGGCCATGGAGAGCTCCTGCTGATGGTTGCCGGCATCGACTCTACAGGCTTTGCCCTCGAACGGCAGCGGCGTCAAACGAAACCGGCCGCGCCGATGTCAAGATCGAAACGCAAGTTTCGGCACAACCCACCATGCCTTTCAACGCCGATCAAGATCGGTGCCTGGTCACGGACATCCTGTTGAAAACCACCTCACCTGCCGGTTGCCCCAGCGGCGCGCTGATCGACCGTCGCCGTTGCTGCTTGGCTGCGTTCGCCGGGCTCGCCGGCGTGGCGGGTTTGGGCGGCTGCACCCATTGGGTCAAGCGCCCACGAGACTTGCGAGTTGCAGACGTTGCGCGGTTCTCGACGGCGCGCGGGCAGCATGGGCTGCCCGAGGGCTGGTACGAACAGGTGATGCGCCGAGACCTCCCCGCCACGCGCTACCGGATCGTCGACAAGGAGGGTCGGCGGGTCCTGCATGCGGTGGCTGATCGATCCACATCGGGTCTGCGCTGCGATGTCGACATCGATCCCAAAGTGACGCCCTGGCTGGAATGGGATTGGCGGGTCGACCAACTCGTCGCCCAAGCGACCGTGGCCAGCGACGAGCTCGACGACTGCCCGGCACGGGTGGCCGTGGCCTTCGACGGCGACCTCTCGACGCTGACGCTGCGCGAGATGTTGTTTCGAGAGCAGGTTGCGCTGTTCACCGGACATGATCTGCCTTTTGCCACGTTGATGTATGTCTGGGACGGCCAGGCAGCGCCCGAGAGCGTGTTCGGCTATCTCCGCAGCGGGCGAATCCGCTACCTGGTGGTCGAGAGCGGCGCGACGCATACCGGTCGATGGCAACGCTACCGGCGCAACGTCGGTGAGGACTACCGGCGAGTCTTCGGGGGCGAGCCGGGCAGCATCCTCAGCGTCGGCTTGCTCACCGACAGCGATGACCTCAAGTCCCACAGCGAAGCTTGGTACGGCGACCTGAAGTTCAGCTGAAGTCCTGGTGTCGAAGCTTCGCGAGCCCCCAAGCCGCAGGGATCAGGGCCTGACTGCGGACGATGCCGGGTCTGCGGCCACCGCCGGCAACGGCTCCAGCAGCTTGCGCTCCACCCGCTCGACCAGGGGCGCGTCCCAGCCGCCGCTGATGCGGAACTCGCGCGCGCTGAGCTGGCGCAGCGGTTCGCGCAGCAACCACTGCCCGACAAACGCACCCAGTGCCACCGCCGGGTTGACCGCGGCATAGGCCAGTGAAGCACTGGCGGTGTTGAGCTCAGGGAGCGCCAACACATGCAGGCTCTGGGTTTCGCGGGCAATGTCGGCGCTGCCTTCGGCCAGCACCACAGCCTGCAGGCTGCGCAGCCGCAGGTTGTCGGTGTATGCCACGCCCTGGCTGATGCGCAGGTCGGCCGTGATGTGGTCGAAAGCCAGACCGTCCTGAAACACATCGCGGAAGTCCAGTAGCAAGCGGCGCGGCAAGGCCTGCAGGCTCAGCACACCCAGCAGCCTGGCGGCGCCCGCATCGACCTTGAGGAACTGCGCGTTGTCGATCGTTAGGGCCAGCTTGCCGCCCAAACTGGGCAGGTCCGGCGCCAGCGGCGAGCCGTCCCAATTGAGCATGCCCGTGATCTGACCTTTGCCGCCTTTGAGCGCGAGCCCTAGGCCCAATCGCTGGAAAAGCGAGCCGCCATCGTCGATGTCGAGCTTGAAGTCGAGCGCCATACGGCGCGCTGAGCCTGCCGCTGGGGCCTGCCACTGGCCACTGGCGGTCAGGCGCGCATCAGGGTTGCCCAACTGCAAGCGGTTCAAACGCCATTCGCCCGAGCTCCCGGTCTGAGCTCCCGGCAATCGGTTGACAGCCTCGACCGCCAGCTTGCCGAGCTTGTGGCCTCGCAGCTCAAAGTCATCGATCTCGATGTCGAGCGCAGGCACGCTGCTGGGCGCTTGTTCGAGCAGGCCGACCACCGAGTCGCTGACCCGGTCGGCGTCCGCCGGCTGCAGCGACAGGTGAGACAGGCGCGCCTTGATGCGTCCGGCAGCGCCAAAGCTTCGGGGTTCACGGTATTCGAGGCTGCCGGCGGTCTGGTCGGCCGTGCCCTGAATCCGCCAGCCCTCCTCGCCCGGCTTGCTCAATCGCTGCAGGTCCAGCGTGACACCACTGAGCCTGCGACCGCCGATGTGCAGTTCGGCGGTCTTGAGCTGCACACTTTGCGGCACCCATCCTCCGGCTTCGAAGGTCAGCGCCGCGTCGCCTGGCCAGGCCTGCGCGCGCCAGGCGTCGAGGTCTAGTCGCGGCAGCGTCAACACGGCGCGCCCCCCTGCCACCGGTTCGGGTAGCACGTTGTCATAAGCCATCGCGCTGCGCAGCACGCGGGTCGCGCCCTGGCTGCGCTCGAGAACCGCACTGGCCTGCAGCGGACCCAACTCAAACCGCAGCCAGTCACGCTGGGCGCCAACACGCGGCCCCTCCTGCCAGGTGCTGCCCACGCGCAGCGCGAGCTTGCCGTCGGCGGTCTTGCCCAGCGGTGCTGGCAAGTCAATCGCCATGCCACTCAACAGGCTCGACAGCTGCCATTCCGTCCGCCCGTTTTGCAGCCCGAGCAGCGCTCGGTAGGCGGTCTGGCCTTGCAGTCGCTGGGCCCATGGCGTGGCCGCACCGAGCTCGGGCGTCCGTCGCAAACCCTCAGCGCTGGCCTGGCCTGCGATCGAGAAGCGCAGGCTACCGTCGGCTTGGCTGCCACCGTCGAACTGCGCCTCGCCGCCGACCAGTTCGGTGCGCAGTCCGATGACTTGCACGCTCTTTTGCGTGGCCTCGACCCGACCACGTGCGTTGGGCAGCAGTGGCAGGTCGGGCCGCAGGCGCAGGTCATTGCCTGTCAATTGCAGCACCGCATTCACCTGGGTATCGGCGGGCCGGGCGAGCGGGATGTTCAAACCCAGCTTGAGCTCGGCATGACCGCTGACGCTGGCCTGGCCCAGTGTGTCGCCAGTCCAGGCACTGAGCGGCGTGGTGTTGAGGTAGCGCAGCAAATCGGGCAACGGGCCGCGAGCCTGACCTTGAATCTCGAGCATTGAATTCGCCGACAGCTCTCGAATTCGGCCTTGCACCTCGGCCAGTTCCAGCCCCCACAGCTTGCCGCGAGCTTGCCGAAACTGCATCGAATTTCGATCGAACACCAACTCGCCGCTGACGCCCGAGAACGCTGGCCAGGGCGTTTCCCAGGCCGCTTGCTGACCCACCGCGAGCACCGACGGCACGGGCGCAAGCGTCAGGTCCTGCACCTGGCCGGCGATCTGGAACTCGCCGTCGCGGCGGTTGACATAGGGAAAATCCCATAAATCGCCCTTGACCCGATAGCTCACTTTGCGGAGCTCACCGCCTTGAACTGCGCGCTGAACCCAGGAACGGGTCTGCGCATCGATGCCCAATGGCAGATAGCGGGCCACACGGTTGGCCCGGCCTTCAGACAGCGTGCCGCTCAATTCGAGCAGGCCCGGCAGCCTGCCGCCTTTGCCAAAACCAGTGCCAGCGCCGCTACGCCAAGTCGCATTGAGCGCTCCGCGTGCATCGTCGCTGTCGAAACGGGCATTGAGCAGCTTGAGTTCGATCCGCGGCGCAGTCTGGCCGACCACCGGCGCCACGGCGCCTTTGCCCGCCAGCTTGGTGTCGGCCTTCACCGGATCGATGCGCCAGACCAGCTGGCTGGAGAAGTGCGTCAAGCCCACGCTGGCCTGCTCGAACACCCCGGGCAGCTCGATCGCACCATCACGCAATCTGAGGTCGGCCTGGCCGCCGGCCTCGCTGGCACTGATGTCCAGGTCGGCGCCATGCCATCCAGGGCGCCCGATGCCGCCGGGCTCGGGCGAGGAGGCCGCAGCAATGGCCAAGCCTTGCACCTGGGCCCGAACGCTGTAGCGCACCGGGGCGTCGAGCGGGCCATCCCAGCGCGCCTGCAGCGCCTGCACCCTGCCTTCAGGGTTGAGTTGTTGCAGCAGGCTGCGCAGCGAAGTGCCGATCGGCAGACGCTCGGCCAGGCTGGCCAGTGCGGCCAAATCCAGCCGGTCGGCCTTGAATTCGCCGCCGGTCACCGGATGGTGGACTGCGCCCGAGTCCAGCTTCATGGCCTGGGTTTGGTGCCATTGCAATGCGAGCTGGCTCGGCGCCCAGGCCTGGCCGTCGGCGGTGGCAAATGACAAACGATCAATCGACAGCTTCACGCCGCTGCTCGAGCGCTCCGCGACAAAACGCCCGCCGAGCTCGGCAAAGGCCAGCGGCGCCAGATCCCCCGCCAGCCGCACCGACACCTGGCGCAGCGCCACATCCATGGTCAGCGCTTGCGGCAGGCCCTGGTCCCAGTCCACCCAAGCCCGCAGCGCGGCCTCGCCTTGTTGCAGATCCACTGGCAAATCGACATGGTGACGCAGACCATTGACATCGACCCGCGGCAAGTCGGCGTACAGCGTGCCCTTCCATTGCTGCCAATCTCCGGCGCGCGCCAACAAAGGGCCGCGAACCTGAGCCCGCAGACTCAGACGCTGACCCCAGTCTGCCGGCGGCGTGGCATCCAGCCTGAGTTCGTGACGTCGCCCGTGGTTGCGCACCACCAGCATCACGTCGGCCAACTGCAAGGGGGGTGCCGCACGCTGTTCATCAACCCAGCGCAACAAGCCGCCGCGCACGATCACTTCATGCTGCTCAAAAAACCAGTCGGCCGCAGCACTGCCATCCAATGCAGCATCGGTCGATGCCACATCCAGCCCGGCCACATGCCAATGCCCCTGGCCATCGCGACGCACCTCAAGCCGAGCGTCCTCGATCAGCAATTGCTCGAAGCGAAGGCTCAAGCCCATCAAGGACGGCACCGAAAGCGCGGCTGAGACCTGTGGCAACCGCAAAGCCTCGCGACCCCGCCCATCGCGCAGCACCACATCGCGCAGCACAAAAGACGGCACCCAACCCGAGCTGTGCACCGCGATCTGGCCGATTTGCACAGGATGCCCGAGCGCGCGACCCGCCTGCGCCTCGATCATCGGGCGCCATTCGTCCAGACGGGGCAGAATCAGCCAGTGAAGGGTCAGCCAGGCCAAAATCAGAGCGGTCCATCCCGCCACCAGCAGTCCCAGCGCCAGACGCAAAGAAATGCGCCAGGAGGAACGCCAAAACCGGTGCCGGTCAGACCAGACCGGCCCAGTGGTGCGGCGCACAGCAGCGACGATGGACGAAAGGGGCATGGATGAGGCGCAGTGACCGACCGGCAAGACATGAGATCGACGGGCACGGAGTCGCCGATAAGCAGGATAGCGGCGCCCCAATCTAGCACGGCGCCAGCGCATGACCATGCCCTCAGCCCCGCAGAAGCCAGAGCCATCCGGCGCCAGCGCCGACCACAGCCGGTTCGTCCAG
Source organism: Burkholderiales bacterium (assembly GCA_947448955.1). Lineage (GTDB taxonomy): Bacteria > Pseudomonadota > Gammaproteobacteria > Burkholderiales > Burkholderiaceae_C > Pseudaquabacterium. The sequence goes on from CANFPU010000016.1 coordinate 21,555, forward strand.
CGGGTGCGCCGGCGCTACGCCGCCGAGCTGCCGCTGTTGCCGCCCGGCCTGCCCGATGCGTCCACGCTGACTGACCTGGCCCAGCAGCTTCAGGCCCAGGGCCGGCCGCTGGCCTCGGCCTTGAGGGTACTACGGCAACTCGTGCTTGAACGTCTGACGGTGCTCGATATAGAGCATTCCGCGACGCTGGATCAGGTCACCAGCACGATGACGCTGCTGGCCGAGGTGACGCTGGAAATTGCGTTGGTCGCCGCCCGCGCCGATGAAGATGCACGCTGCGGACCGCCTTTGGATGCGAAAGGCCAGCTGATCGACTTCTGGATCATCGGCATGGGCAAGCTCGGCGCACGTGAGTTGAACGTGTCCTCCGACATCGACCTGATCTACGTCTATGAAGACGATGGCCAGACCGCCGGCGTACCGCCCGGCACTGCCCAATCCAGCGTCAGCGCCCACGAATACTTCAGTGGCGTGGCCAAGCGCCTGTATGCGCTGGTCGGGGACACGACTGACGACGGTTTCGTGTTCCGCGTTGATTTAGCACTGCGTCCGAACGGCAACTCAGGTCCGCCGGTGGTCAGCTTGGCGATGCTGGAGGAATATTTCCTGGTGCAGGGCCGCGAGTGGGAGCGCTTCGCCTGGCTCAAAAGCCGGGTGATCGCGCCGCACGCCGCCGTGGCTTCAGGCCGGGCGCTGCCGCTGCGGGCGTTGGTCACGGCCTTCGTTTACCGACGCTACCTGGACTATGGCATCTTCGAGAGTCTGCGTCAGTTGCATCGCAAGATTCGCGAAGAGGCTCAACGCCGAGCGGCAGGTCGACCGGAGCGCGCCAATGACGTCAAGCTCTCGCGCGGCGGTATCCGCGAGATCGAGTTCATCGTCCAGTTGCTGCTGGTGGTGCGTGGTGGACAGTTCCCCGAGATCCGCACCCGATCCACGCTGACCAGCCTACAGCGTTTGTCGGGACGCGGGCTGATGAAGCCCGAAACCGCGCTGAAGCTGGCCGAGGCCTATGACTTTCTGCGTCGGGTCGAGCACCGGATCCAGTATTTAGACGACCAACAGACCCATTTGCTGCCGACCGCCGATGCCGATTTGGCATGGATCGCGCGCTCGCTAGGAATGAGTGGCCGGGCGTCAGCTTGCAAGTTGCTGGACCGGCTGTGTCAGATCCGCGAATTGGTGGCCACCGAGTTCGATGCCCTGTTGCACGATGGCCAATCTCCCGCGAACCAAGCGCGCAATGGCTGCAAGCAATGCGGCGCGATGCCATTGGCCATCGACAGCGACGCGCTGGTCGACAAGTTACCGCTCGCGCTGGCTGAGCGGGTGCGGGTCTTGCGCGCCCACCCGAGGGTGCAGAACCTTCGCGACGAAGCCAGGCTGCGCCTGGGCAAGCTGGTCGAGCGTGCGGCAGCCTGCCTGGCAGACAGCGGCTGCACCGAGGCGGCCGCGCTGCGCTTCATCGACTGGCTCGAACCTTTGCTGCGCCGCGACAGCTACATCGCGCTGCTGGTAGAACGACCAGAGGTGATGCGCAGATTGCTGCGCCTGCTGGGCCTCGCGCGCTGGCCGATGCAGTACTTGATGCGTCACCCGGGCGTGATCGACGAGCTGGCCGACCCCAGGCTACTGCATCAGCGCTTCGACCCCGTCGAGTACCCCCGAAACCTCGACGAGCGCCATTTCGCCTGGCGACGAGCTGGCGAGGACCACGAGGATGCGCTGCTCGACACGCTGCGCCACGCCCACCATGCCGAGGTCTTTCGCACCTTGGTCCGTGATGTCGAAGGCCTGCTAACGGTCGAACAAGTGGCTGACGACTTGTCGGCCTTGGCCGATGCAACACTGGACTGCACGTTGCGCTGGGCTTGGCCGCGACTGCGCCAGCACCACCGAGAGCAACCACAATTTGCCGTCATCGCGTATGGCAAGCTCGGCGGCAAAGAACTGGGCTATGGCAGCGATCTGGATGTGGTCTTCCTTTATGACGATGCCGACGAGCCCGATCCCGAAAGGGCACAGGAGGTGTATGGCCACTTCGTCCGCAAAATCATCGCCTGGCTGACACTGCGCACCGCCGCAGGCGAGCTGTTCGACATCGACACCGCGTTGCGCCCGAACGGCAATTCAGGCTTGCTGGTCACGTCAATCAGCGCATTTGAACGCTACCAGGTCGGCCGCGGCAGCAACACCGCCTGGACATGGGAACACCAGGCCCTGACTCGGGCCCGGTTTTGCGCGGGCTCGCCAGACTTGGGCCTGCGCTTCGACGCCGTCAGGCGCCAGGTGCTGGCGGCGCCACGCGATGCGGCGGCCTTGAAACGCGAAGTTCTCGAGATGCGCGCCAAGGTGCGCGCAGCGCGACCGATCAAGCCCGGCCGGTACGATGTCAAACACAGCCCGGGCGGCATGATGGATGCGGAGTTCGCGGTGCAGGCACTGGTTTTGGCAGAGGCTGCAACGCACCCCAGCTTGCTCGCCAACGCCGGTAATATCGCGCTGCTGCAACGCACCGAAGCGCAAGGACTGCTGCCGGCCGGCATCGGCGAGGCTGCGGCGACGGCCTACCGTGAGCTGCGTCGGGCACAGCACGGCGCAAGGCTCGACGAACGACCGACACAGTTCGATCCCGAGCTTCTGGCGAACGAACGCGACGCGGTGCTGGCCTTGTGGCGCGCGGTTTTCGGCTGAAGGCTGCGGTGCTCAAACGGCCCAGTTTGGCCTGGTGGCGCTTGAGCGCGCTGGCAGCAGTCGGTGCATTGGCAGCGCTGGCCATCGACCCCGCCCGATTGCGTTGGCAGCCCGAACTCGCAGGGACGGAGCCTTGGCGTTGCATCACTGCCGCCTGGGTTCACTGGAGTGGCCTGCACCTGGCGGCCAACTTGCTCGGGACAACGCTGGTCGCCGCCCTCGGTACGGTGGCGGGTTGCGGCCGGCGCGCCACGCTGGCCTGGGCGATGGCCTGGCCGATCAGCCACCTGGCACTGCTGCTTCAGCCCGAGCTCAACAGCTACGGGGGCCTGTCGGGCCTGCTGCATGCGGGTGTCGCGGTGGCCGGCTGGCAACTGCTGCGCGGTGAGCGCGGCCAGCGCCAAGCCGTCGGGGCGGCGATGCTGGTCGGGCTGGCGCTCAAGATGATGCTCGAAGCACCTTGGGAAGGCCCGCTGCGAACCGTCTCCGGCTGGGACATCGCGATCGCCCCGATGGCCCACGCCAGCGGCAGCGCCGCCGGCTTGCTGTGCGCGCTGGCCTGCGGTGTGGGCAAGCCAGCGGGCGGCAGAATGGCTGGTTAGCATCGACCCCATGGCTGAGCGAAGAACAAACCTCGACGGCGTGGCGGTTGCCACCTTGCTGCTGTGCTGTGCGCTATGGGGGCTGAACCACGTGGCGACCAAACTCACGCTGAACAGCGTGCCACCGCTGATCCAGGCCGCCGTCCGATCCCTCGGTGCAGCACTGTTGGTCGCGCTGTGGGCCCGCTTGCGTGGGCTGTCACTGTCGCCGCGCAATGGCACGCTGGGCGCCGGGCTACTGGCCGGCATACTGTTCGGACTGGAGTTCGGCTGCATCTTTGTGGGCCTGCAGTTCACCAGCGCCTCGCGAATGGTCGTGTTCATCTACGCAGCACCCTTCGTGGTCGCGCTGGGCATGCCGCTGGTGGCCAAGACCGAACGGCCGGGCCTGTTGCAGTTGCTGGGCTTGGCAGCGGCGCTGTGCGGCGTTGCCTGGGCTTTTGCTGAAGGATTGACGGGCGGCGGCGACCGCCAGTGGCTAGGCGATGCCTTGGGCGTGGCCGCAGCGCTGCTATGGGGCGGTACGACGTTGGTGATCCGCGGCAGCCGCCTGGCCAGTGCATCGCCTGAACAGACCTTGTTCTACCAGCTCGGCGTGTCGGGGCTGCTGCTTTTCGCAGCCTCGCTGGCCTTGGGGGAGGTCTGGCCTGCACCGGGCGCACTGGGCGCACAGCCACTGCTGCTGATGGCTTTCCAGACCGTGATCGTGACTTTCGTCAGCTACTTGCTGTGGTTCTGGTTGGTGCGTCACTACCCGGCGACCCAGGTTTCGTCGTTCACGATGCTAACACCACTGTTCGGCCTGCTGGCGGGCGTGCTGCTGCTCAGCGAGCCGCTTACGCTACGGCTGGCGGTAGCCTGCGGCGCGGTGATTGCGGGCATCGCGCTGGTCAACCGACCGCAGCGCTGAGGCGCTGTCACTTGGGCGTCCGGCCCCTGGTCGCTCGCTGGCCTAGACTCATCCCGGTCAACCCACTTGAGGAGTCCTCCCATGATCACGCTCTGCGGCTTCAGCGTTTCCAACTACTACAACAAGGTCAAGCTGGCCTTGCTGGAAAAAGGCATTCCGTTCCAGGAGGAGTTGGTGATGACTGGCTCTAGCGCCGAGTCCGTGCTCAGCGCGACGCCGCTGGGCAAGGTGCCGTTCATCCGCACCGAGCAGGGCGTGCTGTGCGAGAGCCAGGTGATCAACGACTACCTGGAAGCAGCCTATCCTGCGCAGCCCTTGGTCCCAGCCGACCCGTTTGCCGCTGCGAAGGTTCGCGAGCTGTGCACCTTCATCGAAATGCACCTTGAGTTGGTCGCTCGCGAGTTGTACAAGCAAGCGTTCTTTGGGGGCACGGTCAGCGAAGATACCCAGGACCGGGTGCGCAAACAGCTCGCCAAGAGCATCCCCGCTTTCAAGCGCCTGGCCAAGTTCGGACCCTACATCGCCGGCGACAGCTTCACGCTGGCCGACTGCGCCGCCTATGTGAGTCTGCCGCTGGTGGCGCTGGCCACCAAGAAGGTGCTGGGCGAGGATCTGCTCGCCGCCGCCGGCATCGACTGGAAATCCTACGCCGCTGTGGTCGGCGCTCGCCCACATGCGCAGAAGGTTGATGCCGACAAGAAGGCCGACGCCGCTCGCATGGCGGCCGCCAAGCCGGCCTGACCCGGAAGACGCTGCGCGCTCAGGCGGGTTGGGCGCCGGTATCCCGCGCCAGCGCCGCGAGCCGCAGCGTCACTTCCTTGCGGTAGCGGTTGAGCTCCTGCACGCTGGCAAAGCTACGCTCCATCAGCAGGCTCATGTTGTGCAGGATGCGGTCGACGACCTTGCTCTCCCAGACGCTGTCGAACTGAATCTGCTGGTCCAGCCAATGTTCAAGCCAAGCGGGGTCGGGTAGCCGACTCTGCACCGTGTCGCGCGGAAACAGCGACTGATTGACATGCAAATTGGTCGGGTGCAACGCCTGCGCGGTGCGCCGGGCACTGCCCATCAACACGCCAACCTTGGCGAACGCGGCGCGCGCCTCGTCCCCAAACTTTGTCAGCGCACGCTTCATGTACCGAAGGTAGGCGCCGCCGTGGCGAGCCTCGTCGCGCGCCAGGGTTTCGTAGATCTGGCGGATCACCGGTTCGGTGTGCCATTCGGCGGCACGCCGATACCAGTGGTTCAGACGGATCTCACCACAAAAATGCAGCATCAAGGTCTCTAGCGCGGGCGCCGGATCAAACTCAAAACGAACCTCGTGCAGTTCAGCTTCGGTGGGTACCAATTCGGGGCGAAAGCGGCGCAGGTATTCCATCAACACCAGCGAGTGCTTCTGCTCCTCAAAGAACCACACACTCATGAAAGCCGAAAAATCGCTGTCATCGCGGTTGTCGCGAAGGAACATCTCGGTGGCCGGCAGCGCCGCCCACTCAGTGATGGCGTTCATCTTGATGGTCTGAGCCTGCGCCTCGCTCAGCTGGCTGTTGTCGAAGCTGGCCCAAGCGATGTCGCTGTCCATGTTCCAACGCACGGCTTCGAGCTGCTTGAAAAGTTCGGGGTAAAGCATCGCTGTCTTTCGTGAATCGATGGCGGGATTCTAGGCCGCGTCCCTGTGCGCACGGCTCGTCATGGACATTGGCAGAGAGCCGCCGGCCGTGCAAACTGACCGAGCCTGAATCGCGGGTGGCGTTGGCCTGGATGGGCAGACAGGACGCAGATCCTGCTTCCTCCAGGTCTGCCTCACGGGCTTGCCCGCTGGTAGGCGGGCAGAGCCTTCGGCTGGCTGAGGACAGGACGCAGATCCTGTCCCCAGTCCAGCCTCAGCGCAACCAGCCCTTGCGGCGGAAATAGATGAACGGTGCCGCCACAGAAGCCACCATCAGCGCCAGCGCGAACGGGTAGCCCCAAGGCTGGTCAAGCTCGGGCATGGACTTGAAGTTCATGCCATAAATGCTGGCGATCAATGTGGGGGGTAGCAGCGCCACGCTGGCCACCGAGAAAATCTTGATGACCTTGTTCTGGTTGATGTTGATGAAACCGACCGTGGCGTCCATCAGGAAGTTGATCTTGTCGAACACAAAGGCGGTGTGCGAATCGAGCGAATCGATGTCGCGCAAGATCTGCCTGGCCTCCTCGAACTGCTCAGCACTCAGCATACGGCTTCGCATCATGAAACTCACCGCCCGCCGGGTGTCCATCACGTTGCGACGGATGCGGCCATTGAGGTCTTCCTCTTTGGCAATCGCGCCCAGCGCCGCACCGGCGGCTTCGTCATCCACCTCCTGCTTGAGCACCCTGGCGCTGACCCTTTCCAGGCTGTCGTAAATCCCCTCAAGCGCATCCGCCGAGTACTCCGCATCGGCGTCGTAGAGCTTGAGCAGCACATCCTTGGCGTCACCAATCATCGCGGGAATGCGGCGCGCCCGCAGCCGTAACAAACGGAATACCGGCAGGTCTTCGCCATGGACCGAGAACAACACGCCGTCCTTGAGAATGAAGGCCACCCGAACGTTGCGCGGGGTCACATCATCATCGATCAGGAAGTCGGAGCGTATGTGCAGTTCGCCGTTGTCTTCCTCATAGAAGCGCGCCGACTCCTCCAGATCGTCGTCGACGATGTCGTCTGGAATCAGCAGACCGAATCGCGCCGCGATCCAGCCTTTTTCGACGGCCAAAGGAGACTCGAGGTCAACCCATACCGGCCGCGCTTCGATCAGCATCGCGGGGTTGTCGATCTCTTGCTGCACCAGCCGGCCTTGAACCAGCGTGAAGACATTGAGCATGAGGAGTTCCAGGGCTGGGCGAAAACCCGCTGAGGGCTACCCAAAATGATCCGGGGAATAAGGGCCTGCAAACCGCCTCACCCCAGATCCAGCCTGGCGTGGACGGTCACCGAGGGTGACTGGGGTCCAATGCGTTGCTCCAGAAAAACGAGATCTCTATTATCTCACCGGCAATCTAGACAAAAGGGCGAAACCGACCCCGTCAGCCGCGCGGCAGCAGCCGCTCGATGGACTCGATCAACTGCAGCGGGCTGAATGGCTTGGCAAGATAAGCATCGGCGCCAGCCTTGGTGCCGGCCTCAAAGTCTTGAAGCTGGCTGCGAGCCGAGAGCAACACGACCTTGGTCTGCCGCAGCGCGGGATCGGCACGAACGAGGGCACAGACCGCCAATCCATCCAATTCGCCCGGCATCATCACATCCAGCAGGATCAGGTCGGGCGCGATCTCGATCGCCTTGCGCAGACCCTCAACCCCATTGACGGCCTCGTGGAGGTCGTAATCCTCGAATTCGAGGGTCATGCGGATCAGCTTGCGGATGTCCGCCTGGTCTTCGACGATCAGCAATCGTTTCATCGCCGAAGCTCCGGAGGGTTCATTGCTGACGCCATCTGTCGCTTGCCATCCCGGTGATCCAGCGCCACACCACCCAACATTGCCAGACACGGATCACAAGGCCCTGCGCGGTGCGCTAGGTGACAGGCGCCAGTGAGGTCGTGAGTCCTCGCATCAATGACGCCAACTCGTCGAAGGGCAAAGGCTTGCGAAACACCCTCACGCCGTCGGGTAGACCCCCACGGCGCCCGATTTCCTCAGTCGTCAGCGCCGTGACCACCACAATCTCCATGTCATCGCAGGCCGACGCGACCGTGCGTAACGAGGCGATCATCTTGAAGCCATCCATGCCAGGCATGTTGAGGTCGGTCATCAGCAGATCAGGACGTTGCTGCCCGATCAGCAGCAAGGCCTCGAAACCACTGGCTGCTGGGGTGACGATCACCGGCAACTCCCAGCTGTCGATCATCATGACGAACAACCTCAGCAACTCGGGCTCGTCCTCGACCACCATCACCCGAAGCCGCGCATCAACCTGCGCCAAGGCGGGCTGGTGGGTCGAATCGTCTGACAGCGCCATTCGCCGCTGACCCATCAAACGCTCGACCGCTTGGCGCGAAATCCGCCGATGGCCGCCCGCCGTCTTCCAGGCCGGCAGAACGCCCGCTTCGACCCATAGCTGAACCGTGCGCAAGGCCACCCCCAATCGCTCAGCAGCTTCACGGGTCGACAACACATCGTCATTCGTCGCGCTTTTTCTCATGCTGCTGCGAAAACCTGTGTCCCTGTGTAGAAAGCGCTGGCGACTCAGCCTGCGTCGCAGACTGAAAAAGTCACCAATCGCTCGAAAATCAAGCCCAGACTCGAAACCCCGAACCGCAGATGCACTCTACCGTGTTTGCGCAGCGCTGGGTCGAGCCCGGAAGCCCTGTTGAAAATGACAGCATGGTGCGGCCATCAGTAGCCCGTCAGGATCCGGCAGCACCGGCACGCAGTCCGGCAATCATCGCGTTGACAAAGATAAGGTGACGCACTTGTCACCAGCCCGAAAACAGGTGCACACTGGACCCGGGCGATGAGCCAGGCTACGGCGGCAAACCGTCGCGATTCGCCCAGTTTCCGACAACCTCATGAAAGGAAGATCCGATGAACCTGACGATCAGCGGACACCATCTGGAAGTGACACCGGCGCTGCGCGAGTACGTGCTCAGCAAACTGGAGCGGGTCACCAGGCATTTTGATCAGGTGGTCGACATCAGCGTTCTGTTGACAGTCGAGAAACTCAAGGAGAAGGAGCGACGGCAGAAGGCCGAAGTGACACTCCATGTCAAGGGAAAGGACATTTTTGTCGAGCAATCTCACGAAGACCTCTACGCCGCCATCGATCAACTGATGGACAAGCTTGATCGCCAAGTCTGCCGCCACAAGGACAAGTTGCAGGACCATCACCACGCGGCGGCCAAGCGCCTGGATACCGATCTGGTCTGAAGCCGGTGGCACAGCGCGGCCCCCAAGAGGGGCCGTTTTCTTTGATTGCGAGCGCCGCTACTGAGGCATCGTGGCAACAGCTGGACGATCACCTGCTTGCTTGCATTGCGCTGCAGCAATGCGTTTCTATAATCATTTTTCTGTCACATGACCCGTTGTTGCGGCCTCTCAGAAGCGGCAAGCAAGCGGGGGAACGTCATGAACCGTCTCACTGCCATTTTGCCCGTCGCCAATGTGTTGGTTGGCATCGAAGCCACCAGCAAAAAGCGTGTGTTCGAGCACGCCGGCATGTTGTTCGAAAACCACCACGCGATTGCCCGGGCCACGATCACCGACAACCTTTTTGCCCGCGAGCGATTGGGCTCGACGGGCCTCGGTCACGGCGTTGCGATCCCGCATGGCCGCATCAAAGGCCTGAAGAATCCTTTGGCGGCGGTGATGCGGGTTGCGCAGCCCATTCCCTTTGACGCACCCGATGACGAACCGGTCAGCTTGCTGATCTTTCTGCTGGTGCCGGAGGCGGCCACCCAGCGACACCTTGAGATACTGTCCGAGATCGCCGAAATGCTGTCAGACCGCGACTTGCGCGAACGACTCAAAGTGGCAGAGGACGCATCGACGCTGCACCAGCTGATCGCCGATTGGGCGCCCCTGAAGTCGGCCGCATGAGCGCAGCCGCTGGCAGCGCGACGGGCCGCCGATGAAACCAACATCGATCAGCGCCGAGGCGCTTTTCGAGGCCCACCGCGAGCTGCTGCGCTGGGAGTGGATTGCCGGTCACGCGCATCCTGAGCGGCGCTTCGACGAAGCGGCTGTTCGAGATGCCCAATCTGCCGCCGACTTGGTGGGCTACCTGAACTACATCCACCCCTACCGGGTCCAAATCGTCGGCCGGCGCGAGGTGGCCTACCTTTCTCACTCGACGCCAGAAGACCAAGAACGCAGGATCTCGCGCATCGTCACCCTTGAGCCACCCGTGCTGATCGCTGCCGATGGCGTAACCCCCCCCGTGCGCTTGGTCGCCATGTGCGATCGCGCTGAGATTCCGTTGTTTGTCACCGCCGACTCTGCCGGCCACGTGATCGACATCGTGCGAACCTATCTGGCGCAATTGTTCGCCGACCGCCTGACCCGCCACGGTGTGTTCATGGACATCCTCGGCCTTGGCGTGTTGCTGACCGGCGAGTCAGGCTTGGGAAAGAGCGAGTTAGGGCTGGAGCTGATCTCGCGCGGCCACGGTTTGGTCGCCGACGACGCAGTGGATTTCTACAAGATCTCCCAAAGCGCGCTCGAGGGTCGCTGTCCGGACCTGCTGCTCAACCTGCTGGAGGTGCGCGGCATCGGCCTGCTTGACATCCGGGCAATTTTCGGCGAGACCGCGGTGCGACGAAAGATGCGGCTCAAGCTGATCGTCCATCTGGTGCGCAAGGAAACGATGGAGCGCGAGTTCGAACGCCTGCCCTATGAGCCGCTTTACGAGGACATCATGGGCATCCCGGTGCGCAAGGCGGTGATCACCGTGGATGCCGGTCGCAACTTGGCCGTGTTGGTCGAAGCGGCCGTGCGCAACACCATCCTGCAGCTGCGCGGCATCGACACCTACCAGGAATTCATCGAGCGCCACCAACGGGCCATGCAGCGCGGCGAGTAAGCTGGCTCGGCCGTCAGCCGCCTCAAGCTGCTATTTACCGCGGCGCTCGCAATCAGGCTTGATGCAAACCGCGTAAAGTGACAGCGCGTGATCCTGCAGGTCAAACCCGCGCGCCGCCGCCACCGCGCGCTGACGTTGTTCAATCTCCCCGTCAAAAAACTCTTCGACCCGGCCGCAAGTTAGGCAGACCAGATGGTCGTGGTGCTGACCTTCGTTCAATTCGAACACCGATTTGCCCGACTCGAAGTGGCTGCGAGACAGCAGACCCGCCTGCTCAAACTGCATCAGCACCCGGTAGACCGTGGCCAGCCCGACATCGGCGCCCTCCTGCAACAAGGCCTTGAACACGTCCTCGGCCGTCATGTGTCGCTGCACGGTGCGCTGGAAGACTTCGAGGACCTTGATGCGCGGCAGCGTGGCCTTCAAGCCGCTGCTCTTGAGTTCGTCGGCATGCGTCATGGCGGGTCCGGCAGGTCGCGGCAGGGTGGATGGCTAGAATTGTCGGATGATATCCAGCTGCGCGGCGTACGACCTGTGCCACCGCAGTCCCCATCTCACACCGCATGGCAGGCCAATTGACAATCCACCCCGTTGCTCGCTGCGCTGGCTCCCTGACGCTGCTGCTGCTGATGGTCGGCTGTTCGTCACTGCCCTCGATGCCTTCACTGCCATCCCTGACAGCAGGCGGTGATCTGCTAGGGTTCATCAAACCCTACCGAATGGACATCGTGCAGGGCAATGTCGTCACGCGCGAGCAAGCCGCGATCGTCAAACCTGGCATGTCCAGGGCACAGGTTCGCGACATCCTCGGCTCACCGATGCTGACCGATGTGTTCCACGCTGATCGTTGGGACTATGTGTTCACGATCAGGCGTCCGGGGACCGAACCACAGCGCCGAGCCCTCGTTGCACTGTTCAAAGGCGACAAATTGGAGCGGCTGGATGCACCTGACCTGCCCAGCGAGCAGGAGTTCGTGGCCTCGATCAGCCGCACACGACCCCGGGTTACAGCGCCGCTGCTTGAACTCACGCCCGAACAGAAGCAGGCGCTGCCGCCACCGCCCAAACCTGCCGCTGAACCGGTGCTGCCGATGGGTGCCGTGCGCAGCTACCCACCTCTAGAACCATCATGAGCGACAGCCGCCTGCGCATCGCGATTGCCGGCGCCTCCGGCCGGATGGGCCGCATGCTGATCGACGCTGTGCTGGCCGCACCCGACTGCCTGCTGGCTGGCGCGCTCGACATCGCCGACAGCCCGGCTTTGGGTCAAGACGCCGGCGCGTTCGCTGGCCGCAATACCGGCGTGACGATCACCAGCGACCTGCGCCAAGGCCTGGCCCAGGCCCAACTGCTGATCGACTTCACACGCCCCGAAGGCACGCTGGCGCACCTGGCCGTCTGCCGCGCACTCGGCGTCAAGGCGGTGATCGGCACCACGGGCTTCACGCCAGCCCAGAAGGCCGAGATCACCGAGCATGCCGGCCAGATTGCACTGATGATGGCGCCCAACATGAGCGTCGGCGTCAACGTGATGCTCAAACTGCTCGACCAAGCCGCGCGTGCACTGAACACCGGTTACGACATCGAGGTGATCGAGGCACATCACCGGCACAAGGTGGATGCGCCCAGCGGCACTGCGCTGCAGATCGGTGAGGTGCTGGCGCATGCGCTGGGCCGCGACTTGAAGAATTGCGCGGTCTATGCCCGCCACGGCGTGACCGGCGAGCGCGACCCGTCGAGCATCGGCTTTGCCACCATTCGTGGCGGTGACATCGTCGGCGACCACACCGTGTTGTTCGCCGGCACCGGCGAGCGCATCGAGATCAGCCACAAGAGCTCCAGCCGGGCCACTTATGCCCAAGGGAGCCTGCGGGCCGCGCGCTTCCTGGCCAGCCGAGACCGTGGGCTGTTCGACATGAACGACGTGCTCGGATTGGCGTGATGGGGGGCTTGGCCGCGTTTTGGGCCGAAAGCGACGCGATCGGCCGCCTGGTGGTGGCGCTGCTGCTGGCGATGTCGGTCAGCGCTTGGGTACTGATCGTTTGGAAAGGCTGGGTCTTGCTGCGCACGAGACGCGACATCGCCCGTGCCGTGCCGGCATTCTGGGCCGCAGACACGCTGGCGGCGGGCAGTGCCAGGCTGCTCGCACTGGATCGTGAGCAGGTGCTGCTACCCTTGCTGCGGGCCAGTACCACGACCGATGAAGCTGGCACGCTGGCCAGTCGTGCGAGTGGGGCATCGCAGCTGACGCGGCGCCTGCGCGATGCGCTCCACCAGAGCCTGGCACACCTGCAGTTCGGACAAGTGCTGTTGGCTTCGATCGGCAGCACCTCGCCCTTTATTGGCCTGTTCGGCACCGTCTGGGGCATCTACCACGCACTGCTGAGCATTTCGTCGGCCGGCACGATCACCATCGACAAAGTGGCCGGTCCGGTCGGCGAGGCGCTGATCATGACGGCTGCCGGGCTGGCGGTGGCGATTCCCGCGGTACTGGCCTACAACCTGTTCGGCAAGTGGGTCGCCGCCTGCGAGGCTGAGCTTGAAGGCTTCGCCCACGACCTGCGCGAGATGACGCTAGACGCGCCCATTCCATCGGAGCCCTGAAACATGGCCTTCGGCAGACTGCAGCGCTCAGGCCCTTCGCAACCTATGAGTGACATCAACATGACGCCGTTGATCGACGTGATGCTGGTGCTGCTGGTGATTTTCATCATCACCGCCCCACTGATGAGCAACAGCCTGCGCCTTGACCTGCCCAACGCTGCCGGCGCGCAGGCCGGTAGCGCAGCGCAGTTCGTCAGTGTGGCCGTCGACGCGCAAGGTCAGTTGTTCTGGGGTGACGAGCCACTGACCGATGCGGCGCTGACCCCCCGGGTTCGCGAAACGGCCGCACGCAACCCGGCCACCGAGCTGCAACTGCGCGCCGACAAGAGCGTGCCCTATGGCCGCATCGCCGAGTTGATCGGGCTGGTGCAGGCGGGCGGGCTGTCACGCATCGGGTTCGTCACCGAAACGACCGCTGAAATGTCCGGTTACCGGCCCGCGGGCCCGCCCAAGTAGCGCAGCACCCCCCTCCTACAATCGGCGCGATGAACGAGAAATACGCTCCTGCCGAACTTGAAATCGCCGCCCACAGTCACTGGGCGCAGCCGCTGTGGCATGGCCACGAGGCCTACCGCGTCACGGAAGACCCCCGCGACAAGCTCGGCAATCTCAAGCCGAAGTACTACGCCTGCTCCATGCTGCCTTACCCGAGCGGCAAGCTGCACATGGGCCATGTGCGCAACTACACGATCAACGACATGCTGGCACGCCAGCTGCGCATGAAGGGCTTCAACGTCCTGATGCCGATGGGCTGGGACGCCTTCGGTCTGCCTGCCGAGAACGCGGCCATGAAAAACGGTGTGCCGCCGGCCCAATGGACCTACGACAACATCGCCCACATGAAGGCCCAGATGCAGGCCATGGGCCTGGCCATCGACTGGTCGCGCGAAGTCGCGACCTGTACGCCGGCGTATTACCGATGGAACCAATGGTTGTTCCTGCGAATGCTCGAAAAAGGCATCGCTGAGCGCCGCACCCAGGTCGTGAACTGGGACCCGGTCGACCAGACCGTGCTGGCCAACGAGCAGGTGATCGACGGCAAGGGTTGGCGTTCCGGCGCGGTGATCGAAAAGCGTGAAATTCCAGGCTACTACCTCAAAATCACGCAGTACGCCGAGGAACTGCTGTCGGCTGTGAACAACCCCGCCGACGCCAACTACCTCGCAGGCTGGCCCGAGCGTGTGCGCTTGATGCAGGAAAACTGGATCGGCAAGAGCGAGGGTGTGCGCTTCGCGTTCCCGCACCAGATCACCGATGGCGCCGGGACGACGATCAGCGAAGGCCGGCTGTGGGTGTTCACCACCCGCGCGGACACCATCATGGGCGTGACCTTCTGCGCCGTGGCGCCCGAGCACCCGCTGGCGCTGCACGCCGCTGCCTCGCAGCCCAAAGTGGCGGCCTTTATCGCCGAATGCCAGGGCGGGGGCAGCACCGAGGCCGAGTTGGCCACCCAGGAGAAAAAAGGCGTGCCCACCGGCTTGACGGTCAACCACCCGCTGACCGGCGCGGCGGTCGAGGTCTGGGTCGGAAACTACGTGCTGATGAGCTATGGCGATGGCGCAGTGATGGGCGTGCCGGCGCACGACGAGCGCGATTTCGCCTTTGCCAAGAAGTACGGACTGGCCATCCTGCCGGTGGTCGCTGTCGAAGGCGAAGCGTTTTCCACCGAGACCTGGGTCGACAGCTACGCCGACAAGCAGCGCGGACGTTGTGTCAACTCGGGGCCTGGTTTCGAATTCCTCGACGGTCTGGCCTTCAAGCCCGCGGTGGCGAAAGTGGCTGAGTTGCTGGCCGAAAAGGGCCTCGGCGAGAAGAAGACGACTTGGCGGCTACGCGACTGGGGCGTCAGCCGCCAGCGCTACTGGGGCACGCCGATCCCCATCATCCACTGCGATGGCAGCGAGGGTCCAGGGGGCTCGACCCCAGGATGCGGCGCAGTGCCGGTGCCCGACAAAGACCTGCCGGTGGTACTGCCCGAAGACTGCATCCCCGACGGCAGTGGCAACCCGCTGAACAAGCGCGCCGACTTTCTCAACGTCGCTTGCCCGCGCTGCGGCAAACCGGGGCGACGCGAGACCGACACGATGGACACCTTCGTCGACAGCTCGTGGTACTTCATGCGCTACTGCGACCCAAGCAACGCGCAAGCGATGGTGGCCGATGGCACGAAGTACTGGATGCCCGCCACCGGGTCCCCGGCCGGTGGGCCCGGGATGGACCAGTACATCGGCGGCATCGAGCATGCGATCCTGCATTTGCTCTACGCCCGTTTCTGGACCAAGGTGATGCGCGACCTCGGACTGGTCAGCGTCAGCGAGCCCTTCACCAAGCTGCTGACACAAGGCATGGTGCTCAACCACATTTACAGCCGGCGTGGCACAACCGGCGGCATCGACTACTTCTGGCCCGCCGACGTGGTCGACCAACGCGACGAGTCAGGCAAGATCACCGGGGCGCGCCTCAAGCGAGATGGCTCGCTGGTCGACTACGAGGGCGTGGGCACCATGTCCAAGTCCAAGAACAACGGGGTCGACCCGCAGGCCCTGATCGACCAGTACGGCGCCGACACCGCGCGGCTGTTCGTGATGTTCGCCTCACCGCCCGAGCAGACCTTGGAATGGAATGACGCCGGCGTCGAAGGCGCCCACCGCTTTCTGAAGCGGGTCTGGGGTTTCGGCGTCAAGCACGCCGACCTGCTGCAAGCCGCTGGCCCGCTACCGGCCAAACTACGCCAAGAAGCGAAGGGCCTGCGCCGCGAGGTGCATCTGGTGCTGCGCCAAGTGAGCTACGACTACGAGCGCATGCAGTACAACACCGTGGTGTCGGGAGCCATGAAGCTGCTCAACGCCCTGGAGGGCTTCAAGCCCGATGGCAGCGCAGGCGATGGCGCGGTATTGCACGAGGGCTTCTCGGTGCTGCTGCGCAGTCTCTATCCGGCCTGTCCGCACATCACGCACAACCTGTGGGCCGGGCTGGGCTACGCCGACGCACTTGGTGACCTGCTCGACGCCCCCTGGCCGGTGGTCGACGAGTCTGCACTGCTGCGCGACGAGATCGAACTGGTGTTGCAGATCAGCGGCAAGATGCGCGGCGCCCTGATGGTGCCGGCGGCCGCCGACAAGGCGGTCATCGAGGCCGCCGCGCTGGCGTCGCCCGAATTTGCCAAGTTCTCCGAGGGCAAGCCGGCCAAGAAGGTGATCGTGGTGCCAGGCCGGCTCGTCAACGTGGTGGTCTGATCGACAGCCATGCCGAACCGAAGGTCGAACAGGCCATGCGTCCTTGTGCGACGCCGAGGCTTGGGCGCGCTCGCGGCTATGGGCTGGCTGACCTGGCTGACGGGTTGCGGCTTCGAGCTGCGCCGCACACCGCCGCTGCCTTTCACTCGCATTGCACTGACAGGCTTTGCCGCCCGCTCGCCGCTAGGCGCGGAATTGCGAAGCCGGCTGGGTGATTTGGCGGTGGCCAGTCCGGCGCAGGCCGAGGTGGTGTTGCAGGTGCTGATCGACCGGCGCGAAAAAGGCGTGGTGGCGTCGACGGCGGCGGGCCAGGTGCGTGAGCTGCAGCTGCGGGTCAGGTTCGAATTCAGCCTCAGCACACCAGGCGGCCGCGAGCTGATCCCCGCCACCGAATTGTTGCTGTCACGCGACTTGAGCTACAGCGAAAGTTTCGCGCTGGCCAAGGCGCAGGAAGAGGCTGAAATCTACGCGGCGATGCAGACCGACATCGTGCAACAACTGCTGCGCAGACTGGCACGGGACAACGGGTCGGCCGCCGCCAGCGCGCCAGAACGCTGAACCGCCATGCAGTTGCGCGCCGATCAACTCAAGACCCAGCTGGCCCGCGGCCTGCAGCGGGTCTACACCATCCATGGCGACGAGCCGCTGCTGGCACAGGAGGCCGGTGACGCGGTCCGCGCTGCCGCGCGCGCCGCCGGCCATACCGAACGCCAGGTCTTCACCGTCAGCGGCGCGCATTTCGACTGGTCTAGCCTGGCTGGTGCGGCACAGGCGATGAGCTTGTTCGGCGAACGACAGCTCGTGGAAATCCGAATCCCCAGCGGCAAACCGGGCAAGGATGGGTCCGAGGCCTTGCAGCGCTACTGCAGTCATCTCTCCGATGAGGTGCTCACGCTGGTGCACTGCCCCAAGCTCGACCGCCAGCAGCAGCAAGCGGCCTGGTTCGGCGCACTGGACCAAGCGGGCGTGACGATCAAGGTCGAACCGGTTGAGCGCCGCGCCCTGCCCGGCTGGATCGCTCAACGCCTCGCAGGTCAAGGCCAGCGAGTGGCCGAGGGCGAACCGGGCCAGCAGACACTGGCGTTTTTCGCCGACCGTGTCGAAGGCAATTTGCTGGCAGCGCACCAGGAGCTGCAGAAGCTCGCACTCCTCTACCCTGCCGGTGAGCTGGACTTCGAGCAGGTCGAGGCAGCGGTCCTGAACGTTGCACGCTACGACGTCTTCAAGCTCGGCGAAGCGGTGATGGCCGGCCAGACCGTTCGCGTCTTGCGCATGCTGGACGGCCTGCACGCCGAGGGCGAGGCCGCGGTGCTGGTGCACTGGAGTCTGGCTGAGGACATCCGCAACCTCAAGCGCGTCAAGGACGCCATGGCCCAAGGTCGGCCGCTGCCCATGGCGCTGCGCGAAAACCGGGTCTGGGGCCAGAAGGAGCGGTTGTTCGAACGCGTGCTGCCGCTGCTGACCCCCGAGCAGCTCAACCAGCTGGTGCAAGCCGCCAGCATCTGCGACGGCGTGATCAAGGGGCTCAAGCACCCGCTGTGGCCACTAGAACCCTGGCTGGCCCTGACTCGCCTGGCATTGCTGATGGTGCAGGCCGTCACCCCAGGCCAACGCGGCGGGGCGGCGTCAGCCGGTCTGGCGCTGCAAGTGCTGGAGCCTCGCTAGGCTGGGCGCGTCCAGATCGGGTTCAGTAGCCGGCGTCGCGTTCCACGAGGTGCTGCAAAGGCAGCCCAGCGGCCAACGCTTCGATGTTGCGCGCCACAACGGCTGCCGCACTGCGCGCGTCGGTCATCGCTGCAGCGTGCGGCAACACGGTCACCTGGGGATGCAGCCAGAAAGCGTGATCGACCGGCAAGGGCTCGACCTGGAATACGTCGAGCACGGCATGGCCGATCTGGCCGCTGGCCAACGCCATCAGCAGATCGGCCTCAACCAGGTGGGCGCCACGCGCCAGATTCACCAGGCCGGCACCATGCGGCAGCAGGGCCAGCAGGTCGGCATCGATCAAGCTGCGGGTATCTGGCGTCAGTGGCAGCAGATTGATCAAGATACGGGTTTGCGCCAGCGCGTCGGCCAGCGCCGGCGCGCCGCTCAGCACCCGAACGCCCGCCACCAATTCGACATTGGCGGCATCGGCCGCGCCACGCCGCCAAGCGCTGACAGGATAGCCTTGTTGCGCCAACCGGGCTGCCACCGCACGTCCCATCTGACCAAAACCCAACACCAGTACCGGCAACTCGTCGGCGCGGCGCTGACCATGGACTTGCCAGCGCGACGCCCGCTGGTGGCGGGCGTATTCGAAGAATCCGCGCTGCAAGGCCAGCGTCGCCCACAGCGCGGTCTCTGCCATTGCCGAGTTCATTGCCGGGTCGACCATGCGCGCCAAGGGTACCCCCACGGGCAAGGTCGGGTCGCCCAGCAAACGGTCGACACCGGCCCACAGCGACTGGATCAGCCGCAATCCCGGCAGGTCTGACAAACTGCCAGGCGGGGGGTTGGCGACGATCGCCACGTCTAGGCTGGCATCCGCCACCTCGCCGCGGTCCAGATACAAGCTGTGTTCTGGCAAGGCCAGGCGCAACGCCGCAGCCCAGTCGCTGCGCTCTGCGGGCTCGAGCTCGCCGACCAAAAGCAGGTTCATGTCGACGCTCTCAGCTGCCGATCAAGCAAGCCTTGCAGCGCACAAACCACGGTGGCCTGGCGCACGGCGGCCCGGTCGCCGGCAAAGCGCTGAAGCAGCGCGTCGGTCTCGACTCCACCGTCGGCCGCCCGCCAGGCCCAAGCCAACCAAACCGTGCCCACAGGCTTGGCCGCGCTACCGCCGCCCGGTCCGGCCACGCCGGTCACCGCCACCGCCAAATCGGCCAGCGATCGCGACAGCGCGCCGCCAGCCATCGATCGCGCCACCGGCTCACTGACAGCGCCGTGGCTGGCAATCACTGCTGCGTCCACGCCCAGCATTTCGGCCTTGGCCTCGTTGCTATAGGTGACAAAGCCACGATCGAACCAGTCGCTAGACCCGGCCAATTCGGTGCAGGCGCCGGCAATCAAGCCGCCGGTGCAGCTCTCGGCAGTGGCGATGCGCAAGCCGCGCGCGCGCAACGCGTCCGCGAGCACCGCGACCAAGCGATCCAGGCTCATCCAAACCCCCTACGCCAGAAAGCGATCACGAGCAAGGTACACAGCGCAGCCACCAGATCGTCGAACAAGATGCCGAACCCCTGTCGCCAACCGATGGTCTGGCCCGGCACAAGTTTGAAGCGCCGGTCAGCCCAGCCCACCGGTCCCGGCTTCGCGGCATCGAAGAAGCGGAACAGCACAAATGCGACCGTCTGGCCCCAGAGCCCAGTCGGCATCACCAGCCACAACACCAGCCAGAACGCCACGATCTCGTCCCAGACGATCACACCCGGGTCCGCTTGGCCCAGGTTCTGGGCGCAGCGGGTGCAGGCCCAAAAGCCCCCTAGCAGCGACCCTGTGATCACCCAGCCCCAGGGCAAGTCAGCGCGCCAGGCATCGGCCACCACGAACGAAGCCCAGGCCCACAGCGTTCCCACCGTGCCCGGCGCGCGCGGCGACAGCCCGCTGCCAAAGCCAAGCGCAATCCAGTGTGCCGGGTGGCCGATCATGAAGCGCGCGCTGGCGCGGCGCGGCGCGGCGCGCCGGAGGTCGGGTTGGTGAAGGCTTGCGGGATCCATGCTCAGACGCTGAAATGATCGAAGCCGCGCAGCGCCAGGGTCAGCTCGCAGCCTCGTGCATCGAGCAGTCGCAGACCTGGCGCGGCCTCGATACTGCCGATCCGGCGCAACGCGACGCCGGTTCCTGCTGCCACCGATCGCAAGGATGACTCCGCGGCCACCGGTGCGGTGAACAACAACTCATAGTCGTCACCTCCGGCCAAAGCGAATTCGAGTTGCCGCGCGCGCGGCTGGCGCCCAAGCACCGGACTGATCGGCAAGGTCTCGACCTCTATCGCTGCACCGACGCCGGAGCGGCACAGCACCTGGCCCAGGTCGCCGACCAGACCGTCACTGAGGTCGATCGCCGCACTGGCCAGGCCGCGCAGGCCCAATCCGAGCGCCACGCGGGGCTGCGGCATCTCCATCGCCAGCCGCACCGCGTCAAAGTCCTCGGCCCCGACGTTCAGCTGACCGCGGAACACCTCGAGCGCCAGGCGCGCATCGCCCAGACCGCCGCCAATGGCGTGGCTGACCCACAGCGCGTCGCCGGGACGCGCGCCGTCGCGGCGCAAGGCTTGGCCGGGCGGCACCTCGCCGAATACGGTCAAGCAAAGATTGAGCGGCCCGGCGGTGGTGTCACCACCCACCAGTTCAATGCCGTGGCGATCGGCCAGTTCGAACAGACCCTGGGCCAAACCCGCGAGGAACACCTCGTCGGCAC
>CANFPU010000017.1 GCA_947448955.1 Burkholderiales bacterium
TAGCAGACGATCACCAGCATCTCGGCCCCCGCTACTTGGCGGTGAACGGCAGATAGCCGCTGGCCTGGCCGTCGGCGTCGAGCTCGCCGCGGACCGCCCGCGCCAGCAGGCGCGCCTGCACCAGCGGCACCAGGCCCAATGGCAAGGCCTGGGCCAGCAGCGGGTGGCTGATTTCTTCCTGCTTGCGCTGCTGGTAGGCCACCACCACCGCTCTGCGCGCCTCGGGCGTCAGCGCCACCGCGCCGCCCTCGCGTTGCACAAAGCTTTCGGCGTTGAGTTGCTCGCGGTTGACCAGCGACAGCGCCAAGCGGTCGGCATAGGGTCTGAATTCCTCCATCAGGTCGAGCGCCAGCGCCGCGCGGCCCGGCCGCAGCGCATGCAGAAAGCCCACCTGCGGGTCCAGTCCGGCGGCCTCGATTGCGCTGCGGCAATCGTTCATCCACATCGCGTACAGAAACGACAACAGCGCGTTGATGCGGTCGCGAGGCGGGCGCCGGTTGCGGCCATCCATCGCAAAGTGGGGCCGGGCGTCCATGCGCACCAGCAAGGCCAGGCAGCCGAAATACTGGCGTGCAGCCTCGCCTTCGAAGCCGCGCAACGTGTCGAGGTCAGGCGCGCTAGGCAGCGCGCGCAGGCTGGCGGCCAAGTCATCGGCGCCCCGGGTCAGCCGCGCGGCTTCATCGGCGGCTTTTGACTCGCGGGCGCCGCGCTGCAGCACCTGGCGCGCGTTCTTGATCTTGCCGGCCACGAACGCGCGCGCCGTTTCCAGCGCAAAGGCCTTGTCCATAGACCTTAGGTGTTGGGCGCGGCGCAGCAGCACGTTGCCGGCGGTGGCACCCTCCAGCCTGGCTTTGAAGCGGCCGTTGTCGTCCAGCAACACCAGGCCGATCGCTTCGTCGGCCAGCCGGTGCATCAGCGGTGCCGACAGCCCCACCGGACCAAAACACACCACCGATTGCAGGTGGTGCAGCGGCACCCGCAGCCGGGTTTCGCGCTCCACGTCCACGCGCAGGGTGGCGTTGTCCAGCCGCAGGTAGCTGCCGGGGGTGTTGACGTACAAGGTGTTGAGCAGTTGCATGGCGTGGCCAGGCTGGCTGGCGGTGGTGGGGTTGCGGTGGTCAGACGTCGGGATCGAACAGCTGGGCGCGCGCCGTAGCCAGCGCCTTGGATCCAGCAGCCTCGGGTTGGCAGCGGTCGTGCAACGAGCAGCCGCCGCAGCGCTGGGCCGCCACCTCACCGGCCAGCGGTGGGGGCAGACGGCTGCCTTGCAGCATGCTGCGCACGGCATCCGCGGTATCGGCCACTTGTTGGCGTAGCTCGGGCGTGATGGGCACGACACGCCGGCGCTTGGAGCTGGCGTAGTAGATCGCGCCCTCGGGCACCGCCTTCCCGCTGATGAATTCCAGGCAAACGGCCTGCGCCGCCAACTGCAAGTCATCACAGGCGGCTATTGCTGCGGCCTTGTGGCGCTTGCCGTGTTTGTATTCCACCGGGTAGGGCGCGCCACCGGCGCTGAACTCGACCACGTCGGCCTTGCCGATCAAGCCCAGGTTGTCGTGCCACAGCGGCAGCGCACGCTCGCTGCGCACGCCGCGGGCGGTGTCAACGCCGGGCTGGTCCACCTGCGCATGCACGGCATTGCCGCGCAGCGTGTGCAGGTTGTCGTCGAAGGCCTGCTCCAGGTGGATCAGGCCGCACTGGCGCGGGCAGTAAGCCCAGTGCTGCAAGGCGGACAGGGGGATGGGGTCAGGTGGCTCGGCGACCTGCCGAGACCCCTCAGGCGACGAGATTGATATCATTGGCATCACTTTTAAGAGGAGCCCGTCATGGCCGACTTTGTCTTGCGCAACCTGGACGACGACTTGAAGGAGAAGCTGCGCCTGAGCGCTGCGCGCCACCAGCGCTCGATGAATGCCGAGTTGCGCGAGATCGTGCGCAGCGCGCTGACACAGCCACCCGGCAGCAGCAAGGCCGATTGGCAGCAACTGGCGGCCGACATCCGCGCGCTGAGCGCGGGCCGGGTGCAGACCCCATCAGAAGAGTTGCTGCGTGAAAGCCGCGCGGAGCGCTGACCGCACAGCCGGCGCCAGCCCATGACGGCCTGGGTGATTGACGCCAGCGTGGCAGCCAAATGGCTGCTGCCCGAGGACGGCTCCGACCAGGCCAGCGCGCTGTTGGGCGACGAGTTGTTGGTGCCCGATCTGCTGTTTGCCGAGCTGGCCAACATCTTCTGGAAGAAGCAGATGCGTGGCGAAATCGACGAAGCCACCGCCGACGCGGCGGCGCGTTGGTTGATGCAGGCGCCGTTGCAGGTGCACCCGTGCGCCGGGCTGACAGCGGAAGCGGTGGGTTTGTCCATACGGCTGCAACATCCGGCCTACGACTGCTTTTACCTGGCGCTGGCGCGCCGCACCGGCTGCCCGCTGGTGACAGCGGACCGGCGGCTGGTGGCGCGCTGCCAGCGGGCGGATGCGGTGGATTTGGAGGCTTTGTTGGTGCTGTTGGGAGGAAAGGCCGTTCGAGAGCGGCACTGACACCCGCAGTTGCCCAGCAGGCCCCTGGCGATTGACGGTCAGCAGCGCCGCTGCACCGTGACCCCGGGCGCCGCCTCGCGCTCCTCGCCAATGGCCAGCGGCTGGCCATCGAACAGCACCTCGTAGGCGTCGAAACCCCGCGCTGGCGCATCCGGGTGCAGGTTGCGCACCGTCAGTTTGTCGAACAGCGCGTGCGCGTGCGCGTTGCCCAGCTCGGTGCTGTGTTTGAAGACATAGAGCCCGCGGGTGGCCATCTGGCCGCGTGCGGCCGAGCGGTCATGCTCGAACATGTCTTCCAGCGCCTTGTAGAACAGCGCCAGGTCGTCGGCCGAGAAGCCGGTTTGCCGCGCCAGGAACGACGAGACAAAGCCGTGCGAGCGGTACAAGCCATAGGGCACGGTGTGCTTGCGGCCCATGGTGCGGTTGTCGCCCTGTTGTTTCTCGGCTTCCGCCTCGGTTGCGACGGCCATGCGGGTGATCGAGTGCTCGCTCGCCACGATCGGGTCGACAGAGCGGGCAAAGGTCATCTGCACCGGGCCGCGCACCTGGCCGCAGTTGATGCCGATGGACATCACGGCGCCGAAGCTGCGCACGTCGAAGAAGTTCTGGCACATCCAGGCGCGGGCCTGGGCCACGTCGCTGGCACGGCCTTTGCGTTTTTCCTTGCCGGCCTTCTTGGGCTTCTTGTCGTCGGCGCTAGCGTCATCCGTCGGCGCCTCTTCCACGGCAACGTCCAGCTTCAATGCCGAATAAGCGCGCTGGTTTTGCAGGTTGAGGATGGCTTTTTCGCGGATGTAGATCTCGAAGCGCTGCTCACCGGCCAGGGGCTCGCGCTCGGATTGCTCGTGCACCAGCGCGACGAAGTTGCGCACCTTGCGTTTGAGCGCCACATCGGTGACCAGCCCGTGGCCGGTTTCGGCGTCGAGCCGGGGCATGTTGCCGGCGTCGGGGTCGCCGTTGGGGTTGCCGTCTTTGACGTCAAAGAGCAGCACAAAGTCGTGGCGGGCGGTGAGTGTCATGTCATTCCTCCTGAATCTTGGTGGTTGGGGTGTCGCTGTCTTTGCGTGTGAAGAAATCTTGCCGCTGGTGGTAGTAGCCGAGCGCAAAGCGGCCTTGCTGGGGCAGCGTCAGCTGGCGTGGAAAGTCTTGCAGCGGTGCCAGCACCTCGCCGACCAAGCGCTCGAACCACACGGTCTGGCCCTCGCTCAGCTTCTTGAGGTGGGCGTTTTTCAGCCGCAGCAAGGTGGTGAACACCGCCACCGGGGTCGTGGACGCGGCGCTGTAGTAACGGTCGCGGATGGTGGCGTTGATGCCGGGCATCGCCTGGCGCTGGATCTGCTCGAGCACTGCAAACAACCGGCCCAGCCGGTAAGGGGTATCGGTCTGGTCCACGTCTAGCCTCTCCTTGAAGTGTTGGTCTGTGCTGCCGGTGTCGGTGTGGCGTCGGCGGTGATCGCGGTTGAGCCAGGCCTTGAGCACGGCGGCGCGCAGGTATGTCACCTCTTGCTCGGCCTTGCAGCGCATCACCGCCGCATTGAGCAGGGTGGCCGGGTAGGGCTGGCCCTCCAGGATGGCGCGCATCCAGTCGCCAGCCAGGCGCGGCGGCACGTTGTCCAGCTTGCCCTGCAACGCCAGGCCAGACAGCAATTGGAACAGCGAGGGCGCTACCGGGTCGCTGTCGACGCGGCGCACCACCCGCAGGTCATCAAAGTGGCGCAGGATGCGCGGCGCCAAATCGGCCAACCGGGCCTGCAACCAGAAGCGGATGCTGATGCGCGCAGCGTTGGGCGCCAGGCCCAGCACGAAGAACATCACGTCACGTTCACCCACCGGCAATTGGCCGGTGGCCAGCGCCTGGTGCAGCGCCTGCACCGCTCGCACGCCGCGGTCGGGATCGTCCTTGGTCTCGCCAAAAAAATCGGCCAGCGTGAACTCACCGTCAAAGCTGCTGGCGCCATCAGCCCAGAACACGGTCGACGCATCGCCCACCTGCACCCGGTTGCGTGAGCCTTTGTCCAGCAGGTGGTTCAGCGCCGTGGTGTAGGCAAAAGCAGCGCGCTGGCCGACGGGTGCGTTCTCGCCCTGGCGCTCGGTCTTGCCATAGGACTCGAAGGCTCGGGCGTTGAACGACACGATGTTGGCGCCTGAGGATTGCGCGCCCCAGACGCCCTTGATGACAGTCTCGTTCATCGACAGCGGAACGTCTGACAAGCCCGACACCAAGCAATTTCCCAGCGTGACCGTGTCATCGGTCGCGGCGAGCCGGGCCGCATATGCAGCAGTCACGTCTGGCCGAAAGTGGATAGGCCCGGCCAAGTCGCCAGCCAGTTGAAACGCCAGTACCGGGTCTCGCAACTCGAAGTCTGCGAGAGCACCAAATTTAAGCAATAACGCCCTGGTGTCGTCCGGATTGGCTGCAATGTTGCTTAGGAAACGCAGGACAGCCTCAACGCCCACATCCTCCAACTTCGGCAACCAGTGGCGAATCGTGTTGATGAAGCTCACCAACTTGGTTCCGCGCTGGTCCTGCCATCCAAGCACGAAGCTCGCGTAGTCCCAAAGCAGATTCGCGTCCTTGCCACTGTTCGTATGTTTGAGCGCCTGCTTTCCGATGGCAGGCAAGAGTGCGGACCACGTTACTCGCTTGCCCTTTTCAACCGTGAACCTTGACAACAGGTTCGTGCAACTTCCGTCGGGCGCCAGTTCGATCAAGTAATCCAACGGGCGCCGAACCCAACCGGGCGGCGCCATGCCGCTATCTGGCAGCGCACGCTGCCGGTCGTAGTACCTCACCAGTTCCTGCAAGATCATTGCCTGCCCCCCGTTGCATCCACCTCGATCACCCCGGCCGTCATCTGGGCCCTGAAGAACACCGGTTGCGGATCGGACGGATGGCTGAAGTCCAGGTCATGCAGCATCCAGCCCAGATCGCGGGTCTCGGCAATCGGTGCGGGCTCGGTCTCAAACGCCGTGACCAGCCGCACCCGGGCATCGAATTCCCGGCAGCCCAGGTAGGGCTGGTTGACGCATTGGCCGCCCGCGGCTCGGCGCTCGAACATGCTGAAGAACTTTTGCGGCGGCTGTCGGTCGGGCTGGCCGTCCAGCACCTCCAGATCGGCATGCACCCGGTAGGCCACGTCGCGCAGTAGCAGCGCGGCGCGCTGCTGGCGGTCGTCCTCCACCAGGATGCCCAGGTCGCCCGCCCTCGCATCCGCACCGGCCGCCATCGCCTGCTGCACATTGCGGGTCGAGACCACCGAGGCCACCTCGTTGCGCCGCAGGTTCATCCAGCGCACTGGCCGCAACACTTCGATGCGCCGGATGTGCCAGCGGATCGCCGGCTTCCACAGGATGGCCTCGAACACGGCGCGGGCGGCCGACGGCGTGATCACGTCGTACGACACTCGCTCGACCTTCATCTCGGGCCGGGTGAAGCAGGCGTAGTCGCCGGCCATCTCCAGGCAGTAGCGCTTTTTCATCGGTGAAATCCTTTTCTGAACATCAAGCCACCAAGCCCGCCGCATCTAGCATCTGGCCCTCGGGCAGCACACCCAGCCGGGCGTCGTAGCGCTGGTCATCGTTCAGCAGGTACATCCCGGGCAGCAGCTCTTCCACGTCGCCGCGCGCCTGCCACAGATTCACCGTGGCTTGGCGCACCGTCACGCTGTAGCGCTGCAACTTGCGCAAGATCCAGCGCTCGGCTTTGCCTTGTCGCAACCGTGCGATCAGCGGCTCGACCCGGGTGGCGTCAGGGCTGGCGCTCTCGTAAGGCACGATCACGCTGGCCTGTTGCTGGTCATCGACCAGGCGGAAGCGGTCAGCCGCAGTGCGGAACTCCATCACCATGTCGCGGTTGCCACGCAGCAAGTCGACGATGCCGTGTTTGTCCAGGCTGGCAAAACCGCCGTAATACAGCGGAAAGTAGCGCGCAAAAGCGTCCGGGCTCAGCGGGTCGGCCAAGCCCGCCGCCAGCGTGCTGCGCGTGGCGTCGGCGCCAGCGCGCAGCGCGTGCAGCGTGCGCGGCAAGGCCCGCACAAAAACGCAGACCTGGCCTTGGTCCAGCAAACCCTCGCGGTTGCAGCGGCCGGCCGCCTGGGCGATGGAGTCGAGCCCGGCCAGCGCCCGAAACACCACCGGGAAATCGATGTCCACACCCGCTTCCACCAACTGGGTGCTGACCACCCGCAACGGTCGCTCATCGTGGCGGGCGCGGCGTGCGGCCAGCCGATCGCGCAGTTGCCGGATCACATCCGCGAGGTGCTGGCCGCACATCGCAGCCGACAAGTGCAGGCTGCTGTCGCCGGTGCGCTGGTCTAGCGCGGCCACGATCTCTGCCGCGTCCTTGCGGGTGTTGACGATCACCAGCACGCTGTCGTGCGATGCCAGGCGGTCGATCAGCTCGGGCGTGGGCAGTGGCGTCAGCAGATCGCTCGGCCACTCGATGACTACCCGCGCCAGGCGGGCAAATAGTGCCGCTTCGTCGTCGATGATCCTGCGCGGCGGCGGCAGGCCGCGCAGGCCTTGGCGCGGATCGAAGCGCGTCAGCTCGGCCAGCGCCGGTTGGGTGGCGGTGCACAGCAGCACGGTGACTCTGTAGTGCAGCACCAGCAGGTTCAATGCGTCGAGGATGGGCTGCAAAAACTCCGGTGGCAGCAACTGGGCTTCGTCGAGAACGATCACGCTGCCGGCCAGGCGGTGCAGCTTGCGGCAGTGTGAGGTGCGGGCCGCAAACAGCGACTCGAACAACTGCACGTTGGTGGTGACGATCAGCGGTGCGTCCCAGTTTTCACAGGCCAGTCGGCTGCGGCTGGTCTCTTGGCGCTCGATGTCGTCGGCCTGGCTGTGGTGTTCGACCACGGCGTCCTTGCCAAAAATCTGTGCAAAAACCTCTGCGGTCTGCTCGATGATGCTGGTATAGGGGATGGCGTAGATGATGCGCCGCCGGCCGTGCCGGGCGGCATGCCGCAGCGCGAACGCCAGCGACGACAGCGTCTTGCCACCGCCGGTGGGCACCGTGAGCGAGAACACGCCGGGGCCCTCGATGGCCTTGTCTCGGCACTGTTGCAGCACCTCGGCGCGGGCGCGCATCACCGGGTCGTCGGACCGGCCGCTGGCCGCCACCTCGGCCGTCTTGCGGGCCAGGAAGTCGTCCAACTGCTGTTGGTACTGGCCCAGACTGGCATGGCCGGTGCGCGCGCTGGATTTCTTGCCGTCCATGTAGGCCTCGGTGTCGAGGAAATCGGCGTCCACTAGCGCCGAAAACAACATCCGCACCCATAGTGACCAGGCCAGCGGATATCGCCCGCTGTCGCGTACGCCGGGAATGGCTTGTGCCGCCGCGCGCAAATCAAAGCCGGCGGGCAGCGCCAGCAGCGCGGGCGTGTCGGCCTGGGCATGTTCCAGGGCCTCGGCATACTCTCTTTCGCTCAGTGCGGCGCCGGTGCCTAGCAGGCGGGCATCCAGGCTGCCGGTCCAGTCGGCCAAGCCGGCGTGGTGGCCGGCGATCACATAGGCCAGCACGCGGGCCAGGCGCGCCGCCTCGGGGCCGTGGGCTTGCTCAAAAACCCGCAAGGCGTGCAACGCACCGGCGGCGGAATGCGACTTCTCGCTGCCCTGCGGCAGCCGGCCTTCGATGTGGGCGTCGGCCACCTGGCGGATGTAGCGCTGAAAACCCGGGCGGTACTTGCCCAGGTCATGCCACTGGCCCGCCAGACTTGCAAATTCGGCACCCCAGTCTTGTGCGAACCGCGCCGCCAATGCCGCCACCTGCTGCAGGTGATCGACCAGGCCATGGGCCGGTTGATTGGCCGGGTCGTCAGGGTGGCTGTGGGCCCAAAACTTGGGTTGCATGGTCTTTGGGAAGGCAGGTGATGGCCTGATGTTGAGGCGCCACAGGCTCGTGGCGTGCGCCTGTGCGGTTCATTGGAAACATTTTTCAGACCTTCAGGCGCAGCTTAACCGGTTGAGGACTATTAACTTCTTTATTCAGAGGAGGACTTACCAGAGCATGTTGCTTCGAGCGGCTCCACCCACTCGAAGCCGGACGATGCGCTTTCCTAACGAGTTTGATATGTGCCCTAGGAGCACGGCGACCGTCGCGATAGCACGCGGAAGTTTTTTGCGACCAATTCGATGCTGCGAGACCGGTGTACGCGCTGATCGCCATGCGCAGGCGCGATGGTCGTGGGCCTAGGTGCGGCTGCCTTGTCCGCAGCGAGTGTCCGGTCAGCCGCGCGGCAATGTCCCCAGCACCTGCGCTTGGTGCTGACCCAGCGTCGGCGCTGTGCTGCGGATCGACCCAGGTGTGGCGCTGAGTTTCGGGACGATGCCGGGCACGGTCAGCGTCAGGCCATCAGCGCTGGTCACGGTCTGGAGCATGCCGCGCGCCAGAAAATGCGGGTCGGTGGCAATGTCGGCCACGGTGTAGATGCGGCCGGCCGGCACGCTCACGGCCTGCAGTGTCGACACCACTTCGGCCACTTTCCGCTGAACGGTCCAAGCGGTGATCGCCGCGTCGAGTTCGTCGACCCGGGCCGCGCGTTGGGCGTTGTCGCCCAAACCTGGGTCGGCAGCCAGGTCGGCACGGCCGACGGCCTGCATCAGGCGCTTGAAGATGCTGTCGCCATTGCCGCCAATGACCACTTGGCCGTCGGCGCAGCGGTAAGCGTTGCTCGGCGCGATGCCGGGCAGGGCCGAGCCTGCGGGTTGGCGCACCGCGCCAAAAACGCTGTACTCGGGCAGCAGGCTTTCCATGCAGTTGAAGACCGATTCGTACAGCGCCACGTCCACCACCTGGCCACGTCCTTTGGGCGTTGCTTCGGTGATGCTTTGGGTCCTGGCCTGCAGTGCCAGCAGCACACCGATCACGCCGTGCAGCGCGGCCAGCGTGTCGCCCAGGCTCACGCCGGCGCGCACCGGCACCCGGCCGGGCTCGCCCATCAGGTGGCGCAGACCGCCCATCGCTTCGGCCACCACCGCGAAGCCGGGCAGGTCGCGGTACGGGCCGGTCTGGCCGTAGCCGCTGATGCGCAGCATGATCAAACCGGGGTTTTCAGCCGCCAGCATTTCGTAGCCCAGCCCCCACTTTTCCAGCGTGCCGGGCTTGAAGTTCTCGATCAGCACATCGGCCTCGGCGGCGAGCCGGCGAACGTCGGCTCGACCTTCGTCGGTGCGCAGGTCCAGCACCACGCTTTGCTTGTTGCGGCTCTGCACCTGCCACCACACGCTGGTACCGTGGTGCAGCATCCGCCATTTGCGCAGCGGGTCGCCGTCGCCCGGCGGCTCGACCTTGATGACTTGGGCGCCGAAGTCGGCCAAGGTCTTGCCGGCAAAGGGCCCGGCGATCAGTTGGCCGAGTTCCAACACCTTCAGACCGGATAGCGGGCCGGGCGGCAGGGTGGGCGGCGGGGTGGGCGGTTGGGGGGTGTTTGTCATGGCAGCGGCATTGTTGCGCGGTCGCGTTGCGCTGGCTTGTGGCGACCGATGCAGCCTCTTGCGAGACATCTTCGAACCCGACACTTGGCTAAGATAGCTCGAGAATTGGCGCCCCTGCCAAACCACCACTGGGCCCCTCAGCCCCTCAGGAAACGATTATGACCACGCCTCCAACATCGACCGCTCGCCGTCGCCAAGCCCTGCAGGCGCTCGCCGCGCTGACCGCCACCTCGCTGTTGGGGCATGCCTCGCCAGCCGGCGCGCAGGCCGCCTGGCCCACCCGCCCGATCAAGCTGGTACTGCCCAGCGGGGCTGGCGGTGGGGCTGACATCTTCGGCCGTCAGTTGGCCGATTACATGGCCAAGGAGTTGGGCCAGCCCGTGGTGGTGGACAACCGGCCAGGTGCCAACGGCGTGCTGGCGAGCGAGGCTGTGGTTCGACAGCCGGGAGATGGCTACAACTTGCTCATCTCCTTCGCGGGTGCCATTCTCGGCAACAAGGCGATGAACAAGACCCTTTCGCATGATCCGATCGCCGATCTCAAGCCGATCGGGCTGATCGGCGGCGATGGCGGCAATCTGCTGATCGTCACGCCCGACCTGCCGGTCAACAACCTGAAGGATTTGCTGGCATTGGCCAAGTCCAAAGGCGGCGGTCTGAGCTATGGCTCTTGGGGCGTGGCCTCGGGCGGTCACCTGGTGATGGAAGCCATCTGTGCCCAGGCCGGTGTGCGGATGAACCATGTGCCTTACAAGACAGTGGCTGCTATTCCCAATGACTTGATGGCCGGTGTGCTGACCGTGTCGACCATTGATGGGGCCACGCCGGTGGCGCTGATCAAGGCCGGCAAGATGCGGGCGATTGCTGCACTGTCGAACAAGCGCCTGCCGCAGCTGCCCGACGTGCCCACCATGGGCGAGCAAGGATACCCGCTGGAGTCAGCCCCTTGGTACGGCTTGTTCGGTCCGGCCAGCATGCCGACGGACCTGGTGAACCGTCTCAATGCACTGCTCAACAAATGGCTGCTGCTGCCCGAGACCCGCACTTTCTTCGCCGAAAAGCAAAACACACCGACCCCGACGACCAAGAGCGCCGAAGAGTTTGCCGCGCAGATCCAGCGCGAACTGCCGGTGTGGCGCAAGATGGTGGCCGACGCCAAGGTCTGAGCGCTAGAGAGGCCATCCCATGAACGAACCGCTTTGGCGCTGGTCGGCTACCGATCTAGCGCACGCTATCCGCACGCGCCGCATCTCCAGTCGCGAGGCCACGGCGTCTTGTCTCGAGCGTGTGGCCGAGGTCAACCCACGGCTCAATGCGATCGTCGAGGTCCTGCACGACAGCGCGTTGGCGGCTGCGGACGCGGCCGATCGAGCAGTCGCCCGGGGTGACGCACTGGGCGTGCTGCATGGCGTGCCGGTGACGACCAAGGTCAACGTCGACCAGCGCGGCTGCGCGACCACCAATGGCCTCGTCGCACTGCGCGATGCGATCGCGTCGGACGACAGCCCGGTCGTCGCCAACTTGCGACGCGCTGGTGCGGTGATCTTCGGCCGAACCAACACCCCGGCTTTCTCGTTTCGCTGGTTCACCGACAACGACCTGCATGGCCGAACACTGAACCCCTGGTCGCGCGACCACACGCCCGGCGGCTCCAGCGGCGGCGCTTCTTCGGCGGTCGCCTCCGGCATGGGGCCGATCGCGCATGGCAACGACATCGCGGGCTCGGTGCGCTATCCGGCTTATTGCACCGGCATCTATGGCCTGCGCCCATCGGTCGGCCGAATTCCTAATTTCAACCCAAGTGCGACCGAAGAGCGCCCGCCGGGGATGGCCATGATGTCGGTCCAGGGGCCGCTCGCGCGCACGGTGGCCGATGTGCGTCTGGGTCTGCAAGCGATGTCGGCGGCTGATCTGCGCGACCCGGCCTGGGTGCCGGTACCGCTTCAAGGTCCACCGCTGCCGCGGCCGATCCGGGTCGCTTACAGCGCTGGCATGCCCGGCGTCACGCTGCATCCAGCAGTGGCTGAAGCCGTCGAACGCGCGGCGCGCTGGCTGTCGGACGCGGGCTACCAGGTCGAGGCCGTCGAGCCTCCCGACCTGGTCGAGGCCGCCAGCTTGTGGTCGCTGATTGCAGACAACGAGGCCCGGCTCGCCATGGGGCCGCTGGTCGAGCGTTTAGGTGACGACGCGATCAAAGTCGCATTCCATGCGATGACCCGGCACTCGCCGGTGCTCGATGCCGAGGGCTACTTTCGAGCCATCGCCCGGCGCACCACGCTGATCCGCCGTTGGAATGCCTTTTTGCAGGATTACCCGTTGGTGCTGGGACCGCTCAGTGCCGAGCCGCCGTTTGCCTGGGGGCTTGACGTCGAATCGCCCGAGAGCATGGACCGCATCCTGCGCGCACAGCTGCCGCAGTTCAGCGTGCCGCTGCTCGGGTTGCCTGCCCTCTGTGCGCCGGCCGGCTCGGTGGACGGGCTGCCGATCGGTGTGCAGCTCATCGGCGCGCGGTTCCGCGAAGACACCTTGCTCGATGCCGCCGAGGTGCTCGAGGCTCGCCACCCCTGCGCGGGGCCGATCGATCCGGTGTTCGCGGCCTGACGGGTCGCCAAGCGTAGCGGGTTCGGCCGGCTTGCCTGGCCCGACGGCGATCGTTCACTTCTTTGTCCTGGAATACCAGCATGAGCACTTCCTCGGAACTCGGTTCGATCATGAAGCCGGCCTCTTTTCACACCTGTGGCGTGAATCGTGCGGTTTTCTCTGGGCTGGACTTTTCAGACCAGGCTTCGTTCGATGACGCGGCGCGCGGCCTGATCGGCAGCATCCCGGATGCGCGCATCCTCGGCGCGAAGGGCCAGCTTGTCTGGGACATGTCCTCGTTCAGCTTTCTTGAGGATGAGCACTCGCCCGACTCGGTCAACCCAAGCCTGTGGCGCCAGGCGCGATTGAATCGGCTGCACGGTCTGTTCAAGGTCACCGATCGTCTGTACCAGGTGCGCGGATTCGATCTCGCCAACATGACGATCATCGAGGGCGACAGCGGCATCGTCATCATCGACCCGCTGACTTTCACGGAGAGCGCGGGCGCGGCGCTGGCGCTGTACCGGGCCCATCGTGGCGACCGACCGGTGCGCGCAGTGATCTATTCGCACAGCCATGTCGACCACTATGGTGGGGTCGAAGGGGTGATCACCTCCGAGCAAGCGGCCAGCGGCGAGGTGCTCGTGATCGCCCCGGACGGTTTCATGAAGGAGGTGATCTCGGAGAACATCCTGGCCGGTGTGCCGATGCGACGGCGCGCGATGTTCCAGTTTGGTCCGACGCTCGAGCGCGGTGCGCGCGGGCATGTCGACAGCGGTCTGGGCAAGGTCACCGGGCGTGGGTCGGTGAGCCTGATCGCGCCCAACCGGATCATCACCGACCCGACCGAGACCCTCTGCGTCGACGGCATCGAGATCGTCTTCCAGCTCACGCCCGAGACCGAAGCGCCCGCCGAGATGAATTTCTTCTTCCCGCAATTGCGGGTGCTGAACCTGGCGGAAAACGGCTGTCACACGATGCACAACCTGTGCCCGATCCGTGGCGCCAAGACCCGCGACTCGCTGGCCTGGTCGAAGTACCTGGACCAGGCACTCGACGCCTTCATTGACCGCACCGACATCTGCATCGCGCAGCATCACTGGCCGACCTGGGATCAGGGCAAGGTGAGACGGTTCATCGAAGAGCAGCGCGACCTGTACCGCTACCTTCACGACCAGACCTTGCGGCTGATGAGCCATGGCCTCACGCCGCACGAGATCGCCGAAGACTTCACGATGCCGGCCTCGTTGCAGGGCAGCTGGCACGCGCGGCCTTATTACGGCGCGCTTGCACACAACGTCCGGGCGGTGTATGCGCACTATCTGGGGCCTTACGACGGCAACCCGGTCAACCTCAATCCGCTGACACCACAAGGCGAGGCGATCAAGTATCTGGAGTACATGGGCGGGGCCGATGCGGTGCTGGAGCGCGCGCGCAAGGACTTCGACGCTGGCGACTACCGATGGGTAGCCCAGGTCACCCACCATGTCGTCTTTGCCGATCCCAGCCACCGCGCAGCGCGCGAACTGGGCGCCGACGCGCTGGAACAACTCGGCTACCAGAGCGAATCATCGACCTGGCGCAATGCCTACTTGCTGGGGGCGAAGGAATTGCGTTTCGGCGCCCCCAAATCACCGCCCGGGGCCCAGGGCGGGGTCGCGCCGCGGGTGGTGGCGATGCTGCCGATGCCGATGTTCTTCGACTATCTGGCGATTCGCGTGAATGGGCAAAAA
Source organism: Burkholderiales bacterium (assembly GCA_947448955.1). Classification (GTDB taxonomy): domain Bacteria; phylum Pseudomonadota; class Gammaproteobacteria; order Burkholderiales; family Burkholderiaceae_C; genus Pseudaquabacterium. The sequence goes on from CANFPU010000017.1 coordinate 14,282, forward strand.
GCGGCTGGACTGGCTTTGCGCATCGATTGGGTGATGGCCGGTGAAGCTGGCGGCCATCGGCTCACGCTGAGCCATTGCGCACTCAGCCATGGTCCTGGCTCGCACGGGGCTCGGGCCCAGGCGCGCGTCGACATGGATCGCAAGGGGCTTGCCGCGATCATGGTGGCTGGGCAGTCGTTTTCGCAGGCGTTGGCCGATGGTCTGATGGGCGTGACCGGCGATCGCGAAGCCGTGGAGTCGTTGTTCGGCACGCTCGACAGCTTCACGCCGATGTTCGCGATCCTCGAGCCTTGAATGCGCGGTCACCCGCCGCGCGCCCAGGCCTTCAGCCCAGCGTCACCTCGGTGCGCACCGTGCCGGCGCGATCAGCGGTGGCCGTCATCGCCACCCGGGTGCCGCGCGGCGCGCTGACCACCCACTCGACCACCGCGCGGTCAGCGGTGACCTCTCGGCTGGGCGCAAAGGCTTGCAGTGTGGACTTCGGCGCGTGGCCTTCGAGCTGGCCGCCTTCGACCCGCAGCTTGCCAGTCTGCAGCGTCAAACCGGCCGGTGGGTGCAGCTCGAACACCACGCCGCGCACGGTCTTTCGCTCGAGTGCACGCTTGCAGACATAACTCGGCAAGTAACCGGCATTGGCAACTGCAAACCGGATGCGCCAGCTGTCGCTGCCCAGCGGCAGCACTTCGGCCCGCAACAGCTCGAGCTTGGGCAGCGACAAACCGAGCTGGGTCAGCCAGGCCGGAAAGCGTGCGGCCTCGCGCTCGCGCAGGTGCGGTGGCGGGTTGCGCCAGTAGTTCAGCCGGTCCCAGCCGCCGAGCTCGACCCAGCCCAGCTGCGGGTGCTGGTACGGGTACCAGTCGACATGGGCCAGGCCGCCGCATTCCGCGTCGCTCCACTTCAGCAGCTTCAGGTCGTCCTCGGGCGGGTGGTCGCGGTACCAGTGCACCCAGTCGTAGTCCGTGATGCCGGCTTCCTTGTTCGGCGCCCAGATCTCGACGGTCCAGAACAGCGCGCCCAGGTGCTCGTAGATCCAGTCCTGGGTCCCTGTGATGACTTCCTTCGGGTGGTACTTGAAGTCGTGAAAACTGCTGACCGCCGGGTAGCCGGTGAGCCTTTCGCCCAGCGCGGACAGGCGCTTGATGATCCACAAGTCCTCGGGCGTCATCTGATCGTCGCTCATCGTCCCCATCGGACGAAGGATCACACCCGAGTGGGTGTGGAAGCTCACCGCTGCGCCGATATTGGGATGCTTGACAACGAAGTCGACCATCGCGCGCACCTCGGGCTCGCTGGTCGGGTAAGGGCCGGCGCCGACCTGCTCGAACTCCTGCCGCCACATGGACGGGAAGTTACGGTTCAGGTCCAAGCCCTCTGGGTTGGGATTCACCTTGACCTGCAAGCCGTCGTAATTCGTCAAGGTGCCCTCGGGCATCACGCGCCAGTACTGTCCGCCGAACTCGCCCGGCTCGCGCGGGATCATCAGCCTGGCGTCTTCCGGGTGGCATTTCCAGGTGCCGTGTGGGTCAGGCAGGCGCATGTGCAGCACCCGGCCATCGCCATCGATGTCCTCGGTGGTCAGGCCCTCGACGGGTGGCTCGTCGCGGGGGTAAGGCCGGGTCGACGAGCGGATATGGCGAGGCTTGTCGGCCAGCGCCAGCTCGGCGCCGTCCGGGTTGAGCCGCGGGCAAAGGTAGACCACGCGGGTGTCGAGCAGCTCGGTGATGCCGGCGTCGCTGCCGTGGCCTGAGGCCAGCTGATGCAGCCAGTACAGGCAGGCGGTGGAGGCGGTCAACTCCGCAGCGTGGATGTTGCCGTCGACCCAGATCGCCGGCTTGTCAGTGTCAGCGCCGGTGGCGGTATGGGTCAGCACCAGCAGCCAGATGTCGCGGCCCTCGAAGCTCTTGCCGATCGAGCGCAGTTGCACCAGGTCTGGCCGCGCAGCGGCGTACGCGTGCAGCAAGCGCGTCAGCTCAGCGTGACGATAGAAGGTATCGAAGCGGGGAACAGGCAGTGGGGCGGCTTGAGACATGACGGGCTGGCCGGACGGGCCGCTGGATGAAGACCGCGAAGTGTCGCAGAGCCCGGTCCCGGCAGGCTTCGAAACGGGCGCAACCGAACCAGCTTGAACGGCGCAGCGGCTGGAGTGGCAATCCGTGGCGTGTTGCGCAATGCGTGCCGCCTTGCGGGCCCCAGTGCGGTTGTGGCGAACCCTGGCGATGGCTAGAGTGGGCTGGCTCGTCAAACGCCAGCAGCCGCTGTGCGCCGCCGGAGAGATTGCCTGCCTTCCTGTTCAGCCCTTCCGGCCGTCTGCGATGCCCGCCCGCAAGCCGCCACCCCTGGCGCGCCGACCGGCGTTTGGCCGCTGTGCGCAGCATGGGTCGGGTTTGTGATCTATGGCAGCCTGGTGCCGCTGGATTTCCACCCCATCGCGGCAGCCCAGGCCTGGCAAAAACTGCTGGATGCGCCGATGTTGGTGGTCGGCGCGCCAGGCCGTGCCGACTGGATCGCCAATGGCGTGCTCTATCTGCCGGTGGGTTTTCTGGGATGCATCGCGCTGCTCGGACGCCGGCCCGAAGCCGCCAGTGCCTGGCGTAGGCTGCTGGCCGGTGCGGCGGCCTTGACCGCAGCGACGCTGCTGGCGCTGGCGGTGGAGTTGGCGCAAACCGCATTCCCGCCGCGGACCGTTTCACGCAACGACCTGGCCTCAGAGGCGATCGGCAGCGCACTGGGCATGCTGCTGGCGCAGGCCGCAGCGGTGCGCTTTCATCGGCTGTTGGGTGGCTTGGGTCAAGGTGGCCTGCCGCTACTCAAAGAGCTGGCGCGGGTTTATGCGCTGGTCTACGGCGCGGCATCACTGTTCCCGTTCGACCTGCTGTTGACGGCGCAGGAGTGGCGCGAAAAGTTCAGGGGCCCGCTGTTAGGCGCCTTTCTGGCTGACGCCAGCGTTGAACAAAGCCCGATCCGCATCGTCGCCAAGCTCGCGCTTGAGACCGGTGTGGCCGTGCCTTTGGGTGCGCTTTGGGCGGCGTGGCAAACACCTGAGCAAGTGGGCATGCGCAGCAGGGTCGGGCGGGCATCGATGCTGCTGCGCGCCAGCCTGGTGGGCGCCCTGATCGGTTTGTTGATCGAAACCGCGCAGCTGTCGATCGTCTCAGGGCTGAGCCAGGGCGTTTCATTGCTCACGCGCTCTCTAGGCTTTGCGCTGGGTGCCGCTGCCTGGCATGCCGCCACCGCCGTGTGCGTCGAATCCGCCCGCGCTGCCTTGCGCCGGCTGACACTGCCCGCCGTGCTGTCTTACCTGAGCTTGTTGACGGTGGTTCACGGTTGGTGGCGCGGCCCCTGGTTGGGCCTGCAGCCTGCGCTGCGCCGGCTGCATGACGATGTGCGTTTCTTGCCGCTGTACCACCACTACTACAGCACCGAAGCCCATGCGGTGACCAGCATGGCCGTGGTGATCGCTGGCTATGCCCCGATCAGTCTGTTTTGCTGGGCCTGGAACATCGACGCCAGGATGGCGGGCGGGTTGGCGGCTTTGCTGGCGTCGGTGGTGGAGACCGGGCGACTGATGGCTGGTGGCAGGCCGGACCCGAGCAACGCGCTGATCGCCTGCGCCGGCGTTTGGGGTTTGGGCCGGCTGCTGAGCTTGGTGAGCCGGCCAGCCACCCGAGGGGTGTTTTGATGCCGGCGTTGATGTGGGTCGGCCTCGCGCCGAGCAGGCGCTGGGCCGTGCCGGCCCTGGCGGGCTGTGCGGTGGCGGCCTGGTTGGGGTCGTTTCCGGTGCAGCCCGTCCTGTTGGGACTGGGCTTGTTGCTGGCCAGCGCCTCGGTGGCCTGGCGCCCGCACTGGCTGTTCACCTGGGTCGCGACGGCCTTGCCGATGCTCGATCTCGCGCCCTGGAGCGGCCGAACCTACCTGGATGAGTTCGATGCGCTGTTGCTGATGGGCACGACGGTCGCGTGGGCGAGGTTGCCACCGGCTTTGCCTGACAGGCGGCAGCCCTCGCCGCTGACCTGGGCTTTTAGGCTGCTGCTGGTCAGCCTGCTGATCGGCTTGGTTCGCGCGCTGTCGCCTTGGCCGGGTTTGGCGCTCGACGCTTTCAGTCAGCCCATGAGCCCGTTCAATGCGTTGCGCTTGGCCAAGAGCGCGTTGTGGGCGCTGTGCCTCTGGCGCTTGGCCACCCGCCTGCGGACTGCCGGCGCCGATGTCGTCAAGGCCTTCGGACTCGGACTGGTGCTGGGCCTGGCCGGGACGGTTGCGGCGGTTGTTGCGGAGCGCTTGGCCTTCAGTTACCTGCTGGACTTTGCCGGCAGCTACCGTGTTGCCGGGCCGTTTTCGGCGATGAGTCTGGGCGGTGCTTATATCGAGTGCTTCATCGCCGTGGCCACGCCTTTTCTGTTGGCCCTGTGGATGCGGTCCGGCACGCTTTGGCGTGCACTGGCTTGCGCGGTGCTGCTGACCGGCAGTGCTTACGCGCTGATGGTCACCTTTTCCCGCGGCGGCTATGCGGCGATGGTGCTGGCGTTGGGGGTGTTCGCCGGCGCCAATCTGTTGACGAGGCAGCGACGTCGGCGAAGCCTGGTGCTTGGGCTGGCTTCGGCGATCTTGGTCGCGGTGGTCGCCTATCCGGTGTTGAGCGGCAGCTTTGCGCAAAGCCGTCTACAGACCTTGGCGGTTGATCTCGACACCCGGGAGAAGCACTGGACGGAGGTCTTGCAGATGATGGGCAGCGACCCGTTCAGCATCGCACTGGGCTTGGGACTGGGGCGCTTTGCAGAATTCAAACTCTGGCACACGCCCGTGGGTGAACGCGCTGGCAGTCACCGTTTGGTGCCGGGCGATGGCGCGGGTCAGGTGTTGCGTCTGGGCGCGGGCCATGCTTATTTCGTCGACCAGATCGTGGCCTTGCAGCCAGGCGCGAGCTACCGCTTGAAGTACCGGCTGCGTGCCGATGATGGGCGGACCGCGCTCGGTGTCGGGTTGTGCCAGAAATGGTTGCTCACCGCCGCCCACTGCAGCGTGGGCCAACCGGTTCTAACGCCAGCGGTGACGGCCGGCACTCCACCAGGCTGTTCGTCTTCCCAAGACTGCCCCGCGACGACCGTTTGGCAGGCGTTTTCGCAACCCATCGTCGCCCCCGAAGCCGGACCGGGGCGCTTGCCGCGGCCGGTCCGGCTGACCCTGAACAACGCAGGCCCGGTCCCGGTCGATGTAGGCGGCGTGTCCTTGGTCGGCGCCGACGGTGTGGAACAGGTTCGCAATGGCGACTTTCAGGCCGGCATGGATGCCTGGACGGCGACCTCGGACAACCATCTGTCCTGGCACACCAAGTCGCTGCTGTTGGGGGTGTATGTCGAGTTGGGCTTGCTGGGTGTCAGCGCCTTGCTGGCCTTGCTGCTGGCAGCCGTTTGGCGCGCCGCCAGCGCTGCAGCGCAGGGCCAAACTGATGGCGCCGCGTTGCTCGCGGCACTGGCCGCGTTCGGGACGGTCGGTCTGATCGACACCTTGCTCGACGCCCCTCGGTTCATGTTGCTGTGGTTGTTGCTGTGTCTGCTGCCTTGCACACTGGCCAGGCGTCGAGTACCGGTTGACGGTGCGACACGAGACCTGCCGGCCACAGGGTGGCGTGCCGTCGGCGACGGCCTGAAACAGGCCGTGATGAGGGCCGCCGCGCGACCGCTGCACCGCCAACCGACTGGCGGTTGGGTTTGACATCAGTCAACAGTAGGCGCGGGTGCCCGTGCCACGATCATTTCGAAGGAGAATCGCCATGAGCTTGCTGAGTCAGACGCAAAAACTGCAGTTTCAAGCGGTGCTGCAACTGCGCAGGGCCGCGTTGGACAGCCAGCGCAGTGCCCATCTCGACGGCCAGAGCCGCGCCGAGCATGCGCGCGAACTGCTGCTCCAAGACAGTGACGACGCCAAGCAACGGGACGCCGAGCGCGAGCTGGATTTCGCCCTCACCGACCGCGATGCGGTCGAGTTGCGGGAGATTGACCAGGCCTTGGCCCGGTTGGCGGAAGGGGGCTACGGTTTATGTGCCGATTGCGGCGCCGAGATCCCTGCCGAACGCTTGCAGCTCGCCCCACAAGCGTTGCGATGCGTGGCCTGCGGGTCACGGCTGGAGCATGACCCGTCTCGGGTCGCGGCTCAATAGCGCTTCAGCCCCCAGCCCGCCAGCCCCCAGTCCATGGCCCGCCGCCAGCGCGGTAGGCCCTTGCGTTCAGCAACCCCAGCGCACCCACACCACGGGCGCTGATCCAGGAGTGTCAAGATGCCGCTTTTTCATGCCGTGGTCTGGCTTGACCACCAGTGCGCCCAAGTGCTGCAGTTCGATGCAGCGCATGTGCAAGCGCAAAAGATCAAGACCCACACCCACCACACACGCCAACACGGCAGCCTGGTCCGCACCGAGCACGAGTACTTCGGCGAGGTCTGCGACGCATTGGTGGGGGTGCACGAAGTGCTCATCACCGGGTCCCACACCGTGCAGGTTGACTTCAAGCACTTCGCCGAGAAACACCGTCCCCAGGTGGCTGCGCTGATCGCAGGCTACGAGACGGTGGACCATCCCAGCGAGCGGCAGCTGCTGGCGCTGGCACGCAAATACTTCGTCAGGTTCGACCGCATGGTCGGCCAGCCGACGCTGGGTTGAAGCGTCCGCTCAGCGCGCCGCGGCCTTGACTTTCAGCCGCCAGGCGTGCAGCAGGGGCTCGGTGTAACCCGAAGGCTGCTCCTTGCCCTTGAACACCAGATCTAGCGCCGCCTGACAGGCCGCGCTCTGCGGGTTGCCGGCCATGTTGTGGTAGGCCGGGTCGCCCTTGTTCTGTCCATCGACCACCCCGGCCATGCGCTCAAAGGTGGCGCGCACCTGGGCTTCGCTGACAACGCTGTGGTGCAGCCAGTTGGCGATGTGCTGGCTCGAGATGCGCAGCGTGGCACGGTCTTCCATCAGGCCGATGCCGTTGATGTCGGGCACCTTGGAGCAGCCCACGCCCTGGTCGATCCAGCGCACGACATAGCCCAGGATGCCCTGGGCGTTGTTGGCGATCTCCTGCTGGCGATCTTCCAGGCTCCAATCGGCGCTGGCGACGACCGGAATGGCCAGCAGCTGGTCGAGGATCTGGTTGCGCACCGCCTCGCGGTCGCTCGCCGCATCTGCCGCTTCCAAGCCCTGCTGCACCTGGCTCACATTGACCTGGTGGTAGTGCAGCGCATGCAGCGTGGCGGCGGTCGGGCTGGGCACCCACGCGGTGTTGGCGCCGGCCTTCGGGTGGCCGATTTTCTGCTCAAGCATCGCGGCCATCAGGTCAGGCATGGCCCACATGCCTTTGCCGATCTGGGCCCGGCCGCGCAGGCCGCATTGCAGGCCGACCAGCACGTTGCTGCGCTCGTAGGCGGCGATCCAGGCGCTGGACTTCATGTCGCCCTTGCGCAGCATCGGCCCGGCCAGCATTGCGGTGTGCATCTCGTCGCCAGTGCGGTCGAGGAAACCGGTGTTGATGAAAGCGACGCGGCTCGCGGCCGCGGCGATGCAGGCTTTGAGGTTGACGCTGGTACGGCGCTCCTCGTCCATGATGCCGAGCTTGACGGTGGCCTCAGGCAGTCCGAGCAGCTGTTCGACGCGCCCGAACAATTCACTTGCGAAGGCCACTTCGGCAGGGCCGTGCATCTTGGGCTTGACGATGTAGACCGAACCCTGGCGCGAGTTGCGAATCGTTTGGCCAGCGGCGGGCTTGAGGTCATGCAGCGCGATCGTCGTGGTGACCACCGCATCAAGAATGCCCTCGGGAATCTCGCGCAAGGTGCCGGCGGCGTCGGTGTAGAGCACCGCTGGGTTCGTCATCAGGTGGCCGACATTGCGCAGGAACATCAACGAGCGCCCGTGCAGCACCACCTCGCCTGTGCCCGCCGGCGCTTTGTAGCGGCGGTCCGGGTTCAGACCGCGGGTAAAGGTCTTGCCGCCCTTGGACACCTCCTCGGTCAGTGTGGCCTGCAGGATCCCGAGCCAGTTGGCGTAGGCCAGCAACTTGTCCTCGGCGTCGACCGCGGCGATCGAGTCCTCCAGGTCGAGGATGGTGGATAGCGCGGCTTCGATCACCAGGTCGGCGACGCCGGCGGCGTCAGCGCTGCCGATGGCCGTGCTGCGGTCGATCTGAATGTCGAGGTGCAAGCCGTTGTGAACCAGCAGCACAGAAGAGGGCGCTGCTGCTTCGCCTTGATAACCCACCAACTGTGCGGCATCCGCCAGGCCGGTGTGGTCGCCATTCTTCAACGCCACGGACAGCTTGCCCGCATGCACGCTGTAGCCTGTCGCATCCGCATGCGAGCCGGCCTGCAGCGGTGCAGCCTGGTCGAGCACAGCGCGTGCATGGGCGATCACTTTGGCGCCGCGCACCGGGTTGTAGCCTCCAGCGCGCTCGGCGCCGCCGTCTTCTGAAATCGCGTCGGTGCCGTACAGCGCGTCATAAAGCGATCCCCAGCGCGCGTTCGCAGCGTTCAGCGCATAGCGGGCGTTGAGGATGGGCACCACCAGCTGCGGCCCGGCCTGCAACGCCAGCTCGGCGTCGACCTTGGAAGCGGTGGCCTGAACGCTGACCGGTACCGGCTGCAGGTAACCGATTTGGGTCAGAAAGGCACGGTAGGCCGGCATGTCGGCGATCGGGCCGGGATGGGCGAGATGCCAGGCATCGATTTCGGCTTGCAGCCGATCACGCTCCGCCAGCAATGCGATGTTCTTGGGCGCCAGGTCATGCACGATCGCGTCGAAGCCTGCCCAAAAAGTGGCCGGCGCGATGCCGGTGCCCGGCAGCACGCGGGCATCGATGAATTGCGCCAGTGGTGTGGCAACCTGCAGACGGTGGTGGAGGGTGCGTTCGGTCATGTTGGGCTTCTGAGGTCAGGTCTGATCGGGTCAGGTGGAAGGAATGAATTCCCGCATAGCGCGCCAGCGTCTGCCGGTGCGGTTGGGCGGGGTGTCGAGTGGTTCGATCGGTGCGTCGGCGCGGGTCAGATTCCAATACCGCGGGGTTTGACCGCGCATCGAGACCCGCCGGCGGTGGTCGAAGGGCTTGTCGCGCCACACCAGCGCCAGCGCCTCACCTTTATCTTGGAACCGTTGCTGGGCCGTCCGACGCGGTAGACGTCGAACAAGGTGTCGTCCGCATCAAACAACACGGCTTCGGGCTGGGTCAAAGAGGTCGTGTCCATGGGGAACCCGGACTGTATTACGAATTCTGCGCAGCATTGAGCCAGGCTTTAGACCTTCACGCATGTCCAATATTGCTGTCATTGCGGCCTGGCCTGCCGGGCGACATCGCCAGCGGCGCATTGGTGCCAGTGCTTGAGTCGTTCGCCGCGCCGCCCCATGGCATCTTGGCGTGGGCGCCACAGCGCCAACATCTGCCGTTGCGGGTCGGGCGGTGGATTGACTTTCTCAAGCACCACTGCGGCGATGCAGCCTACTGGCGCACCGCGGCGGCCTGAATGCGTGGGGTGCCGACCGTGCGGTCAGCGTCAACGCATCACTTGGCGTCAGTGACGCATTTTTTGACGAAGCTGTTCTTCGCGGCGCCAGCGAGTTTCTTCTCGGCAGCTTGCTTTTCGCAAGCCTCAGCGGGAGACGGCTTTGCGGTCGCGGCAGCAGCAGGGGCGGCAGTGTCACCCGAGCACTTCTTGATGAAACTGTTCTTGGCGGCGCCCGCGAGCTTTTTCTCGGCGGCTTGTTTCTCGCAGTCGGGTGCGGCGGGCGCTTCGTTCTTGGCTTGGGCTGCAGTGGCCATCAGGCCCACCGCGACGACAAGGATGGAGAGCTGTTTGATCATGGAGGAGTCCTTTGCTGACGTTGCGGCCCGGCGGGCCGGGAGCGATTTGAGCAGAGCTGCGGGTGGCCGGCAATTCGCAATCGCCCCTGACGCCGCGCGGGTCGGTGGGTTCAAAGGATTCACCATGAGTGCGCCAAGGCCTCGTGTGCGGCATGCAGCCGACGCACCAACACGCCAATAAAAGCGGTGTCGAACCGCTGCCGGGTGGCGGGGCTGAGCCGGCCCAACGCTTCCGGCGTGAAGGCAATCGTGGTGGCCGGCACGGCGACGATGGCGTCGGCACGCTGCAGCCGCAGGTCGGGGCTGGGTGCGAGGTACGCCATTTCGCCCACCGAGTCGCCTGGGCCGAGCTGCGCCATGCACTGGCCGTTGCGGTAAACGTCGACCCGCCCGCGCGCGATGATCTGGAAGCCGCGGCCCGGGTCGCCTCGCCGGTAGACCGTTGCGCCGTGGTCGAGCCGCAGCCACTGCCCCCGATGCACCACCTCCCACAGTTCGACATCCCCAAAGCCTTCGAAGTAGGTGAGCGATCGCAGCAGCTTGAAGCGCTCCAAATCGAGCGCTACCTGGGGTCGACTGCATGGCGGTGCGCCACCGGTCGCCAGTTGCGACCAGGCCGTCGCAAATGCATCCCAGTCGACGGGCCGGTCGCCAGGCCGCTTGGCCAGCGCCTGGCGCAGCAGCGCGTCCATTCGCTGCGGCACGCCGCTGCGCTGCAACAGTAACGAAGGCGGCTCGGCGTGGTAAATCTGGTGCATCAGCGCAATCTGCTGGCTGGCGTCGAAGGGTGGCCTGCCGGCGACCAATTGGTACAGCACCGCGGCCAGCGAGTACAGGTCGGCACGCGCGTCCAGCGTGCAACCATCGAGTTGCTCGGGCGACATATAGGCCAGCGAGCCGACCCGAAACACCTGGGTTCGCTCACTGTGGTGGTCGAAAACACTGCCGAAGTCGGTGATCTTGACGTCGCGGACGCCGTCCGGTCGGACCGTGGTCAGGATGTTGGCCGGTTTGACATCGCGGTGAATCAGGCCATGACGAGCGACATAGCCCAGCGCCATCGCGCACTTGGCGCCGATTTCGACGATCTGGTCCAGCGGCAGCAGCGCATTGGGTAAGCAGTGGCGCTGCAAAGTGTCGCCCGGCACGTACTCCATCACCAGGTAGGGCTGATGCGGGTCGGCCACCGCGTCGAAGATTCGCACCACGTTTGGGTGCTGCAGCTGGCCCGCTAGATCGGCTTCGGCCGCAAAAAAGCACGCGCGATGGTGCTGACCCAAGCGGTCACCCACGGGGGCCTCGCGCACCCGCTTGATCGCGACCTGACGCTGGCCGCATTCATCCTCGGCCAGGAAGACCTCGCTGGTGGCGCCTGCGCCCAATCGCCTGATGACCCGGTACCTGCCGATGCGCTTCGGCAACCCAGGCTCGACCGGCCAGCACCAGCCCAGGCGGACGAACTTCTGCGCGAGCGACGCAAACGGCGTGGTGGCTGCGGTGGCTGCGGTGGCGGTGGCGGTGGCGGTGGCGGTGGCGGTGGCGGTGGCAAAGACAGGGTCGGCGGACATGGCGGGCACGGGCGGTCAAGCCGGGTTGTCGGCCGTTCCGCCTTCCGACTGAATGCAGGTGGCCAGGCCGTGCTCCGTGCCGAGGTTGCCAGCGACCCCAAACCGTAGAATCCCGCGCCATGATCCAAGCCAAAGAGGCCTTGCTCGGGGCTCTGGCTGCCGCAGTGCAGCAGCTAGCACCCGATGCTGCGCAAACCCGCGCCTATGTCCCCGCATTCGAGTCGCCCAAGGTGGCCGCGCATGGCGACTTCGCCATCACCGCTGCGATGCAACTCGCGCGCAGCCTCAAGCGCAACCCGCGCGAACTGGCCGCCGCGTTGATCGAGGCCTTGCAGGCCCAGCCTGCAGTGCAGCGCTGGGTCAGCGCGCTGGAGATCGCCGGCCCCGGCTTCATCAACCTGCGGCTGTCGGCCGCCGCCAAGCAAGCGGTGGTGGCCGAGGTACTGGCCGAGGGCGGTTTGTTCGGCCAGCGCCGGCCCAACGGCAAGAAGATGATGTGCGAGTTCGTCTCGGCCAATCCGACCGGCCCGCTGCATGTGGGCCATGGCCGCCAGGGCGCGCTGGGCGACGCGATTTGCGGCTTGTACGAGTCTCAAGGTTGGTCGGTGACGCGCGAGTTTTATTACAACGACGCCGGCGTTCAGATCGCCACGTTGGCGCGCTCGACCCAGGCCAGGATTCTGGGGCTGAAACCCGGCGACGACGGCTGGCCGGTCGATGCCTATAACGGCGACTACATCGCCGACATTGCGGCCGATTTTCTGGCCGGCGCGACGGTGCACGCCGACGACCGGGCGTTCACTGCCAGCGGCGATCCGCAAGACATCGACTCGATACGTCAGTTCGCGGTGGCCTATCTGCGCCACGAGCAAGACCTGGATTTGCAGGCCTTTGGCGTGAAGTTCCAGAACTACTTTCTCGAGTCGAGTCTGTACCTCGATGGCAAGGTCGAGCAGGCCGTCGCGCGGTTGAAGGCCGCCGGCAAGACCTATGAGAACGAAGGTGCGTTGTGGCTGCGGTCGACCGACTACGGCGACGACAAGGACCGGGTCATGCGCAAGTCCGACGGCAGCTACACCTACTTCGTGCCGGACGTCGCCTACCACATCGACAAATGGCAGCGTGGCTTCGACAAGGTGATCAACGTTCAAGGCACCGATCACCACGGCACCATCGCCCGCGTGCGCGCCGGCCTGCAGGCCGCTGCGGTGGGCGTTCCGCAAGGCTGGCCTGACTACCTGCTCAACAAGATGGTCACGGTGATGAAAGGCGGCGTCGAGGTCAAGATCAGCAAGCGCACCGGCGGCTATGTCACGCTGCGTGACCTGATCGAGTGGACCAGCCGCGACGCGGTGCGCTTCTTTTTGATCAGCCGCAAGGCCGACACCGAGTTCGTGTTCGACGTCGATCTGGCCTTGAAAGCCAACGATGAGAACCCGGTGTTCTACGTCCAGTACGCCCATGCGCGGATCTGCTCGGTGCTGGCGCAGTACGCGCTGCGCACGGGCAAGCCGGTCGACACCGCGCTGGACCCCGACGTCGACCTGTCGCTGCTGACGGCACCCACCGAGACCGCGCTGATGCTCAAGCTCGCGGCCTACCCCGACATGCTCAGTGGAGCGGCGGCCGACTTCGCGCCGCACGACGTCGCCTTCTATCTGCGCGACCTGGCCGCTGCCTTCCACAGTTGGTATGGCGCCGAGCGCTTCCTGATCGATGACGCGGCATTGGCTGCGGCCCGTATGGCGCTGTTGGCGGCGACCCGCCAGGTGTTGCGCAATGCGCTGGCCATGATGGGGGTGAGCGCACCCGACGCGATGAACCGGGACGCCGCCGAAGCGGCCGCCGCGCCATGAAATCCCAGCGCGGTGGCTTTTTAGTGGGCCTGGTGTTGGGCCTGTTGATCGGTCTGGGCGTTGCCTTGGGGGTGGCGATCTACATCACCAAGGCGCCGATACCGTTCATCAACAAGCTGCCTCAGCGCAGCGCCGAGCAGGACGCGGCTGAAACCGAGCGCAACAAGCGCTGGGACCCGAATGCGCCTTTGGCGGGCAAGAATGCGGCCCGCGCCCAGCCTGCCGCAGCCAGCGAACCCGCGTCAGCGCCCAGCGTGGCCGCAGCACCGGCCCTGCCCGCCGCCAGCCCGCCGCAAGGTGCACGCGATCCGGTGGCCGCCCAGGCTGATCCGGTGGCCGCCCCGGCGGCCCCAGTCCCGAAAGCCGATACCAAGCCGGCAGCCACCGCCACTTTCTTCGTGCAGGCCGGTGCCTACGCCAGGCAGGAAGACGCCGAAGCCCAGCGCGCCAAGCTCGCGATCATGGGCTTCGTTGCCAAGATCACCGAGCGCGAACAAGCGGGCCGCAATGTCTTCCGGGTGCGCCTCGGACCGTTCGCCAGCCGCGACGATGCCGAAGACTCGCAGGCCAAGCTCGCGAGTGCCGGCGTCGAGGCCAACCTGGTGCGGGTCGAGCGGTGAACCCGCGCAATTTCGAATCGCCTGCTACCGTCAGCCCGGTGGCAAAGTCATTTTCCTTGAAAGTGGGTCCGCAAATGAACCGTCGTGATTGGGTGATCTGCGCCGCTGGCGCGACGTTGGCAGGCCTGGCCTTGCCATTGCAGGCCCAGGGCGGGCCGCCGGTCGAAGGCCGGGATTACTTGCGTGTGGCACAACCCGTCCCGGTGCCTGACGGCAAGGTCGATGTGGTTGAGTTCTTTGGCTACTGGTGCCCGCATTGCAACGCCTTCGAGCCTGTGCTGGACGCCTGGGCGAAGAAGCTGCCTGCGTATGTCAATTTCCGGCGCATGCCGGTGGCCTTCAACGCTGCGCACGAACCGATGCAGCGCTTGTTCTTCGCGCTGGATTCCCTCGGGCTGGTCGAATCCTTGCATCGCAAAGTGTTTGCAGCCCTGCATGTGCAGCGCTTGCGGCTCGACAAGGAAGCCGACATCGGCGACTGGGTCAAGAACAATGGCGCCGACGCCACCAAGGTGCTCGATGCCATGAAGAGCTTTTCCGTGGCCACCAAGATTCGACAATCCAAGCAGTTGGCTGAGGGCTTCAAGATTGACGGTGTGCCCACGCTGGGCATCCAAGGCCGCTTCATGACCTCGCCGTCGATCGCTGGCACTCCTGAACGAGCGCTGGCCGCGGCCGATGCGTTGATCGCGCAATCGCACAAAGCCTGAACCCGCTGTGGGTGGAGTTAGGCGGAAATTTTGTCGGAAAGCTTGGCAGAGCCTGTCCAAAGATCGCGCTCGAAGCGTTCGTTGGCCGGCGATGCACGCCGACCGAGCCAGGACTTCAGTCTAGAATGATCTGCAAGTTCTGTGCCGATTGATGTTTACCCTGACCCATTCCCCGATGATCTTGCTGGCGTTGCTGGCCGGCGGCGCAGGCCTGGGTCTGCCGGTTCAGGCTGAGAAAGCCGACCGCAACAAACCCTTGATCCTGGAGTCCGAGCAACCTTGCACGGTGAATCTGGTCAAGCAGACCAGCGTTTGCAGCGGCAATGTGGTGGTCAGCCAAGGCACGCTGCAGATCCGCGCCGACAAACTTGAGCTTCGCGAATCCCCCGAGGGCACCCAACTCGCCCAAGCCAGCGGCGCCGACAGCAAGCCGGCCACCTACCGGCAAAAGCGCGACGGAGTCGATGAGGTCGTCGAGGGTCAGGCCCAGAGAATCGACTACGACAGCCGGTCCGGCACGCTGCGCTTCGAAGGTCAGGCCCAGGTCCGGCGTCTGCGCAGTGCCGTGTTGGCCGATCAGATCCAGGGCGCGGTGATCGTCTGGGACAGCGTGGCCGAGGTGTTCAATGTTCGCGGCGGCGCGGTCAGCGCTGACAACCCCGGCGGCCGGGTGCGGGCGGTGATCGCGCCGCGCAGCGTCAACGAAGCAGCCGCGGCTGCCAGCAGCGGCCTGCGGCCTTCGCCGACCCTCGGTGATCGGCGATGAGCCGGGGCACCGCGGCGGACACGCCGGTGACGAGCCGGCTGGAGGTCAGCGGCCTGAAAAAGCATTACGGCTCGCGTCAGGTGGTGCAGGATGTGCATCTGGCCGTGGGTGCGGGGGAGGTGGTCGGCTTGCTTGGACCCAACGGTGCCGGGAAGACCACCACCTTCTACATGGTGGTGGGTCTGGTGCGGGCCGATGCCGGCGAGATCCGACTCGACGGCGTCTCCGTGCAGCACAAGCCCATCCACCAACGCGCGCGCATGGGGCTGAGTTACCTGCCGCAGGAGGCCTCGATCTTTCGCAAGCTCAGCGTCGAGGAGAACATCCGCGCGGTGCTCGAGTTGCAGGTCGGTGCCGACGGACGGGCGCTGACGTCCGAGGCGATCGAGCGCCAACTCGAACAACTGCTGCGCGACCTGTCGATCGACAAACTGCGCGATTCGCCCGCGCTGGCCTTGTCGGGCGGCGAGCGGCGTCGGGTCGAGATTGCCCGGGCGCTGGCGACGCAGCCCCGCTTCATCCTGCTTGACGAGCCTTTTGCCGGCGTTGACCCGATCGCGGTGATCGAGATCCAGCGCATCATCGGCTTCCTCAAGCGCCGTGGCATCGGTGTGTTGATCACCGACCACAATGTGCGTGAGATGCTGGGCATCTGCGACCGCGCCTACATCATCAGCGAAGGCCGGGTACTGGCGGAAGGCACGCCGGCAGAGATCATCGAGAACGCCGACGTGCGCCGGGTCTACCTCGGCGAGCACTTCCGGATGTGACCCCGGACGAGCCTCAGCGATGAAACCCTCGCTCCAAGTCAGGCTGTCTCAGCACCTGGCGCTGACGCCGCAGTTGCAGCAATCGATCCGGCTGCTGCAGCTCTCGACGCTGGAGTTGCACCAGGAAATCGAGCAGATGCTCGAGCAAAACCCGTTTTTGGATGTCGAGGAAGACCACGCGCCGATGGAGTTCGGGCTCGAGCGCGTCAGCGCCCCGGCTGACAAGAGCGCCGAGCGAGAGAAGGACAAACTGTCCGTACGTGAGGACAGCGTTGACAGCAGCGCCGAAGAGCCTGCCGGCGTGGACGCCGCCGAGTTCGGCAGCACCGAACGTGACGACTGGGAGAACGGCACCGAACGCGATGATTTCGACGGCATCCGCGAGCTGCCATCGGCCAGCAGCGGGTCAGGGAGCGGCGACGACGACTATGAGCCGCTCGAATCGGCCGAAGCCGGCCCGACGCTGCAAGACCACCTGCGCCGCCAACTCTTGGGCATGCGTTTGTCGGCCGAGGATGCCGCCGCAGTGATGGTGCTGATCGACTCGCTGAACGAAGACGGCTACCTGGCCGACACGCTCGAAGACATCGCCGAGCGGCTGGGCCAGACCCTGGGCATCGACGGCGAGGACGCCGTCGAGGAACGCGAGGAATTGGCCGACCGACTGCGCTGCGCGCTGAACTGGCTGCAAAGCCTGGAGCCCACCGGCGTGGGCGCGTCCGGCTTGGGCGACTGCTTGGTGCTGCAGCTGCGCCAGCGACCCGACAGCCAGGCCCGCGCGGTGGCGATCCGCATCTGCCAGGGCCATCTTGAGCTGCTGGCGCGCAAGGACATGAAAAAGCTGATGTCGGCCACTGGCGCCGACGAGGCCACACTGCGCGCCGCCGAGGCGCTGATCAAGGCCTGCGAACCCAAGCCGGGTCGGCCCTTCACACGCGCCGAGGCCAACATCGTCGTGCCGGACGTGATGGTGGTCAAAGCAGGTCGGGGTTTCAAGACCACGCTCAACCCCGACGTGATGCCCAAGCTGCGCATCAACGACCTCTACGCCCAGGCGATCCGCGGCCAACGGGGCAATGCCGGCTTGTCGCAGCGACTGCAGGAAGCGCGCTGGTTCATGAAAAACATCCTGCAGCGCTTCGACACCATCCTGCGCGTCAGCCAGGCCATCGTCGAGCGTCAGAAGGGCTTCTTCAGCCACGGCGAGATCGCGATGAAGCCACTGGTGCTGCGCGAGATCGCCGATGAGCTCGGGCTGCACGAGTCGACGATCTCGCGCGTGACCACCGCCAAGTACATGAGCACCCCTTTCGGCACCTTCGAGCTGAAGTATTTCTTCGGCTCGTCGCTCAACACCGATGCGGGTGGCAACGCCAGCAGCACCGCGGTCCGCGCGTTGATCAAGCAGCTGGTGAGCTCGGAAGATCTGGCCAAGCCGCTGTCGGACAGCCAGCTTTCGGACATGCTGTCCGAGCAAGGCATCACGGTGGCGCGACGCACCGTGGCCAAGTATCGAGAGGCACTGAAGATCGCGCCGGCCAACTTGCGCAAGGCGCTATGAACGACCCCGACGAAACAACTCGGTCCGCTCGACAGCCCTCGAGCGCTGGCCGGCGGTCGGGCGTTGGCGATTTACCGGTTGCGCTGTTCCTGCCCTGCGCGGCCGGCACTGAACCCTTGTTGGTCGATGAGGTCAGCCGCATTTTGGGCGCCGACACCCCATTACAGGTCGATCGCGGCGGTCTGCAGGTCATGACCGACGCCTTGGGCGCGATGCGGCTCAACCTGGAAAGCCGACTGGCCCAGCGGGTGCTATGGCCACTGGCCCATGGGCCGTACGAGCACGAGCAAGACCTCTACGCGCTGGCCAGAACCGTGGCCTGGGGCGACTGGATCACGCCGGCGCAGACCTTTCGGATCGATACCAGCGCGCAGCGCTCCCCGCTGCACAGCCTGAACTTCGCCACGCTGCGGGTCAAAGACGCAGTCTGCGACGTGATCCGCGATGCGACCGGCGAGCGGCCCAGCATCGACACCAGATTTCCGGTTCTGCCGCTGACATTGCACTTGTCGCCCACCCATGCCACGCTGTACGCAGACACCTCGGGCGAAGCGCTGTTCAAGCGCGGCTGGCGCGACGCGCAAGGCCTGAAGGGCGAAGCGCCCTTGAAGGAAACGCTGGCCGCAGCGATGCTGGCGGCCGCCGGCTGGCAGGGTCGTGCCGAGGACGGTCCATTGTTCGACCCTTGCTGCGGCGCCGGCACGATCGCGATTGAAGCGGCACAGATCGCTTGCGGCATCGCACCCGGCTTGCAGCGGCGTTTTGCGTTCGAGAAAATGTTGCCCTTCCGTGCGCACCAGAACAGCTGGTCGCGGTTGAAGGACGCGGCGCGGGCCAGTCAGCATGCGCCGGAGGTGCCCATCTTCGCCGGCGATGTGTCCTTTCGCATGACGGACTTCGCGCAGCGCAATGCCGATCGCGCGGGTGTCGCCAGCGCGATCGAATTCAAGACCGCCGACGCGTTGCAGCGCATGCCACCGGCGCCTCGGGGTGTGATGGTGATCAACCCGCCCTATGGTGAGCGCATCGCACCGATGGGTTCTCGCGCTGGCGACCGCATCCATCCCAGCGGCCGCGGCCAGCCCAGGCCGACGCGTGAAGGCTTCGAGGGCGGCGGCAGTCCGACCGAGTTCTTCAGCCAGCTTGCCAGCCACTGGAAGCGCCACTACGCCGGCTGGACGGCCTGGGTGCTGAGCCCTGACATGAAGCTGCCACAGGCGCTTCGATTGAAGGAAAACCGGCGCGTGCCGATGTGGAACGGACCGATTGAATGCCGGCTGTTCCGCTTCGAACTGATCGCCGGCTCGGCTCGGCAGTCCGACGCGGTCTCGCCGCCCTTGCGCTGAAGCGCTGGCCTCGCCAGTCCTGAACGTCGCGGGTCGCCCCCGCGTCATGCTGGCATAGAAACCCCCCGGTGGGCGCGCGCAGCGTCTTGGCCGTCGTGGCGCTTCGCTTGGAGGGATGCCGACCGGTGTTTCAAGGGTTTTCACGTGAGCCCGGGTCGCGACTGCTGGGGCATGATCAGCAACGGGTTCATTTTTCACACGACCGACGCGACGAGACGCAGAGGCTGCGTACCCAGGAGACACCCGCGGATGAGTTGGCAACCCGAAGTCGATGAATTGCGTCGCCGCCAGGCGCTGGCTCGTCGGATGGGCGGTCCGGACAAGGTCAAACGCCAACACGACGGCGGCAAACTGACGGTTCGAGAGCGCATCGATGCCCTGCTCGACCCGGGCAGCTTTCATGAGATCGGTTCCGTCGCCGGCAAAGCCAGCTACGACGATGCGGGCAATCTCCTCGACTTCAATGCCAGCAACACGCTGATCGGTCGTGGCCGGCTGGACGGCCGGCCCATCGTGTTGCAAGGTGACGACTTCACGGTGCGTGGCGGTGCTGCTGATGCGGCCATCTGGGCCAAGTCCGCGTTGGCCGAGCAGATGGCCAACGAATTGCGCTTGCCCATCGTTCGGCTCGTTGATGGCACCGGCGGCGGCGGCTCGGTGAAGTCGCTGGAAGTCGACCAGCGCACCTATGTGTCGCAGATGATCGGCTGGCAGTTCGTGACCGAGAACATGGGCTTGGTGCCGGTCGTCGGCCTGGCGCTGGGCTCGGTGGCCGGTCTGGGCGCTGCGCGCGTGGCGTCGAGCCACTACTCGATGATCGTCAAGGGCAGCGCGCAGATGTTCATCGCTGGCCCTCCGCTGGTCGCTCGGGTGGGCGCCGCGATCGACAAGGAGGCGCTCGGCGGCAGCCACATCCATGCCGGTAACGGCGCGGTCGATGATGAGGTCTCGTCCGAGGCCGAGGCCTTCGCGCGCACTCGCCAATTTCTGTCCTACCTGCCCACCTCGGTCTACGAGTTGGCTGCGCGCGGTCCACAGACCGATGACCCGAACCGGCGCGAAGACTGGCTGATCGAGGCGATCCCGCGCGATCGGCGCAAGGTCTACAACGCGCGCCGCATCATTGAAGCCGTGGTCGACCAGGGCAGCTTTTTCGAAATCGGCAAGCTCCACGGCCGCTCGACCATCACCGGACTGGCCAGGCTCGACGGTTGGCCAGTGGCTTTGTTGGGCAGTGATCCTTACCACTATGGCGGCGCTTGGACCGCGGACAGTGCGATCAAGGCCGCGCGCCTGGTCGACTTGGCGCAGACCTTTCACCTGCCCATCGTGCAACTGGTCGACATCCCGGGTTTTTTGATCGGGCTGGCGTCGGAGCAAGCGGCCACGATCCGGCGCGGCGTCACGGCGCTGGCGGCGCTGCACCAAGCCACGGTGCCAATGTGCTCGTTCATTCTGCGCAAGGCCTTCGGTGTGGCCGGCGCCGTGCAGACCAACGACCGCAAGCTGCACTACCGCTATGCCTGGCCTTCGGGCGACTGGGGTTCGCTGCCGCTTGAAGGCGGCGTCGAGGCCGCTTACCGCGCTGAACTCGACCAAGCCGAGGACCGGGCCGCGCTGCTCGAGCAGATCACCGCGAGGCTGAACCAGTTCCGGTCACCGTTTCGCACCGCCGAAGCCTTCCTGGTCGAGGAAATCATCGATCCGCGCGACACCCGTGCGCTGCTGTGCGAGTTCGCCAACCTGGCCGCACCGCTGCGCCAGGCTGGGCCGACCTCATCGTTTTTCATGCGACCCTGACCCATGGCTCTGGCTACCCTCAACCCGGCGCCGAATGCGCTGGCCGACACACCCGAATCAGCGGCGCCGTTGCTCGAGGTGCGCGACCTCAGCATCCACTTCCGCACCGGCGCTGGCGAGGTGCAGGTCACCAACCAGGTCTCGTTCAAGCTGCGAGCGGGCGAGCGGGTCGGTGTGGTTGGCGAGAGCGGCTGCGGCAAGACCGTCACCGGACTGTCGCTGCTGCGCTTGTTGCCCAAGCCGCCGCGCAGCCGTGTCACAGGGCAGATTCTGTTCGAGGGCCGCGATCTGCTGGCGCTGTCTGATCCCGAGATGCGCGATGTTCGCGGGCGCAGCATCAGCATGATCTTCCAGGAGCCCATGAGTGCGCTCGATCCGGTGTTCACGATCGGCTACCAGATCGGTGAAACCCTGCGCGCGCATTTCAAGGTCGGTGCCCGCGAGGCGCGCGAGCGTGCGATCGAGGCGCTGGCCTCAGTGGGTATACCGCTGCCGGAACGGCGCCACGACGAGTATCCGCATCAGCTGTCTGGCGGCATGCGCCAGCGCGCGATGATCGCCATCGCACTGGCCTGCGAGCCCAAGCTGCTGATTGCCGACGAACCGACGACTGCGCTGGACGTGACCGTGCAGGCGCAGATCGTGGATTTGCTGCGCAAGCTCTCCGAGCGGACGGGAACCTCGCTGCTCTTCATCACGCACGATCTGGGCGTGGTGGCCGAAACCTGCGAACGGATGATCACGATGTACGCCGGCCAGGTGGTCGAGGACGGCAGCACCGACACCGTGCTCAAGCGCCCGCTGCATCCGTACAGCTCGGGTCTGTTGCGATCGATCCCGCGGCTGTCCGAGCGCAAGACCGCGCTGCCGTCGATTCGCGGGCGTGTGCCTTCGGCGCTGGAGATGCCTGCCGGCTGCCGTTTCGCGCCGCGATGTTCACACCGTGTCGAGGCCTGTGGCGAGCCCCAGCGGGTGCACGATGTCGGCGCGCATCGAGTGCGTTGCGGTCAACACCAGACGCTGGTGCTGCCTGGCGCGGTCGGATCTGCCATCGCCAGCCCTGCCGCTCACCCCGTTCAGCCCGTGCAGCCTGCGGTGGTCGCGTGATGGCCGACCGCATCATGGGCTCACAGCAAACCACCGGCGGCAAGCTGGTGCAGGTGCATGACCTGCGCATCCATTTCCGCACCGGCAAAGGGCTGGAAACCGTCAAGGCGGTGGACGGGGTGGACTTCGACGTGCGTGCCGGCGAGACCTTTGGCGTCATCGGCGAATCCGGCTCTGGCAAGTCCACGCTCGGCCGCGCGCTGGTGTGCCTGACCAAGCCCACCGGCGGGCAGCTGTTGCATTCGGGCGTCGACCCGTATTCGTTGTCGTCCAAGGCCTTGAAGAACGCGCGCCGCGAGTTCCAGATCATCTTCCAGGATCCGAGCGCGGCGCTCGATCCGCGCATGACGATTCTGCGCAGCGTCCGGCAGCCGCTGGACATCCTTGGCGATATCGATGCTGCCGAGCGCAACCGCCTCGCCTTCGAAGCGATCGATCGTGTGGGATTGCCCGCCGAGTACGCAAAGCGCTATCCGCACGAGTTGTCAGGTGGCCAAAAGCAACGCGTGAACATCGCGCGAGCACTCACGCTGCGGCCGCGTCTGATGGTCTGCGACGAAGTGGTGGCTGCGCTGGATGTGTCGATACAGGCCGATATCCTGAACCTTTTCTCGGACCTGCAGCGCGAGTTCGGGCTGACCTATGTGTTCATCACACACGACTTGGGCGTGGTCTCGCATGTGTCGGATCGCATCGCGGTGATGTACCTGGGTCGCTTCATGGAGATGGGACCGGCCGACCAAGTCTCGGCTCGCCCGCTGCACCCCTACACGCAGGCGCTGCTGTCGTCCGAGCCGGTGCCGCTGCCCTTGGAAATGCGCTCCGACCGCCGCATCATTCTCGAGGGCGAGATCCCCAGCCCGATTTCGCCGCCTTCTGGCTGTCGCTTCCGCACCCGTTGCCGGTATGCGATCGACGAATGCGCGCGAACCGTGCCAGCTTGGCGCGAGATCGAACCCCAGCGATTCATTGCCTGTCATCTGGCCGAAAAGCTGGCAGCCAGTCCCCCCGACTGATCGCCGCGTCAGCGCGGCCAACCCGTCATCGTCCACCGATGCAGACTTTTCAAACGAGGAAACCCATGAACAAGAACGAACAACCTGCCAACCTGCTGGCCGGCCTGGAGGGCCAGGCATTGGATCGCCGGCAAGTCATGGCGCTGATCGCGGGCGCTGCCAGCGCCGCCGGACTGTTGGGCAGCAGCAGCGCGCAGGCGCAGGAGGCGCCGCGAAAGGGCGGCGTGCTCAAGGTGGCAACGCCGACGAACCCGTCGTCACTCGACCCGATGACCGGTCGATCAGGCTATGACCATGTGCAGCTCTACACGATGTTCGACACGCTGTTCGAGTGGGATTACCAGGCGCTGACGCCAAAACCCGGTCTGGTCAAGGCTTGGAAATTTACCGATCCGAAGACGCTGGTGATGGACCTGGAGCCGGGCGTCACGTTCCATGACGGCTCGCCCTGCGATGCCGCGGCGGTCAAGTTCAACCTCGACCGATCCCGCAGCGATGCGCGCTCGAACATCAAGTCCGACCTCGCGTCGCTGGAAGCCGTGGACGTGACCGGTCCGCTGCAGGTCACCCTCAAGCTCAAGGCGCCCGACACTTCGCTGGTGTTGGTGCTGTCTGACCGCGCCGGCATGATGTTCTCGCCGACGGCTGCCAAGGCGCAGGGCGCTGACTCTGACCGCAAGCCGGTGGGTGCCGGCCCCTGGAAGTTCGTCAACTGGACCGACAACGAGAAGGTTGTCGTCGCCCGCTACGAAAAGTACTGGCGTCCTAACCGTCCTTACCTTGATGGCATCGAGTTCGCGATCATCACCGACACCAACACCGGTCTGCGCTCGGTGGTGACCGGCCAGAACCAGTTCGCGCACGGACTGGCGCCGCAGCAGAAAGTGCTCATCGACCGCTCCAAGAACCTCAAGGGGATGGCCACGCCGACCTTGTTCGTTCACCTGTTCTTCCTGAACTACGGCCGTGCGCCGCTGAACGATCCGCGGGTGCGACAAGCGATGAACTTGGCGATCGACCGCGACGCGTTCAACAAGGCCACGCAAGGCGGTATCGGCGAGCCGGCGAACACACTGCTGCCCAAGGCGCACTGGGCGCATGAGGGGTCGCTGGAAAACGCTTACCGATACGACCCCGCGCAGGCGCGCAAGCTGCTGGCTGAAGCCGGCCACAAGGATGGACTGGAGCTCAACATCATTGCCTGGAACGACCAGCGCTCGGTGCAACGCCAGGAGATCCTGCTCGAGCAGATGGGCAAGGCTGGCTTCCGGCTGAAGTTTCAGCAGTTCGCGGTCGCCGACGCCACCGCCCAGTTCTTTGGCGCTGACAAGAAGGGCGACGCCTACCTGGCCGCCTGGACCGGACGCCCGGACCCCAGCCTGACCCTGCAGCTGATGTTCGCCAAGGACTCGTACTTCAATGCCGGCAAGACCGACCCGGCGACGGGTCGGGCCGAGGCGCAGCAGGAGTCGATCGCGGTCGAGGCCTCGGCCGATCGCAAGAAGGCTTTCTCCAAACTGCAGAAGATCGCCGTCGATCAGTCGCTCACCGTGCCGATCGTGGTCCAGTACGACCTGCAGGCTTTGCACGAGAAGGTGCAGGGCTATCAGCCCAACCTGCTGGGCAAGCCGAAGTTCGAGACCGTCTGGCTCAAGCCCTGAAAACACGCTGCGCCGGGCGAGTCAGCGCCCGGTGCAGCGTCATGTGAGTGCATCTTGGATACCAGAAGACGAATTCGCCTCATCGGCAGCCGGTTGTTGCAGATTGCGCCGGTGGTCGTGCTCGCCACCTTCGTGGTGTTCGGGCTGATGCACCTCGTGCCCGGCGACCCGGCGGTGACGCTGGCCGGTGATTACGCCACGGCGCAGCGCATCGAGGAAATCCGCCACGCTTACGGCTTTGACCGGCCGTTGCTGGTGCAGTACTGGAGTTGGCTGTCAGGCGCGCTGCAGTTCGATCTGGGCAAGTCGCTGCAGTCGAACGAACAAGTCTCGGCGATGATCGCGCACCGCTTCCCGAACACGCTGATCGTGGTGGTGATGGCTTTGTTGCTGTCGATGGTCATCGGTGTGCCCTTCGGCATTCTGGCGGCCACCCGTTCGGGTGGCCGGCTCGATGCTGCGATCACGTCGATCAGTTCGCTCGGGGTGGCGCTGCCCAATTTTTGGCTCGCCCTGATCCTGGTGGCCACCTTGTCGCTGGGCTTGGGATTGTTTCCGGCGACCGGATCGGTGTCGGTGTCTAAGAGCTGGTTCGGCGCGATGCACCATGCCACCTTGCCGGCCATCGCGCTGGCCGCGGGTGGGATCGCCGAGGTCACGCGCCAGCTGCGTTCGGCTTTGGTCGAGGTGTTGTCCTCGCAGTTCGTGCGGACCTTGCATGCCAAGGGCCTGTCACCCTTGGCCATCCTTTGGAAGCATGGCTTGAAGAACGTCAGCGTGAACCTGCTCACGGTGCTGGGTCTGCTGGTCAACCGCATGCTGGGCGCCACCGTCGTCATCGAGGCGGTGTTTGCCATTCCCGGCATGGGCAGCTTGGTCGTGCACGGCGCGGTTGCCAAGGACTTCCCGGTGGTGCAGGGCGTGGTGCTGACGATGGTGGTCTTGGTGGTCGTGACGAATCTGCTCGTCGACCTGCTGTACACGATGCTCGACCCGCGGGTTGGCAGGGAGTAACCGATGTCGTCGACCCATTCGCAGGCCGCTGGCTGGGGCTCGAAGCTGCTAGGCGTCGCGCATTGGTTGCGCCGCGACTTGCGTGCCAGCCTGAGCCTGGGCTTCCTGCTGTTTCTGGTGGGGGTCGCGGTGTTCGCAACCGTGATCGCCCCACATTCGCCGACCACGCAAGACGTCAACAGCATGCTGCTGCCGCCCAGCGGCGATCACTGGCTAGGAACCGACGACCTGGGCCGGGACGTGCTCAGCCGCCTGATCCACGGCGCGCCGGCCACGCTGTACGCCAGTTCCTTGGCTGTGGGCATTGCCTGCTTGATCGGCATTCCGGTCGGCCTGGTCGCTGGTTTCGTCGGCGGCTGGCTCGATGACGCGATCAGCCGCGTGGTCGACACTTTGTTGTCGTTCCCGGCCATCGTGCTGGCCATCGGCGTGACGGGCGCCTTGGGCATCGGCCTGACCAACGGCATGATCTCGGTGGGCATCGTTTTCTCGCCGCAGTTGGCGCGCCTGGTTCGGGCCCAGACCTTGATCATCCGTCAGGAGCTGTACGTCGACGCGGCCCGCTGCTTCGGTGCCAGCACCGTGCGCATCATCGTCCAGCACATCGTGCCCAACGCGATCCAGCCGGTGATCGTGCAGGTGACGTTGCTGTTGGCGGCGTCCTTGCTGGCCGAAGCGAGCCTGAGCTTTCTGGGTCTGGGTGTGCAGCCCCCGCAACCGAGCTGGGGCGCGATGTTGGCACGGGCCTACAACTACCTTGAGATCGCGCCCGAGCAGATGTATGCGCCTGGCTTCGCGATCTTGCTGACCGCGCTGTCGTTCAACGCGCTGGGTGAATCGCTGCGCGTGGCGCTCGATCCAACCATGAAGCACCGCTAGGCAACTCGCGGCGCGCCACGTTTGGCGCAAGAACCGATGAACGTGACCGCGTCCGCGGCAACCGATGGAGATGTCCGCCATGCCCTTGTCCGCTGTGATGACCCCGCAGCAAGCCTTCGCCAGGATGGTGTCGGAAGGCGATGTCGTGATCGACCGCTTCGACGACTGGGTGCGCCAGCAACCCGACAAGCTCTTCATCGACTACGGCGAGGACGACATCCGGCTGAGTTATGCGCAGTTCGCGCGCCAGGCCAACGCGGTGGCTGCGGGCCTGGTCGCGCAAGGTGCCATCACCGGCGACCGCATCAGCGTGATGACGCGCAACTCGCTGGTCGCCACACTCGTGATGTTCGCCTGCTGGCGTATCGGCTGCATCTATGCGCCGGTGAACTTCAATTACAAGGGCAAGCTGCTGAGCTACCAGTTGAACGACACGCTGCCGCGCGTGCTGGTCGTTGGCACCGACTGCGCCGAGCCGGTGCACGAGGTGCTGGCCGAGACCTCGATCGAAGCGCTGCTGTTGCACCGGCCCCA
>CANFPU010000018.1 GCA_947448955.1 Burkholderiales bacterium
ATGCCCAGCACGCGCTCGGCAATGATGTTGCGCTGGATCTCGTCGGTGCCTCCGGCGATGGAGGTCGCCGGCACCGATACCAGGATCTCGGCAATGGTGCCCTCCAACGGACTGTTGGCGCCCGTCAGTAGCGCGTCGGCACCGCTGATCATCGTGTGCACCCGGGCGGCAGCCCGCGCGACGTGGCTGGCGGCCAGCTTGCCCAGCGAACCCTCGGGTCCTTGTGGGCGGCCGTTTTCCTGCGCCGTGCGCGCCCTGCGAGCGGTCCACTCGGCCGACTTGACCAGGGTCAGCAGCTTGGCGATTTCCTGGCGAACGACCGGGTCATTGATGCGGCCGGTTTCCCGGGCGCGCGAGACGATGAGTTCGACCCGTCCTGCCCGGTTGGGGTACCACTTGTAGGGTGCTAGCGCGATCGCGGTCTCGGCACGCTCTTCGTCATAGATGCGACCGGGCCTGTTCGACGCCGCCGAGCCCCAGGACCGCAGGCCGTCAGCACTGCGCCGCTCGTGCATCAGCGTGGTGGTGGTAACGGCCCAGCCACCCCCTTCGTGGCTGACGAGTTGGTCGGCCTGCACGATCGCATCCGTGATGAAAACCTGGTTGAAAGTGGCATGCCCGTTCATCTGCTTGAGCGGCTGCACCTCGACGCCGGGCTGGCGCATGTTCAGGATGAAATAGCTCAGGCCTGCATGCTTGGGCTTGTTCCAGTCGGTGCGCGCCAACAGCAGGCCCCAATCGGCTTTCTGCGCGCCAGAGGTCCAGAGCTTCTGGCCGTTGACGACCCAGTGGTCGCCTTTCAGGTCAGCGCGCGTGACCGCGCCCGCGGCGTCGGATCCACTGCCGGGTTCGCTGAACAGCTGGCACCAGGCCTCTTCGCCTGTGAGGCTGGGGCGCAGGTAGCGCCGCTTTTGCGCATCGGAGCCATGGGCCAGAATCGTGGCGGCGGCCAGCACGCGGATGCCGACCTTGGCCACGCCGACGGCGCCGATGCGGGCAAACTCTTCGTCAACCACCGGGACCAAGCCGACCGGCAGGTCGCGTCCGTACCATTGTTTTGGCCAGTGCGGCGCACCCCAGCCTGAATCGACCAGTTTGTTGCGCCACTCGAGCAGGCCGTAGTCGGAGCGCCAATTGGCTTCGAGCCAGGCGCGGACTTCGGCGCGGACGGAGGATTCGGTCAAGTCGGTCATGTCGTGTATCCCCCTCAGGCGGCCCAGTGGTTCATCATGCGTTCGCGATGCAAGTTCGCGTCCCCGAACAGCACCTCGGAACTCTTGGCGCGCTTGAACCAGAGATGGGTGTCGTTGTCCCAGGTGAAGCCGATCCCGCCGTGGATCTGGATGGCATGGATGGCGGTCTGGAGATAGGTATCGCTAGCGCAGGCCTTGGCCAGCGACGCGGTAGCGATCACGTCGGCATCGCCTTCGTCGAGTGCCGCGGCGGCGAAGTGTGCGGCCGATTTGGCCAGTTCGACTTCTAGCAACATGTCGGCCTGTTTGTGCTTCATCGACTGGAACGACGCGATGGGGCGGCCGAACTGCATGCGCATCATCGCGTAGGCCAGCGCGTCTTCGCGCAGTCGTGCGGCGCCACCGACCATCTCGCTGGACAGGCAGACCGCAGCCTCGACCATCGTGCGGGCAAAGGGCGCGGCGGCCGCCCCCTCATCCCCCAACAGTTGTGCTTGGACATTGTCGAAGCCCAGGCGTGCGAGTTTTCGGGTCTGGTCCATCGACGCCAGTGGTCGGCGGTCCAGCCCGGTGGCATCGCCACGCACCGCAAACAGCGACAGGCCGGACTCACCCGACGAGCCCGGCGCTCGCGCCAGCACCACAATCAGGTCTGCGGTATGGCCGTCCAGCACAAAGCTCTTGTGGCCGTTCAGACGGTAGGTGTCGCCTGACTTTGTCGCGGTCAGCGCGGTACCGGCCGCATCCCAACGCCCGTTGTCTTCGGTGGCCGCCAGTGTGGCAACCGTGTCGCCCGATGCGATCTCAGGCAACAGCGTCTGCTGTTGGACCGCGCTGGCGCCGTTGAGGATCGCACCGGCACCCAGCACGGTGGAGGCGAAGTACGGTGCGCACAGCAGCGCGCCGCCCATTTCCTCCAGCACGATGCAGTGCTCGCCAAATCCGAAGCCGTGGCCGCCCATGGACTCTGGAATGCGCACGGAGCACAGGCCAAGCTCGCTGTTGATCGCCTGCCAGCCCTTGCGCTCCCATCCGGCCTCGGTGTCCATCAGTCGCCGCACTTCCTTGGTCGGCGATTGATCGGCCAGGAACCGGCGCACGGCCGCGCGGAACTCTTCCTGTTCAGGTGAAAAACTGAATTTCACGGCAATGTCCTCTGTTGATTGAGCCAGCGGAGTGCTGCATATAAACGGGCACCTGCCGGCCTGTCTTCGATCATATAGGCCGAGACTCGCATCTCGCGCCGTAGGGGCGAGCTTGGCATCGGAGCCTCGGTCCGCGCCCATTCAGCGCGCCATGACGCCCCAGATCTCCAGATGCTCCGGGGTGCGCCGGCGCGCTGGTCAAACGGCGAGGATGGCCCTCTACTGCGGTTTCACGCCGGCTATCGTCGCGATGCGGCGAAACCGATCGAGTTCCTCGCGCTGAAATTTCTGCATGTCGGCAGGTCCGTAGGGCATGAGTTCACCCCCCGTCGATCTGCCGTATTCCTTGGCATCGTTGGTGGCGAGCGCCTTTTGCATGGTGTCGGCCAACTTCGCCGTGATGTCGTCCGGTGTCTCTGAGCGCACGCTGAAGGCCGTCCAGGTGTAGGTGACGTATTCCGGGAAACCACTTTCCTTCACCGTCGGCACCTCCGGAAACATCGGATGCCGTGTTTCTCCAGACATCGCAATCGCCCGCAGTTTCCCGCTCTTGATCAGCGACGCAGCGCCACCCACATCGACAATCGCAATATCGAGTTGATTGCCCACCAGATCGGCATAAATGGCTGCCCCGCCTTTGTAGGGTATGTGGTTGAACTTGATGCCGGCGAGGTTGGCGAACCACTCGAAAATCAGTTGATAGCCGGCAGAATAAGTGCCTGCGCTGAGCGATTTCTTGTCATCCTTTGAGGCCTTCACGACATCGGCCAGCGTGACCAATTTCGAATTCTGCGGCACGATGATTGCGGCCATGGCACGCGCCAAGCCGGCGATCGGCTTCAGATCTTTGGCCGGGTCGTAAGGCAGATCCTTCATCGTGACCGGATTCACCGACATCAAGGAGATGCTTCCCAGCAGGATCGTGTGACCGTCGGCGGGTGCCGATTTGACCGTCGAAACGGCAATCACGCCGCTGGCGCCAGGGCGATTCTCAACCACCACCGTCTGCCCGAGGAGGCCCGACATCTTTTCGCCGAAAAAGCGGGCTGAGGTATCGGAACCGCTACCGGCCGTGAACGGGACGATGATTTTGATCGCTCGATTGGGAAAATCTTTTGCTTGACCCAGCGCTGGCGGCGTGACCGCCATCAGACTGGTAAACATCAGACTCAGCAATGCAAGGAACACTTTTCTCATTTTATCTCCTATTTTTTTTAAAACCTGATCGATCGAACTGTTGGCGCTCAGCAGGCCAGGCTGAATTTTATAATTTACAAGGATATCAGTGATTATTATTCTTATCGATATCGATTTGGATTTGGATTTGGATTTGGATTTGTTGGATGCCGGCATCGTGCGCCATCGTCGATTGATTGCCCGGCACCGCCGAAGGCGGCCCTGGGGGTCTCGACGGACGCGCTTATTTTGCGGTGCGGCCGGGCTTGCGGCAGCATGGCCCTGATGAAGTCGTGGTCGTCAGAGGCTCGACCCCCGTGATCCTTGGGCTAGCACCAGGGCTTGGCCGGCGATTCCTCAGCCGCACCCCAGCGAACCCGCCTGCGACAGGGCCTTGGAAGGATATCCATCCAGCACAACGGCCCTGTCGCGCCGTGTCATGATTCCAGCGGCCCGGCCCATGCCGGGAACCGCTTGCCGGCGGCCACAGCGCGCAGCCAACTTTCATCCGCACCTCAGGAGACACCCCATGCAAACCCATCACTGGCCTGCACAGCAGCGCGTTCACGCTGGCGTCGGCGCGCTCGAAACAGCCTTGCCTCGCGAACTCGATGCCTTTGGTTGGCAGCGCCCGCTGTTGATCACCACCAACTCGCTGATCCGCAGTGGCATGGCCGACAGGGTTCGTGCACTGCTGGGTGAGCGCTGCGCCGGCATGGTTGCCGACATTCCGGCCCACTCGCCGATTGTCTCGGTAGCCCGCCTGGCGGCTGCTTTCCGCGACGGACAAGCCGATGGCGTCGTGGCGCTGGGTGGCGGTTCCGTGATCGATGCGACCAAGGCGCTGCTGGTAGCTCTCGGGGCGGGCCTCGCGACTGGCGACATCTCCGGTGACACTCTCGTCAAAGCCTCTGGCGGCGGCACCAGCCACTGGGGCACCGACTTCGCGCGCACGCGCATGATTGCGATACCGACGACCTTGTCGGCGGCGGAATTCACGTCGTTCGGCGGTGTGACTGACACCGCCATTGGCCGCAAGCTGATGGTCGGCCACCCGTTGTCGGTGCCGATCAGTGTCATCCAGGACCCCGCTTGCACAATGGACACGCCTGCTGAACTGCTGCTGTCCACGGCAGCGCGTTCGGTCGATCACTCGGTCGAGGGTTTTTGTTCGGTCAACACCTCGCCGATCAGCGATGCCACCGCGATCGAGGCGGCGCGACGGATGTGGAGCGCGCTGCCACGCATGCACGCGAACCCGGCCGATGCCCATGCGCGCGCCGACGCGCAAGCGGCTGCCTGGCTATCGATCCAAGGCCGCAGTGGCGGGGTGATGCACGGTGCCAGCCACGGCATCGGCTATCTGCTGGGTGGCGGGTTCAATGTGCCCCATGGATTGACCTCTTGCGTGATGCTGCCGGCGGTGCTGCGCTGGAACCGCCCGGTCAACGAGTCGCGTCAGCAGGCATTTTGCGAGCGGGTTGGCCTGGATCCGGCACGTCCGCTGGCGGATCACGTCGAGTCGCTGTTCGCGTCGGTGGGTCTGGCCACGCGCTTGTCGCAGGTCGGGGTCGGCCCGGATCGCTTTGAAAAGTTGGCTGCGATGTACGACGGCACCGGCCCGATCGCCGCCAACCCGCGCCCCGTGAAAGGTGCTGCCGACCTGTTGGAGATCATTGCCCTGGCCGCATGATGGCCGCTTGATGGCTGCTTCATGGCTGCTTCATGGCTGCCGGATCAGCGCGCTTCGGTCTGGCGGGCCGGCGCGCTTTCGCACGGAGGCAACGCAGGAGGACACTGAGGCCAACTCGAGTTCAACCCAAGGTCCAGCCTCGGTCCATCCCCGCGCCGATATTCGAGGGCTTCAGGCCGTGGGATCGCGCTCCGGTCCGGCAACGATCGCTGCGTCATGCAGCTTGCCGATGGCCGCCGCCGGCAGGCCCAGCACTTCGTGGAGTACCTCGTCGGTGTGGCAGCCCAGGAGCGGCGCTGGCGGGGTGGCTTCACGTGTCAGACCGATGGCGCGCACGGCAGCGCCGGCGGACAGATGTTCGCCGATGCCCACCGTTTGGCTGCGCTCGAAGACTGGGTTGGCCAAGCTGACTCGGGCGTCAGCGGCAAGCAGTTCCGTCACGGTGCTGTAGCGGCCCCAGCAGACCTTGTGATGCTCGAGTTCGCGCTCGGCGGTGGCGCGGTCGCGCAGCGCGAACCAGGGCTCGACCAGCGCGGCGATGGCGTCGCGGCCCTCAAAACGGTGCGCTTCGTCGTCGAAGTCAAGACCGATTTGCCGCTGCAGCGCTGCGATGGGCTCACCGATGCCGCAAGCCTTGACCAGCGACTTCCACTGGCCAGCCGAGATCGCCGCGACCATGATGCGGTGTCCATCGGCTGTGGCGAAATCGCGGCCGAAGGCGCCGTAGATGTGGTTGCCGATCGATGGACGGTCTTCCTGCAGCAGTTCAGCCTCCGCCAGCACGCCCAGGTGCGACAGCGTCGTGAAAGCCATGTCCGACAGCGCGAGCTTGAGCTCGGCGCCGGCGCTGGTGCGTCGTCGGTGGTCGACTGCGGCGAGGATCGCAAAGGCGGCCTGATAGGCGCAGGCGATGTCCCATGCCGGCAGTACGTGGTTGACAGGCTGCTGCGATGAGCCGCCACCCGTCACGGCCGGGTAGCCGCTGGCGCTGTTGACGGTGTAGTCCACGGCGGTGCTGCCGTCGGCATTGCCTTGGATGGTGCAACTGATGACGTCGGGGCGGCGTGCTGCCAGCACGCTGTGCGCGAGCCAGGGTGTGCCGATGTTGGTCAGCAGCACGCCCGCCTCGGTGCCGGGCGCAGTCGCCAGTGCTTGCACCAGTTCACGGCCTTCAGGTTTTTTCAGGTCGATCGCGACCGATCGCTTGCCTTTGTTCAGACCAGCCCAGTACAGGCTGCGACCGCTGGCCATGCGGGGCATCCGGGCGTAGTCAATGCCGCCACCGATCATGTCCACGCGGATCACGTCCGCACCGTACTGGGCCAACGTGAGGCCGGCCAGAGGCGCAGCGATGAACGCGGAACTCTCGATCACGCGCAAGCGGTTCAGCAGAGGGTAGGTCATGGTTTTGCAGCCTTTTCCAGGGCGTTCTCCAGCAGGCTTCTGGCGATGACTTTGAGTGCGAGCGTCTCTTCTGCACCTTCGAAGATTGAGAGCACGCGGGCATCGACGAAGTAGCGGCTCACGGAGGTTTCCTCGGCATAGCCCATGCCGCCATGGATCTGCAGCGCGTCGCGCGTGACAGTTTCTGCAGAGCGGCAGGCGATGAGCTTGGCGAGGCTGGCCTCCATCGAGTTGCCGCCGCTCTCAAGTCGCCGGCCAATCGCATAGGTGAGCTGTCGGCAGGCGGCATAGCGCGCTGCCATCCGCGCGATCCTGGCCTGCGTCAGCGGCAGGCTGGCCAGTACAGCGCCGAATACTTTGCGGTCCTGCGCATAACGCACGGCGGCTTTGATCGCGGCGCGCATCACGCCGGAGGCGCGCGCAGCTGTCTGCATGCGGCCGCCCGTCATGCCGGACATGGTGTAGTAAAAGCCTTTGCCCAGGCCGCCCTCGCCGCCGATCACGCGGTCATCGGGGACAAAGAAATTCTCGAATGACAGATCGAAAGAATGCATGCCTCGGTAGCCGATGGTCGGGATGGCGCGGCCGCTGAGACAGCCGCCGCCTGCTTGTCGGAAACTGAAGTCGTGACCATCGTAAGACGGCTTTTCGACCAGCAGCAGACTCAAGCCCTTGTGGCCCAGGCCTCGGTCGCGGTGGGTGCGCGTGACCACCATCAGCAATTCCGCTTTGCCGGCGAAAGTGCACCAGGTCTTGGCGCCATTGAGCAGCCAGCCTCCTGGAGTGCGCGTGCCTGCAAGCATCAGGCTCGCCGCGTCGGAGCCGTAGTCGGGCTCGGTGATCGAAATCGCGCACAACGGCCGCCCGGCAGCGATCTTCGGCAGCCAGTGCGTTTTCTGGGCGTCGGTCCCGCCTGCCAGTAGCGCGCGGGCCAGAATCTCGGGCCGCGTGATCAGGCTGCCCGCAGCGGCGAGCGAAGCCTCGGAGAGTGCTTCGGTCACCGCGATCATCATCATCGTGTCATCGTCATGACCGGTCGCGCTGCCGCCGTAAGCCTCGGGAATCGACAGGCCGAAGGCGCCCATCTCTCGCATCTGCTCGATGATGTCTTCGGGGACCGTCAGATCTTCGCGGTGGATCGCCCCGGCCATCGGCGCGACCACAGCGGCGGCGAAGCGCTCGAAAGCGCCGCTCGCCATGGCCACCGAGGGCGCAAGCTCGACCTGCCCGATGTCGCCCTGCGCCGCCACCACGGCCAGGCCGACCTTTGCCAGCGCGGTGGTGTTGCCAGCCGCTCGACGCCATGCGGTGAATTCGGGGAGCGCGGCCAGCGCCTGAAGGGCTGCGATGTCTTGCCCGGTTTCGAGGCAGACTGTCTCGAGGCGCGCAATCACCGCAGCGATCGCGTCGCTGATGAACAGTCTTGCCAGGTCGGCGTCGATGCCGTCGTTCGCAGCACGGTCAGCCAGTGTCTCGGCTGCCAGCAGTTCGGCGCTGGCAAAGGCCAATTCGTAGGCCGGCACCTGCCAGCGGTCCAGCATTGCCGGGTCCAATGCGCCTTGGGTCGAACAGACGCGCGCGAGTGCGAGCGCTGCGTCGCTGAACAGGCTGCGCAAGGGCGTGAGCATCACGTCAACAGGCCGGATGGCGGCCTGCTGGGCAGGCAGTGGGTTGGAGGTCATGGGTTCAATGGTTGCACAGTTCGAACGGTTGTCTGATGCGCTTGCGCGCCCATGGGCGACCGCCGAGGCCAGTCCGGCGTCAGAGGCCACCAGGCTCACCGGCAGCCCGCTGAGCAGGCCCAGCTCACCGCGTGAGCCACAGCGCGAGCTGCCGCGGGATCGCCTCAGGAAGAGCCGATGGACAGCAGGTTTTCGACCGGGCGGTACAAGGCCTCCAGGTAGGCGATGTCGTCGGCCGCCAGCTCGATCTCTGTGGCTGCGACCAGTTGGTCGAGTTGTTCCAGCTTGGAGATGCCCACGACCGGCGCCGTGATACCGGGCTTGGAAAGCAGCCAAGCCAGCGCGATCTGCGCCGGCGCTTTGCCGTACTTGGCGGCGACTTCGATCACCCGATCGGCGATCGGAAACACCGCGTCACCCCGATAGAGGCCTTCGGTGCGAACCCGGTCGCCGCCTTGAGAGCGCGCCGTCAGTCCCGCTGCGAAGCCACCTTTGTACGAGCCGGTGAGGATGCCGCGCGCCAGCGGCGACCACGGCATCAAGGCCACGCCGCTCTTCTTGCAATACGGGATCATCTCCCGCTCTTCTTCCCGGTACACCAGGTTGTAGTGGTTCTGCATCGAGACGAAGGGCGTCCAACCATTCATCTTCGCGGTCAGCTGCAGTTCGGCGAATTGCCAGGCGAACATCGATGAGCCGCCGAGGTAAAGCACCTTGCCCGCTTTCACCAGGTCGTGCAGCGCTTCCATCGTTTCTTCGATCGGTACTTGCGCGGATCCCGGCACGCCCTGCGGGTGACGATGGATGACCAGGTGATCGATGTAGTCCAGACCGAGGCGCTCCAGGCAAGCATTGACGCCTTCCATCACATGTTTCCGCGACAGTCCGCCCTGGTTGGCGCCGCGGCCCATGGGCATCGCGATCTTGGTCGCCAGCACATACTCGTCGCGAGGCAACAACTCGCGCAGCAATTGGCCGACCACTCGCTCGCTGGCCCCGATGCCGTAGATGTCAGCGCAGTCGAAATAGAACAGCCCGCGGTCGATGGCGGCTTTGAACAATGGCCGTGCATCGTCCGGGCCCAAGGTCCAGTCCCCTTGATGGCCGCGGCCTGGTTCGCCAAAATTCATCGTACCCAGACAAAGGCGCGACACCTTCAGGCCGCAGTTGTTGCCGAGTTGAACAGTCTTGAGCATGGGAATGTCTCTGGAGGTCCGCCACATGGCCGCGGCATGCTACCAGCGGGTGTGCTTGAGGGGTGCGTGAGGCGTTCGTGATCGAACGCAGGTACCGGACCAGACCGTGCTGTGCTCAGCGGTTCAGGGCCGCCAGATTCAACCCATGAGACCGACCCAGCCAGCATGCGCCAAGCGACGCCCAGCGCAAAATTTACCGCC
Source organism: Burkholderiales bacterium (assembly GCA_947448955.1). Taxonomy (GTDB): domain Bacteria; phylum Pseudomonadota; class Gammaproteobacteria; order Burkholderiales; family Burkholderiaceae_C; genus Pseudaquabacterium. Next base: position 9,691 of record CANFPU010000018.1, read on the forward strand.
GGAAAAGCCAGCCGGTAAGGCCACACAGCCGATGCGCGCCGTCGGGCAGCCTACGAAATCGGGGCGTCCACCGCTGCATTCGCCCGCTGCCAGCAAGGCTTGACCCGGCTTGCTCGGGCTGTCGCTCGTTGGCGCGCGTTGGCGCTCGTTGAGGCTGGGCCCGCTTTGGCGCGCTTGCGTATGATCATTGCCAACCCAGGGCTTGCCAGATCCTGCATCAGCAGCCACCGGTTCGAACCGGGGCCTCAAGCCCGACACCACCGTAGAGATCGCAAGAGGGAATTCCGATGGCCAACGACTTTGTTTCCCCCACCGATCGCGTGCAGGTTCGCCTGGCATCCGGTGCGCTGCACATCGTGTTCAACAACCCGACCAGGCACAACGCGCTGAGCGTCGACATGTGGGGCGCTGTGCCACCGCTGCTGGCCCAGGCTGCGCAGGACGAACGCGTGCGGCTGGTGGTGTTCTCCGGCGCGGGTGACAAGGCCTTTGTCTCGGGCGCTGACATCTCGCAGTTTGAGGATCAGCGCGCTGCGAAAGCGGCCGTTGAGCGCTACGAGGCGCTGGCCGAAGACGCATTGATGAGCATCTACCGTTCGCCCAAGCCCACGTTGGCGTGCATTCGCGGCTGGTGCATTGGGGGCGGGGTCAATGTCGCGATCAGCTGCGATATCCGCATGGCTGCCAGCGACGCGGTGTTTTCGGTACCCGCCGCCAAGCTGGGCCTGGGATATCGCTATTCCGCACTTCAGAACCTGGTGGACCTGATCGGTGTCGGCGCGACAAAAGACCTTTTCTACACCGGGCGCCGCATTGATGCCGCCGAGGCACTTCGGCTGGGCTTGGTGTCGCGAACCTGTGCTGTCGACCAGTTAGCGGCGCTGCTGGACGAAACCATCGACAGCATTGCCTCGAACGCGCCATTGACCATCGCTGCGGCCAAAGCCATCATTGGCGAAATCCTCAAGCCCGCGCCGGACTTCGACGCTGCGCGCTGCGGAGAGCTCATCCTCGGTTGTTTCAATAGCGAGGACTATGCCGAAGGCCGACGTGCCTTCATGGAAAAACGCAAACCGCAATTCAAGGGTCGCTGATCGCAGCGACCGCCCTCCGCATGCCACGATGCGAGGCGAGTTCAGGCCCGGCAGGCGGATCAAGATCCGCGATGGCCCTGACGCTCGAGGCCTCTTTGCTGGGCGGGCGATCGCAAACCCGTCGTCGTGCTAGGCCGCGTAGTAGCCACCATCGATGATCTGGCTGGCGCCAGTCATGAACGAGGCCTTGTCCGACAGCATCCACACCACCGCCTCGGCGATTTCTTCGGGCAGTCCCAGCCGGCTCATCGGTACCTTGGTCATCAAAGCGTCGTAGCGCTCGGCCATGGTCGGGTCAGTCATCGGGGTCTTGATGTAGCCTGGATTGACACAGTTCACCCGGATCTTGTCCGACGCGTACTCCATCGCGGCGGTCTTGGTGATGCCGACCACGCCATGCTTGGAGGCGACATAGTTGCTCGCCGACGGCAGACCCACCAGGCCAGCGATCGAGGCCGTGTTGACGATGGATCCGCCGCCTTGGGCAAGCATCTGCGCGATCTCATATTTCATGCACAGGAAGACGCCGGTGAGGTTGACCGCCAGCATGTCGTCGAAGCTGGCACGGCTCATCTCGTGGGTGCGTTGGCCGGCCGGGCCGACATCACGCGGCGAAATGCCTGCGTTGTTGAAGGCGCAGTCGAGTCGACCGAAAGCCGCGACACTGCGCGCCACCAGCGTCGCTACATCAGCCTCCTTGGCCACGTCGCCTGCGAGGGCGATCGCCTGGCCACCCGCTGCAATGATCAGCTCGACGGTGGCGGCGGCGCTCGCTTCCGTCATGTCGGCCACCGCAACGCGTGCCCCCTCGCGCGCCATGGCCAGTGCCGTCGCACGCCCGATACCCGACGCGCCACCGGTGACCAACGCGCTCTTGCCAGCCAGAATTCCAGTCATGGTTTGCTCCTTTTGCGGATTTTGATGAGTTTGTGGTTGCGCCGAATCGCTCAAGCGTTCCAGGCCCGGCGCAACGCGAGGGCCATCATCGAGATCGCAGTGTCCGAGGCGCGGATGATGCGTCCCATGGTCAGAAATCCGTGCATCTGGTCGTTGAAGTGCAGATGGGTGACCGGCACGCGGTCGCGGTCGAGCCGATGGGCGTATTCCACGCCCTCATCGCACAGCGGATCGTGCTGGCAGGTCAACACCAGGGCTGGCGCGGTACCGGCCAGACTGGCAGCGCGCAACGGCGAGGCTCGCCAGTCGGTCACGTCGGCATCGCTCCGCAGGTAGTGGTCGATGAACCATTTCATCGTTGAGGCCACCAGCGGATAGCCTTGGGTGATCCGCTGGTAGCTGGCGAAGCCTTGGCCCAGGTCTGTGACCGGGTAGATCAGCAACTGGAAGGCGATCTTCGGCAACGCCGCGTCACGCGCCATCAGCGCCATCACTGCGGCGATGTTGCCGCCCGCGCTGTCGCCACCGACGGCGACACGTTCAGGGTCGATGGCGAGCTCGGTGGCTTGCGACAGAATCCAGCGGGTGGCTTCAGCCGCGTCGTCGATCGGGCCTGGGAACTTCGCCTCTGGCGCGAGCCGGTAGTCGACGGCGATGACGCAGCAATCCGCGGCGTTGGCGATTGCACGGCAAACCTGATCATGGCTGTCGAGGTCGCCCAGCACCCAGCCGCCGCCATGGAAGTAAATCAGCACCGGCAGCACGGCCTTCTGGGCGGTGCCGATGCCGCGGTAGAGCCGAAGGGGCACCGGCCCGCCGGATGCTGGCGCAGCGAGTTCGCGAACCTGCGCCACCTCGGGTGGGTCGGGCTGCAACACCGTGCGCCCGCCGGAAAAGAATCCACGGGCCTCTTTGGGCGATAGCGTGTCGAAAGCCGGTCGGCCGGCGGCCTTCATCATGTCCAGTACGCGCTGGGCGTCAGGGTCGAGAATCATGGCGTGTCTCCTTTTGCCGCTTGAGCGCGGGTTGTGATTTGAATTTTGGACCCGCCGCGACATCGGGTCACCTCGGGTCAGTCTGGTGGTCAGGGGCGGGTTACGTAGCGCGGTCCGTAGCGCGGTCCGTAGCGCGGTCAGTCTCGGGCCAGTTCCATTGTCGATGCTTAAAGAGGTGGTTTGCCGAGGATAGCGACCGTGCTGCCGCAGGGTTCAGCGGCCGCGCAGGAACAGCCCGTCCAACTCCTTGAGCGTGATCTGGCGCCAGGTGGGTCTGCCGTGGTTGCATTGGTCGGCGCGCTCGGTGCGTTCCATGTCGCGCAGCAAGGCATTCATCTCGGGCAGCGTGAGCAGGCGGTTTGCCCGTACTGCGCCATGGCAGGCCATGGTGGCGAGCAGTTCGTCTCGCGCGCGCTGGACCACTCTTGAGGCATCGACCTCGCCCAGTTCGGCCAGCACCGCACGGGCCAAGGCCACCGGGTCGGCGTCGGGCAGTGCTGCCGGTTGGGCGCGCACCGCCAGCACGCCTGGCGAGAGCGGCGCAACATCCAGCCCCAGTGCAGCCAGAGCCTCGGCATGGACTTCGGCGGCAGCCACTTCGGTGGGGGTTGCCGCAAACGTTGCAGGGATCAACAGCGGCTGCGAGGCCATCGCCGCGTCGCCGCCGTCGACCGCGTCGCGGGCCGCTTGCGCGGTCTTGAGCTGCTCATAGACGATGCGCTCGTGCGCTGCATGCATGTCGACCACGATCAGGCCTTGGGCGTTCTCCGCCAGGATGTAGACGCCCGAAAGCTGCGCCAGCGCGCGGCCGAGCGGCCATGGTCCCGAGGGGACTTGTGTCGCCGAGGGCAGGGCTTCCGTGCTGCTCTGGCTGGCCGGATAGCGCAGGGCGCCCTGCGCAAACCAGGTCGATGTGCTGCTTTCCATGTCCTGCACTGCCGCCGCGCTTCTTGGCGCGGGCTCCCGTGCAGACAGCACAGCCAGATCCTGCAGGCCCAACACGGTTTGGCCGCGGTGGTCAGGGCGGGACCAGCCCGGCCGGGCGTTCTCGCCTTCGCGCGTACGGTCATGGGGGAGCGCATCGGTCATCAGACCGTGATGCGCCTGGGGCAAGCGCCCACCGCTCCCGTCCGGATCGTCCGAGATCGCTGGCGCGCGTGACAGCGCCAGCGCCGCTTCGACCGCATGTCGGACCGCTTGATGTACCTCTCGACCGTCTCGAAAGCGAACCTCGATCTTGGTCGGATGGACGTTGACGTCGACCCGCACTGGGTCGATTTCAACGAACAGCACCCAGCTCGGCTGACGGTTGCCGTGCAACACGTCCTCGTAGGCCGAGCGAGCGCCGTGGTTGATCAGCCGGTCGCGGACGTAGCGCCCGTTGACATAGGCGTACTGCTGGTCAGCGCGGGCGCGCGCCGCATCGGGCAGGCCAATGCGACCCCAGACACGCACCGTTGATCCTGCGACGGACAACTGTGCGGTGGAGCCCGCCGCGTCCAGACGTGCCTCCCGGCTGTGGGTGATGAAGTCGGCGCCCAGCACATCGGCCATGCGCTGCTGCGCGGTGGACCCGCGCCATTGCTCGACCAGCTTGCCTTCATGCCAGACGGCGAAGCCCACCTCGGGCCGCGACAACGCATGGCGGCGAACCACCTCCAGGCAGTGCGCCAGTTCGGTGGCGTCGGCCTTGAGAAACTTGCGTCGCGCGGGGGTCGAGAAAAACAGTTCGCGCACTTCGACGGTGGTCCCTTGTGCCCGGGCGGCCGGTTGAAGCTCGCCGCTGCGCGCGTCCAGTTTCGATGCGAACGAGGCTTCGGCCGTGCGGCTGGCAATGCTGAGGTCGGAGATCGATGCGATCGCTGCCAGCGCCTCACCGCGAAATCCCATCGTCGCTACGGCCTCCAGGTCGTGCAGGTTGCCGATCTTGCTGGTGGCGTGGCGCTGCAACGCAAGCACCAATTGCTCGGGCGGGATGCCGCATCCGTCATCCTCAACGCTGATGCTGCGAACCCCACCCGCCAGCAGGCGCACGGTGATCTGGCTGGCGCCGGCGTCCAGCGCGTTGTCGACCAGTTCGCGAACTACCGAGGCGGGACGCTCGACAACTTCTCCGGCAGCGATTTGGCTGACCAGTTCATCGGGCAGGGCGAGGATCGGGCGGCTGGGCGACATCTGCATGGCGCGGATTATCTCGGCCTGTGGATTGCGGCGCATCGCGCTGGCTCGGCCGACGCAGGCGACGACGGATCCGGCTTCATGGCCTGGATAATGTGTGCCGATGGACACTTTGATGTTGCTGGCCGATTTCATCTTGCATGTCGACCGCCACTTGCGCGAGTTCGTCGATGCCTATGGGTTGTGGGTCTATGCGCTGCTGTTCCTGGTGATTTTTGTCGAGACCGGGCTGGTGGTGATGCCGTTTTTGCCCGGCGACTCGCTGTTGTTCGTCGTTGGCGCTTTGGCCGGCGCTGGGCTGATGAACTACCCGCTGGTGCTGGCGCTGCTGCTGACGGCCGCTGTGGCGGGCAACCAGACGAATTACGCGATCGGACGTGCGCTGGGCCCGAAGGTTTTCGGCTGGGAGCAGTCGCGCTGGTTCAACAAGCGCGCCTTTGAGCAGGCCCACGCGTTCTACGAAAAATACGGCGGCATCACGATTGTCGCGGCGCGCTTCATGCCGTTTCTTCGCACCTTTGCGCCCTTCGTCGCCGGGGTCGCGCAGATGACGCGCCGGAAGTTCAGCTTCTACGATGTCACCGGCGGCGCGCTATGGGTGGGCAGCCTGGTCAGTGCGGGTTATCTCTTTGGCAACATCCCATGGGTCGCCGCCCATCTGAGCAAGATCGTCTGGGCGATGATCTTGATCCCCGGCGCCCTGATGCTGTTCGGCGCCTGGAAGGCGCGTCGGGCGCAAGCCTGATCGCCGCGCTCCAAGCCGTTCAAAGCGTGCGCTGTCGCGCCAGCGGCGGATTGCGCGCGAAGTAGCGGCGAATGCCGGTGTGCAGCGCATCGACCAGCTTGTCCTGGTAATCGTCTTCTCGCAGCCTGGCTTCTTCCTCCGGGTTGGAGATGAAGGCGGTCTCGACCAGGATGCTGGGGATGTCTGGTGCCTTGAGCACCGCGAAACCGGCTTGCTCGACGCTACGCTTGTGCAGCGCACCGACCTGGCCAATCAAGGCCAACACCTCGCGACCGATGCGCAGGCTGTCCTTGATCTGGGCCGCTGTGCTCATGTCCATCATCGCCCGCAGCACCTGGGCATCTTTGACAGCGCCCAGGTTGACGCCGCCCACGCCGTCAGCAGCGTTCTCCTTGTTGGCCATCCAGCGGGCTGCGGCACTGGTCGCGCCGGTCTCTGACAGCGCGAACACCGAGGCGCCGCGTGCCGCAGGGGTCAAGAACGCATCGGCATGGATCGAGACGAACAGGTCGGCCTGGACTCGTCTGGCTTTGCGCACCCGTTCGTGCAGTGGTACGAAGAAGTCGGCGTCCCGCGTGAGCATCGCCCGCATCCCGGGCACGCTGTTGAGTCGGTCGCGAAGCTTGAGCGCCACGGCCAGCACCACGTCTTTTTCTCGCAACCCGGTCGGGCCGACCGCGCCCGGGTCTTCACCGCCGTGGCCTGGGTCGATGGCCACGATCACCAGGCGGTCGATGCTGCGTTGTTCTTCGGCCGCCAGCGTCGTCGGCGCGGGACTCGCCAGCGGGGCAGACGTCACCGATGGCGTCGCTGTACTGTGCCGCTCGATCGGCGTTTTTGACGTGGACGTGTTGGCGAGTGGACGCTCGATTCGGCCGATGAACTCACCCAGCGCGTCTTGAACATTGCGCACAGCCAGCGCCTCCGCGCGCTCGCGCTCATGGATCAGCGTGGCCAACGGATCCAGTGCTTCGGTCGGGTACAGGTCCAGCACCAACCGATGCTGGTAGGCCGCGACCGGCGCGAGCGTGAACTGCTGCGGTGCCACCGCCTGTTTCAGATCCAGCACCAGCCGCACCACGCGTGGCAGATTCTGGCCCACCCGCAACCCGGCGATGAACGGATCATCGGCCCGCACCTTGCCCACCAGTTCGCGCAGCGCGGCGCTCAGTTCCAACCCGTCGATGTCGATCACCAATCGGGGCGGGTTGTCGGTGAGGAACTGTCGCGCCGATAAGGGCTGGTCACTCTCGATCGTAACCCGGCTGTACTCGGCCGCTGGCCACAGGCGCACCGCGACGATGGAGGCGCCGAGCGCCAACTCAGCCCGACCTAGGCTCAGCGCCAGCGCGCCCTGGCCCAGCGTTCGCAGTGCCGCTCGGCGACCTTTGCGGCAGTGCCTGCTGGTCGGTTTCATGCCGACAGGGCTCGCAACAGGCCTCGTCCGCGTTCGGTCAGTGCCTGAATCCGCACCTGTCGGCGCTGTTCGTCGATCGGCTCAATGTCGATGCGTAGGTCGGCCACCGGCAGCAGCCCCGCGGCCTTGTCGGCCCATTCGGCGATCTTGAGGCCCTTGCTGGCGAAGATTTCACGAAAACCCGCGTCCAACCATTCGCGCGGGTCGTTGAAGCGGTAGAAGTCGAAATGCGCCGCCTCGCTGCCATCGGCCAGCGCATGCGGCTCCATCACGGTGTAGCTGGGGCTCTTGATTCGACCGTTGACACCCAGTGCGCGCAACAGGTGGCGCACCAATGTGGTTTTGCCTGCGCCCAGCGGCCCTTGCAGCTCGATGAACGCCTCTGAAATGGCCGGGCGGGCAGCGAGCGCTCGGGCAAATGCTTCGCAGTCAGCCTCATCGGCCCAGACGATGCGGTGGCTTTCTAGAATCAGCCCATGGTCATCGGTCAAGGTCTTGGTCAGTGGGAAGGTGGGGGGGCGGCGCAGGCCACGAACGTCTTGGGTCTGGCGTCCGCGCAGAACGCGCTGGTTCCAGACCTACAAGTGCTGTGGCCGCAGTTGCAAGCCTGGGCTAGCGAGCTGGGATTCTCCCAGATCGGGGTGGCTGACGTCGATCTTCAATCCGCCGAGCCCGGGATGATGGCTTGGCTGGCAGCAGGCTTCCAGGGTGACATGGCATACATGGCCGCGCATGGTTTGAAGCGAGCTCGTCCGGCCGACCTGCTGCCGGGCACGCTGAGGGTGATCACAGCGCGGATGGATTACCTGCCGGCCTCGGCGCCGCCAGCCAGCGCCGGCGATTGGCAGACCTTGGTGTTTGATCGACTGGCCGATCCACAACAAGCCGTGGTCTCGCTCTACGCGCAAGGCCGCGATTACCACAAGGTATTGCGCCGGCGGCTGCAGCAACTCGCCGATCGGCTGCAACAGGCGGTCGGTCGCGACGGCCCGGCAGGGCGGTCAGGCCATCGCGTCTTCACCGATTCGGCGCCGGTGCTCGAGGTTGAACTGGCCCAGCGCAGCGGCATCGGCTGGCGCGGCAAGCACACGTTGCTGCTGTCGCGCGAGGCCGGGTCGATGTTCTTCCTCGGCGAGATCTTTACCGACCTGGCGCTGCCAGTGACCGCGCCGGTCACCGGCCACTGCGGCCATTGCACGGCCTGCATCAGCGCCTGCCCGACTGGGGCAATCGTCGCACCTTACCGGCTCGATGCGCGGCGTTGCATTTCGTACTTGACCATCGAGCATGAGGGTGCGATTCCGGTCGAATTCCGTGTCGCGATGGGCAATCGGATCTACGGTTGCGACGATTGCCAGCTGGTCTGCCCTTGGAATAAATACGCTCGCCGCAGCCCACTGCACGATTTCGACACCCGCGAGCCGCTCGGCCACGCCACACTGTTGCAGCTCTGGGCTTGGGACGAGGCCACCTTCCTGCGCCAGACCGAGGGCAGTGCGATACGTCGGATCGGACTGCAGCGTTGGCGTCGCAACCTGGCGGTGGCGCTGGGCAACGCGTTTCGCGAGACTGGCGACGCTGCGCTGGCATCGGTCCTTGCGCAGCCGGAGTCGGACACGCTGGTGGCCGAGCACATGGCCTGGGCGCTGGCCCAGCATGGGCCGGTCGCTGGATGAACGAAGATGTGCAGGAATTTCAGCGAATTCACCCAGCATCGAGAGGAAACAACAACATGTCAGTTCAAGCCCAATACCTGCAAAAACGCGTGTCCGCGGCCGACGCGATGCGCCAACTGCGCGATGGCGACGCGATCGTCGTTTCGACCGGTGTCGGCGAGCCGCCCAGCTTGCTGACAGCGCTTTCAGAACAGCGGCTCGATTTTCATGGCATCAGGGTGTCCCAGGTTCTGGCGATGCGCAACTATGCTTATCTGGACCCGGCGACGGTCGACCATGTCCGCAATGTCGCGTATTTTTATGGCGGCGCCACCCGCGCTGGCGGGCAGGCGGGCTGGGTCGATTTCATCCCGAATTACTTCTCTGAGATCCCGGCCCAGATCGAGCGTGGCCAGATTCCCGCTGACGTGGTGTTCGCGATGGCTTCGAGCATGGACTCGCATGGCTACTTCGCGATCAGCTTGGGCGCTGACTACACGATGGCGGCGATCGCCAAGGCGCGTGCAGTGGTGCTTGAGGTCAACCCCAACGTGCCATTCGCCTATGGCAACTGCCATGTCCACATTTCTCAGGTCAGCGCGCTGGTCGAGAGCAGCGACCCGGTGCTCGAAGTCGGCTTGCCCAAGATCGGCCCCGTGCAGCAGGCCATCGGCAGGCAGGTCGCTGACCTGATCGAGGACGGGTCGACCTTGCAGATCGGCTACGGCGGCATCCCCGATGCGGTGGTGATGCAGCTCACGCACAAACACGATCTGGGCATCCACACCGAGATGATCGGAGACGGCATCATGACCTTGGTTGAGAGCGGTGCGGTGACCAACCGCCGCAAGAACTACTTGCCCGGCAAGATGATTGCGACCTTCGCATTGGGCTCGGCCAAGCTCTACCGTTTCATGGACCGCAATCCGGCGCTGGAGATTCACCCGGTCAATTTCACCAACGACCCGATGCTGGCGGGCCGCAACGACAACCTGGTGGCGATCAACGCCAGCCTTCAGGTGGACCTGCTGGGCCAATGCGGCTCCGAAAGCCTGGGTCACCTGCCTTACTCGGGCACCGGCGGACAGTCGGATTTCGTCCGCGCAGCCAACCGCTCGCGCGGTGGCAAAGCCTTCATCGTGGTGCCATCGACCGCCAAGGGCGACACCATCTCCCGCATCGTCCCGGTGCTCTCGCCAGGCACCCACGTCAGTACCAGCAAGAACGATGTCAACTATGTCGTCACCGAGTACGGCGTGGCGCAGTTGCGCGGCAAATCGGCGCAGCAGCGCGCCCGCGAACTGATCTCGATCGCCCACCCAATGTTTCGCGAGGAACTGACCGAGCAGGCCCGGCGCATCAACCTGATCTGATGGCAGACCCGCCGATGATCAGGTGTAGGTGACCCAGTCGGCGTGCTCGTCGGCCTCCAGATGCGGCAGCGTGTTGTAGCTCAGCAGCATGTGGCGCTTCGGGTTGAAGACAAACTCGGTGACCGCGCTGTTGCGCAGCCGCATGTTGAGCTCGACCGTGGTGGCTGGTGTGGTGCCCAGCACCTGACCCACCGCGGTGGAGATCGGTCCACCGCTTGAGACCATCAACACCTCGCCCTCGCAGTGCGCACGGACATGGTCTAACGCTGCTGCCACGCCCGCCCGGAAATCTACATAGCTCGGCATGCCTCGTGGCTCGGTCTGGCCTGCCATCCAAGCCGCCAGTCCCTCACGCAGCACGCGAAAATGTTGGCGGTATTGCTCAGGCGTGTCGGGCTTGGGCAGCGCTTGTGGGTGGATGGCGCTGATCACCGCATGGCTGTCGTACTCGTTCAGGCCTGGCCATTGCAACGCCGGTTGGTTCAGGCCCAGTCCGGCACTGATGGCGTCCAAGCTCTGGCGCTGACGCATCAAAGTGCCGCTGACCAGCGTGCTGAAGCGCCTGCCTTTGGCGCGGAAATACTCGCCCAAACGCAAGCATTGGCGCTGACCCAGAGGGCTGAGTTGATCGTAGTTGGCGGCGCCGAACGATGCCTGGCCATGTCGCACAAGGTAGAGGGTTCCCATGATGTGATTGTGGCCACTCAGGGCTTCAGGCTTTGTCGCCGCAGTGACCTGGGCCGCGCCGACGCAGCGGCCACTACACTCGCTCGCGATGAACGTGCTGGCTTTCGAGTCTTCCTGTGATGAAACCGGCGTGGCGCTGGTCAGTACCCAGGCCGTGGGCCGACCCAAGCTGCGGGCGCACGCCTTGTACAGCCAGGTGCAGATGCACGCAGCCTACGGCGGTGTGGTGCCTGAATTGGCTTCGCGTGACCACATCCGACGCGCGCTGCCGCTGACCCGCCAGGTTCTGCGAGAGGCCGGTGCGACGTTGGCAGAGGTGGATGTGGTGGCTTTCACCCGCGGGCCAGGGCTGGCAGGTGCGCTGCTGGTCGGCGCTGGTGTGGCTTGTGCGCTGGCGGCTGCGCTGGGAAAGCCCACCCTGGGCGTGCACCACCTGGAAGGGCATTTGCTGTCGCCGTTTCTATCGACCGATGCGCCCGAGTTTCCGTTCGTGGCGCTGCTGGTCTCAGGGGGGCACACCCAACTGATGCGGGTCGATGCGGTAGGGCACTACACCTTGCTGGGTGAGAGCATCGATGATGCGGCCGGTGAAGCCTTCGATAAATCGGCCAAGTTACTGGGTTTGGACTATCCCGGGGGTCCGGCGCTGGCGCGGCTGGCGGTGCAGGGCCGGGCCGACGCTTACTCGCTGCCCAGGCCTTTGCTGCACAGCGGCAATCTGGATTTTTCGTTCGCCGGACTGAAGACCGCCGTGCTGACCCAGCATCGCAAGCTAGGTTCGTCGCCAACCGCTGAGCAGTTAGCCGATCTGGCGGCCAGCACCCAAGCCGCCATCGTCGAGGTGCTGGTCACGAAATCATTGGCCGCACTCAAATCCTGTGGGTTGCAACGGTTGGTGGTCTCAGGTGGTGTGGGCGCGAACACGGAACTGCGCAGGCAACTCAATGAAGCCACCGCCCGTCGCGGACTTCGGGTGTATTACCCCGAGCTGGAACTGTGCACCGACAACGGCGCGATGATCGCTTTGGCTGCCGCAATGCGTCTGCAAAGCGGCGTGGCCAAGGCGTCGATGGACTATGCCTTTGACGTACGGCCTCGCTGGCCACTCGACCAGATTGACCAGATCGACCGGGTCATCCCGGTCGGCGCCTGATCAGCTGATACTGAGCTTCTTGGGCTGCGCAGAACTCCGCTTCGCCAGCACCAATGTCAACACGCCATGGTCCATTTTGGCGTTCGACTCGGCCTGATCCACCTCCATCGGCAACATGAAGCTGCGCGCGTAGGTGTTGGCTGAGCGTTCACTGTAGACCACGCGTTCACCGTCTTTTTTCTCCTCCTCGCGCGCACTGGCGGCTTCCAGCATCACGCGCCGACCATCAATCGAAATCTTCACATCCTCCTTGCCCATACCCGGCAAATCGATCTTGATCGTGTAACCGTGCTCGGTTTCGGCCACATCCAGCGCTGGGCTCCGAATGCCGATGTTTGGGCCTTTCTCGGTGCTCACCGGCGTGAGGACTCGATCAAAGAAACTGTCATCGAACATGCGGTCAAACGAGCGTGCCAACTCTGCGTTGCTGCGTGTCATGGGGACGAAGAACATGCTGAACTCCTTACAATTTACGGTGGTTAAAACTTGCTGCGAGTCTTGAAACAAGACCCGTGTGATGGAATTGGATCCGGCGGCAGGCATTTCAAGCGTCTGATATTTGCGATCGATCAAGGTGTTGATCGGCACTGGCGGGCGAGAGGTTTTCAGGCTTCGAAGGAGCAAGTCCGAAATGCGTGAAGCGATTGGCCGGCTGCCAGGCAGCCAGATCCGGGAGGTTGCCAACGCCGGTTTGGGAATCCCCGATGTGCTGGCTTTTTGGTTTGGCGAAAGCGACGAAGTCACGCCCGAATCGGTACGTTCTGCGGCGGCCGAGTCGTTGCTGCGCGGCGAGACCTTCTACAGCCACAACCTGGGCTTGGCCGAACTGCGCGAGGCTTTGCGTGCCTACACAGCCGGTCTGCATGGTGACCCTGGGCCAGATCGGATCGTGGTCACTTCGTCGGGGGTCACGGCGCTGATGACGGCGATGCAACTGCTGATCGATCCCGGGGACGAGGTGGTGGTGGTGGCGCCGGTCTGGCCCAATTTGCCAGCGCAACCCGAGATCCTCGGCGCGCGGGTGGCTCGGGTGCCGCTGGCGCCCGACAGTTCGGGCAATTGGCGCCTTGACTTGCAACGATTGATCAGCGCCGTGACGCCAAGCACCGGCTTGCTTCTGCTCAATGCACCCAATAACCCCACCGGGTGGACCATGACGCGCGACGAGCAGCGCATGCTGCTCGAGCATTGCCGTCGAACCGGGACCTGGATCGTTGCCGACGAGGTTTACGACCGGGTCTGGTTTGGTGTCGGTCGTGCTGCACCGAGTTTCCTTGACATCGCCAGCCCGCAAGATCGATTGGTGGTGGTGCACAGCTTTTCCAAGAGTTTTTTGATGACGGGCTGGCGGCTGGGTTGGCTGGTGCTGCCAGCTGGCCACCTGGATGCAGTGGGCAAGCTGATCGAGTTCAACAGCTCTTGCGCACCGGTTTTCGTTCAGCGCGGTGGTTTGGCAGCACTGGGCATCGCTGAGGAATTTGTGCCGCAACTGGTGGCTCGGCTCAAGCTCGGCCGGGACACACTGTGCCCGGCGCTTGCGGCTTTGCCGGGCGTTCTGTCTGGCACGCCGCTGGGCGGCATGTATGCATTTTTTCGAGTGCCTGGGGCCGACGATTCCCTGGCCTTTGCCAAGCGTCTGGTGGCGGAACAAGGACTGGGACTGGCGCCAGGTGCGGCGTTTGGTGCCGAGGGTGAAGGCTGGCTGCGCTGGTGTTTTGCGTCACGGGACCCGGCGCGTTTGTTGGCCGGTGTCGGAAGGCTTAGGCAGGCCATGGGTTTATAATTCGCGGGTTTTGCGCAAGATCCTGTAGGGATTGGTTGCGTGAAGCAGGCACGGCGCGGGTTGGTTTCACTCGCGACCGCAAGTTCATATTGGAAACCGCCTCTGGCATTGATGGTCAGGTGTGGCGGCTTTCCCCTAAGCAAAGGAAACACCATGTCCGTCGACAAAGCCCACCGCGCTGAGACTGTTGCAGGCAATGCCCGCTCCCCTGGCGATACCGGTTCGCCCGAAGTGCAAGTTGCGCTGTTGACTGCTCGTATCAACGACCTGACGCCGCATTTCAAGACCCACCTGAAAGATCACCACGGTCGCCGCGGGTTGCTGCGCATGGTCAGTCGCCGTCGCAAGCTGCTTGATTACCTCAAGGGCAAGACGCCTGAGCGTTACACCGCGTTGATCGCCAAGCTCGGCCTGCGCAAGTAAATATCTGCATTTTGCAAAGAGCCTGTCTGGCACGAAAGCCCAGCACAGGCTCTTTGTTTTTTGGAGCAAGCGACCCCGAATCGGCAGTGATGTGTCATTCCAGCAGTGCCCTGGCATCGGGGCATTGCTGGAATGGCATCCAAGCCAACGAGGTCTGAGGCTTCTGGTTCCCACGAATGCGCTGATGCGCGACGTGGTCCTGTTATCCAAGGAGACAATTTCATGAGTTTGTTCAACAAAGTCACCAAGACCTTCACGTGGGGCCAACACCAGGTTCGGATGGAGACCGGCGAGATCGGCCGTCAATCCAGCGGTGCGGTGTTGGTCGATATCGAAGGCACTGTGGTGCTGGCCACTGTCGTGGCGCGTACCGAGGCCAAGGCGGGTCAGGATTTCTTCCCGCTAACGGTCGACTATGTCGAGAAGACCTATGCCGCCGGTCGAATTCCTGGGAGCTTCTTCAAGCGTGAAGGCCGCCCGAGCGAACTCGAAACCTTGACTTCACGGCTCATCGACCGTCCGATCCGCCCGCTGTTTCCCGAAGGCTTCTTCAATGAAGTCCAGGTCATCGTCCATGTGCTGAGCTTGAACCCCGAGGTGCAGGCCGATATCGCCGCGCTGATTGCATCGAGCGCTGCGTTGTCGGTCTCAGGCATTCCGTTCAACGGCCCGGTTGGTGCCGCTCGCGTGGGCTACGTCAACGGTGAATACATTCTGAACCCGGGCAAGACGGCACTTGCCAATAGCAAGATGGACCTGATCGTCGCCGGCACCGAAGCTGCGGTGCTGATGGTTGAATCCGAAGCCGATCAGCTCAGCGAAGAAGTGATGTTGGGCGGCGTGGTGTTTGGCCACGAGCAAGGCAACATCGCGGTCAATGCGATCCATGAATTGGTGCGCGACGCCGGCAAGCCGGTCTGGGACTGGAAGGCGCCGGCCAAAGACGAGCCTTTCATTGCCAAGGTGGGCGAGCTGGCCGCCGAGCCGCTCAAGGCGGCTTACCAAATCCGCAGCAAGCAGGCCCGCACACAAGCCTGCCGCGCGGTGACTGCCAACGTGATGGCCTCGCTGAAGGCCGAAGGGTTGGTGTTTGACAAGGTGGCTGTTGAAGGTTTGCTGTTCGACATCGAGGCGGGCATTGTTCGCAGCCAAATCCTGGCTGGCGAGCCACGAATTGACGGCCGCGATACCCGCACGGTGCGCCCGATCGAGATTCGGACGGGCGTGCTGCCGCGCACCCACGGCTCGGCGTTGTTCACTCGCGGTGAGACCCAGGCGTTGGTCGTCACAACCTTGGGCACCGACCGTGACGCTCAGCGCATCGACGCGTTGGCTGGCGATTACGAAGACCGTTTCATGATGCACTACAACATGCCGCCGTTTGCCACCGGCGAGACCGGGCGCGTGGGCAGTCCGAAACGACGCGAGATCGGCCATGGCCGTCTGGCCAAGCGCGCGCTGATCGCTGCGCTGCCGAACAAGGAAGACTTTCCCTACACGATCCGCGTGGTGTCGGAGATCACTGAATCCAATGGCTCGTCGTCGATGGCTTCGGTCTGCGGCGGCTGCCTGTCGATGATGGACGCCGGTGTGCCGATGAAGGCCCATGTTGCTGGTATCGCGATGGGATTGATCAAGGACGGCAATCGCTTTGCGGTCCTGACGGACATCCTGGGCGACGAGGATCACCTTGGCGACATGGATTTCAAGGTCGCTGGCACGACCGCTGGCGTCACCGCGTTGCAGATGGACATCAAGATTCAAGGCATCACCAAGGAGATCATGCAGGTCGCACTGGCGCAAGCCAAGGAAGCTCGACTGCACATCTTGGGCCGGATGCAGGAATCGGTGGGTGAGGCCAAGACCGAGGTGTCGGCGTTTGCGCCCCGTCTGTACACGATGAAGATCAACCCCGAGAAGATCCGCGATGTGATCGGCAAAGGCGGTGCGACGATCCGCGCGCTGACAGAGGAGACCGGCTGCACCATCGACATCGGTGAAGACGGCACGATCACCATTGCCTCGACTGATGCTGACAAGGCCGAACATGCCAAAAAGCGCATCGTCGAGATCACTGCCGAGGCAGAGATAGGGAAGGTCTACGAAGGTGCGATCACCAAGATCCTGGACTTCGGCGCACTGGTCAACATCCTGCCAGGCAAGGACGGTCTGTTGCATATCAGCCAAATCGCGCACCAGCGGGTCGAGAACGTCACCGATTTCCTCAAGGAAGGTCAGATCGTCAAGGTCAAGGTGATGGAGACCGACGAGAAGGGTCGCATCAAGTTGTCGATGAAGGCTTTGATTGAGCGGCCAGAAGGCATGGAAGAAGAGCGTTTCGAACGCGCCCCTCGTCGCGAATATGGCGATCGGCCGGACCGTGGCCCAAGGTCTGACCGTGGCGATCGCCCGCCACGGCGTGAGCGTAGCGACCGCCCGGAGCGCAGCGACGCACCGGCTGGTGAGCATGCGGCAGAGGGTGGCGCGACATCCGGTACAGCACCCGCAACGGCACCCGCTGCCCCGCCGGCCGCACCAGCAACGGACACCCCGCCGCCGCATCAGGTCTGAAGCTTCTTCAAGATCCGTCAGGAGGAATCCCCATGCGAGCTATTGCGATGACCGCTTCTGGCGGCCCCGAGGTGTTGGTCGAAACCAGTCGCCCAGATCCGGTGGCTGCGGCCGGCGAAATGTTGGTCCGGGTCAACGCGTCCGGCATCAACCGACCCGATGTGCTGCAACGCAAGGGTGCTTATGCGCCGCCGCCTGGCGCTTCCGACTTGCCTGGGCTGGAGATCGCTGGCACCGTGATCGGCGGCGATTCGGCCGAGTTGGCGGCTGCCGGCTTCAAGCTCGGCGACCGAGTTTGTGCGTTGGTGGCGGGTGGCGGGTATGCCGAGTTGTGCTGTGCGCCGATCGCGCAGTGCCTACCGTCACCCAAGGGGCTGAGCGATATCGAGGCGGCCAGCCTGCCCGAGACCTTTTTCACCGTCTGGTCCAACGTCTATGACCGTGGTCGTCTGCAGGCCGGCGAGACCCTGCTGGTTCAAGGTGGCTCCAGCGGTATCGGCGTGACAGCGATCCAGTTGGCCAAGGCGATGGGCGCCAAGGTACTGGTCACCGCCGGTAGCGACCAAAAGGTCGCGGCCTGTGTCGCGCTTGGCGCTGACGTCGGTATCAACTACAAGACCCAGGACTTTGTCGCCGAGGTCAAGGCAGCGACCGGCGGCCGGGGTGCCGATGTCGTGCTCGACATGGTGGCTGGTGACTACGTGGCGCGCGAGATTCAATGTGTAGCCGATGACGGGCGAATCGTGATCATCGCGGTGCAGGGCGGCATCCAGAGTGGCTTCAATGCCGGTGAATTGTTGCGCCGCCGATTGCTGATCACAGGTTCGACGCTGCGGCCGCGTCCGGTGGCATTCAAGGCTGCCATTGCCAAGGCCTTGCATCAGCATGTCTGGCCACTGATAGAGGCCGGCCGCGTCAAGCCAGTGATCCACAGTGTCTTTCCTGCTGCGCAGGCGTCTCGAGCCCATGCGCTGATGGAATCCAGCGAGCACATCGGCAAGATCGTGCTCGACTGGACGGTGTAGAAGGAGAGGCTGATGCGACGCAAACTCGTGGCCGGCAATTGGAAGATGCACGGCAATCACCGTGACAACGCCGAGTTGCTGTCGGACATCATGGCTGCTCGGCCGTTTGGCTGCGAGGTCTCAGTGTGTGTGCCCTATCCTTATCTGTCAGAGGTGGCGGTGGGTTTGGCGGGCAGCGGTTTGCTTTGGGGTGCGCAGGATTGTTCTGCTCATGAGCGAGGTGCGTACACCGGTGAGGTGTCGGCAGCAATGTTGGCGGAATTTCGCTGCCGCTATGTCATCGTCGGTCACAGTGAGCGTCGGCAGTACCACGCCGAGACCGACCAAGGAGTGGCCGACAAAGCGAAAGCGGCGCTGGCTTGCGGCATCACACCCATTGTTTGCGTCGGCGAGACGCTGGTGCAGCGCGAAGCCGGTCAGACAGAAGCGGTGGTCAAGCGCCAGCTCTCGGCAGTGATTCATGCGCTGGGTCATTGTGCTGGCGAGATGGTGGTGGCGTACGAGCCGGTCTGGGCCATCGGGACGGGGCGGGTGGCCACACCCGATCAGGCGCAGTCCGTGCATGCTTTGCTGCGCGCCCAACTCAGTGCTGCGACCCCACATGCCGGTGACATGAAAATTCTGTACGGCGGCAGCATGAAGCCCGACAACGCGGCCAGCTTGATGTCTCAGCCCGATATCGATGGTGGCTTGATCGGTGGTGCCAGCCTGAAGGCAGCCGATTTCGTTGCAATTTGTCGCGTGGCAGGCTGACACGCCTGCCACGCATGACCTGAGTTCCTGGAGATTAGACGACATGCAGATTTGGACAAACCTGGTGCTGGTGGTGCAGTTACTGGCCGCGATCGCGATGATCGGCTTGGTGCTGATCCAGCATGGCAAGGGTGCCGACATGGGGGCTTCGTTTGGCAGTGGCGCCTCGGGAAGCTTGTTCGGGGCCACCGGCAGTGCAAACTTTATGTCTCGATTCACGGCAGTGTGCGCAGCGGTTTTTTTCGTCAGCACCTTGTCATTGGCCTACATGTCTAACAGCGTGGCATCACGGTCTTCGAGTGGTGGTAGCAGCGTGCTTGATCGTGCTGCGATACCTGCCAGCGCACCGAGCAGCGGCACAGGTGCCATCCCTGCTGGCGGTGTAATAGCCTCGCCTGCCCCGGTTGCCTCCGCTGTTGCGCCCGGCACCATCCCCACCAAATAAGATGGGTCGTCCATTCGCTCGCAGCGCAGTTTCAACGATGCTGAGCCGCTCACAAGTGGATCGGGGATTGCGAAGGTTTCCGGTATAGAATCTAAGGCTGTGCAGTGAGCGATGCCTCAAGCAAATCGCACAGGCGCTGGGTTCAGGCCTTGCACGATTGCCGTCGTGGTGAAATTGGTAGACACGCTATCTTGAGGGGGTAGTGGCGAAAGCTGTGCGAGTTCGAGTCTCGCCGACGGCACCAATATTGAATCTGAGGGACTCAACGGCCCCGCTTGGGCGTCGGTCGTCCTGTCGCGGGATGGGCCGGTGGCAATGGGCTTCGGGTTCTTGCAGTCCACACCTTGAACGCGTTCGGCGTCAGTTCTCTTTTGAGTAGTTGGATCATCTGCCCCGGCGTCAAGCCATGGTCGACCAACACAGCCCGGTACGGCGGGCGGTCATCCCATGCGGTGGCGATCACACGTTCAATTTCTGCGGCGGTCATTCGGGGGACGGGTCTGGCCATCGCCTGATTGTCTGCCATGGGATGACTCGGCCCATACGTTGCGGGTTTGCGCTGGACTCGTTGATTTGCCGACTGATCGCCTGGGCATTCAGGTTTTCAACACAAGGCTCGAGAAGTCGTCCGCTGCAGCGCTGTTGCGATGGGTGGTGCGGTGGCCTGTGCGGTTGGTGGTGCGGTTGGTGGTGCGGTGGGCGGTGCCGGCCTGATCCGCGCCCAAGAAGTAATCGCCAGGTGCTATCGGGAAAATTGTTGATGGTCCCGCGTTGCTGGCCGTTCTATCGTGGTGTTAGCCGCTGCACGACAGCATTTTCTGGCCGGACCGGCAATGCATCGAGGTGCTTGACCCGCACCCCGAGCCAGATGAGCGCGGTGATGCCGTAAACTCATGGGTATGCTTGGAAAAAACTGATCGAAATTCTTTCCTTCGGCTGAATCCTAAGTGGTTATCAGCTCTGATTTTTCAGACGATCCCACGCACCAGATCCCACTTTTCTGTGAGTCCCATCATGGCTGTCACTGTTGAAACCCTCGCCAAGCTCGAACGCCGAATCACCCTGCTGATACCGGCGACAGAGCTCAACTCGGAAATCGAAACTCGGCTCAAGAAGCTGTCGCGGACGGTTAAGGCCGACGGTTTCCGTCCCGGCAAGGTGCCGATGTCGGTGGTGGCCCAGCGCTATGGCTACTCTGTTCAGTCCGAGGTCATGAATGACAAGCTTGGCCAAGCATTTTCTGATGCCACTGGCCAGGCCCAGTTGCGCGTGGCGGGCCTGCCCACGGTGACGCAAAAGGACGAGTCGCCGGAAGGTCAACTGGCCTTTGATGCGACCTTCGAGGTCTATCCCGAAGTCCAACTTGGTGACCTGTCAGCCGTTGAAGTCGACCGGATCAGCAGCGAAGTGACAGAGGCTGCGATTGATCGTACCGTGGACATCCTGCGCAAGCAGCGCCGGACTTTCGCCCAGCGTCCGGCAGTGGACGGTGCTGCGGAGAGCGACCGGGTGACGATCGACTTCGAGGGCAAGATCGACGGCGAGCCCTTTGAAGGCGGCAAGGCTGAAGCCTTTCAGTTTTTGATCGGCGAAGGTCAGATGCTTGAGCAGTTCGACAAGGCAGTGCGCGGCATGAAGGTCGGCGAGAACAAGACTTTTCCGTTGCAGTTCCCTGCGGACTACCACGGCAAGGATGTGGCCGGCAAGGAGGCTGATTTTTTGGTGACGATGAAGAAGATCGAGGCACAGCACTTGCCTGATCTCGACGAGAGCTTCATCAAATCGCTCGGCATCGCTGATGGCAGCAATGACGGTTTGCGCGCCGATGTCCGCAAGAATCTGGAGCGTGAGGTCAAGTTCAGGGTCTTGGCTCGTAACAAGGCTGCGGCGATGGAGGCCCTGGTCAAGGTCGCCGAGCTTGATGTGCCCAAGGCCTTGATCGACAGCGAACTGGAGCGGCTCGTGGCCGGCGCGCGTGAGGATTTGAAGCAGCGCGGTGTCAAGGATGCCGACAAAGCGCCGATCCCCTCAGAGGTGTTCCAGCCTCAGGCTGAGCGCCGGGTTCGCTTGGGGTTGGTGGTGGCAGAGTTGGTCAAGATCAACAATCTCCGGGCCAGGCCCGAGCAGTTGCAGGCCCACATCGAAGAACTTTCACAGAGCTACGAGAAGCCGGCTGAGGTGATGCGCTGGTATCTGTCGGACCGTCAGCGCATGGCCGAGGTCGAGGCGGTGGTGATCGAAACCAACGTGACTCAGCATGTGCTGGGATTGGTCAAGATCAACGACAAAGCGCTGCCTTTCGACGAATTGATGACTGCGTGAACGCTTGGCGTGCCGGCCCTTTGAGCGGCGCGCGTGTTTGCGCAACCCCCGCCTCGGGGCGCATGACTGACCGGTCAGCGCCCCTTTTTTATCGACTGCCAGGCCTCTTGCCGGGGCCATAATCAGTTCAGATCAATTGAAGGACTCTGATGAACGCAATGGAGACGCAAGCCCTGGGCATGGTGCCCATCGTCATTGAGCAATCCGGCCGTGGTGAACGGGCCTACGACATTTACAGCCGCTTGCTGCGCGAGCGCATCGTGTTCCTGGTCGGCCCGGTCAATGACGTGACGGCCAATCTTGTGGTGGCACAAATGTTGTTTCTCGAGAGCGAGAATCCCGACAAGGATATTTTTCTGTACATCAACTCGCCCGGCGGCAGTGTCAGCGCGGGCTTGTCGGTGTTCGACACGATGAACTTCATCAAGCCCGATGTGTCGACCTTGTGCATGGGCATGGCCGCTAGCATGGGATCGTTTCTGCTGATGGCTGGCGCCAAGGGCAAGCGCATCGCGCTTCCCAACGCAAAGATCATGATTCATCAGCCATCGGGTGGTGCGCAGGGGCAAGCGACCGACATCGAGATTCACGCCCGAGAGATCATCAAAACCCGGGAGCAACTCAACCGGATTTACGCCGACCGTACCGGCCAGACGATCGAGAAGATCACCGCTGACATGGAGCGCGATTACTACATGTCGCCCGAAGAAGCGCTGACTTATGGACTGATCGATCAGGTCATCGCCAAGCGCGCTTGAGCTGTTTTTCTTGAATGCGCGTCACCGGTCGCACCAAAATGCCGGCTGATCCGGTCGACTATCATTGTTTTGTCATCACTCGCCCTCCACAGCACAATTACACACATGGCCGACAAGAAGGGCGCCTCTGGCGAGAAAGTTCTGTACTGTAGTTTCTGCGGCAAGAGCCAGCATGAGGTCAAGAAACTCATTGCCGGTCCGTCAGTGTTTATCTGCGACGAATGCATTGAACTGTGCAATGACATCATCCGCGACGAGGTGCCTGCGGACGCCGGAGAGACGAAGGCTGGCAAGTCCGAATTGCCGGTGCCCATCGAGATCAAGACGACACTTGATCAGTATGTGATCGGCCAGGATGCGGCCAAGCGAACCTTGTCGGTGGCGGTTTACAACCACTACAAGCGGCTCAAGTTCATGAGCTCTGGCAGCAAGGAGGAGGTCGAGCTCACCAAGAGCAACATCCTGCTGATCGGTCCCACCGGTTCGGGCAAGACGCTGCTGGCACAAACCCTGGCCAAGTTGCTGAACGTGCCCTTTGTGATCGCTGATGCCACCACGCTGACCGAGGCTGGCTACGTCGGGGAGGATGTCGAGAACATCATCCAAAAGTTGCTCCAGAACTGCAACTACGACGTCGAGCGCGCGCAGCGAGGCATTGTCTACATTGATGAGATCGACAAGATCAGCCGCAAGTCTGACAACCCCAGCATCACCCGTGATGTTTCGGGAGAAGGCGTGCAGCAGGCACTGCTGAAGCTGGTTGAAGGCACGATGGCCAGTGTGCCGCCGCAAGGCGGACGCAAGCATCCGAACCAAGACTTCTTGCAAATTGACACCACCAACATTCTGTTCATTTGCGGTGGTGCCTTTGACGGGCTGGAAAAGGTGATCCAGAACCGGACCGAGAAGTCCGGTATCGGTTTTGCCGCGTCGGTTCACAGCAAGACTGAGAAGCGCGCTGCTGATCTGTTCCGCGAAGCCGAGCCTGAAGACCTGATCAAATTTGGCCTTATTCCTGAACTGGTGGGGCGGCTGCCCGTGGTTGCGACCTTGGGCGAGTTGACCGAGTCGGCGATGGTGCAGATCCTCACCGAACCACGGAATGCGTTGGTCAAGCAGTACCAGAAGCTTTTCTTCATGGATGGCGTTGAACTGGAGGTACGACCTTCGGCGCTGACAGCCATCGCGCGCAAAGCGCTCAAACGCAAGACCGGAGCGCGCGGCCTGCGGTCGATCCTGGAGAACGCGCTGATCGATACGATGTTTGACCTTCCGACCATGGATGGCGTGGCCAAAGTGGTGATTGATGAGCATATCGTCGAAGAGGGTGCCAAACCACTGCTGGTGTACCGAGAAAAGAAGGCCAGCGCCTGATCGCCGTATTGACCGACCGACGCTCACCGGTTTGGTCGAGACCTGACCGCTTGATCGTCCAAACACTTGCATTCGTCCGCTCAGGCCTCATGTCGACCTGAGAAAGAGAGGTTACCCATGTCTGGACATCCTGTTCTACCCAGTGACCCCATCACGTTGCCGCTGTTGCCGCTGCGTGATGTGGTCGTGTTTCCGCACATGGTCATCCCGCTGTTTGTGGGTCGTCCCAAGTCCATCAAGGCCTTGGAGGCGGCGATGGAAGCTGGCCGACAAATCATGTTGGTGGCCCAAAAAGCGGCCGGTAAGGATGAGCCCAAGCCCGAGGACATGTTTGAAGTTGGCTGCGTTTCAAGCATCTTGCAGATGTTGAAACTGCCCGACGGCACGGTCAAAGTCTTGGTCGAAGGCGTACAGCGGGCGCAGACCCGTGAAATCCACGAAACGGCGGAGCATTTCACGGCCGAAGTGACGCCGGTACATCCTGCGAGTGAGCCGACGCCCGAAGTTGAGGCATTGCGTCGAGCGGTCACTCAGCAATTCGACCAGTATGTCAAGCTCAATAAAAAGATTCCACCGGAGATTCTGACCTCGATCGCCGGCATTGACGACCCAGGTCGACTGGCAGACACCATCGCAGCGCACCTGCCGCTCAAGCTCGAAGCCAAGCAATCGGTGCTAGATCTTTTCGTGGTGGCCAAGCGTCTGGAAAAGCTGCTCGAATTGCTCGAGCATGAAGTCGACATCCTGCAGGTTGAAAAGCGCATTCGCGGCCGCGTCAAGCGGCAGATGGAAAAGAGCCAGCGCGAGTATTACCTCAACGAGCAGGTGAAGGCGATCCAGAAGGAGTTGGGCGACGGTGAAGAGGGCGCTGATCTCGAGGAACTCGAGAAGAAGATCGAAGCGGCCCGGATGTCCAAGGAGGCACGCAAAAAAGCCGATAGTGAGCTCAAGAAGCTCAAGCTGATGTCCCCGATGTCGGCTGAAGCCACAGTGGTCCGCAACTTCATCGACACCTTGGTGGGTTTGCCTTGGGCCAAGAAGAGCAAAGTCAAACACGACCTGCCGCTGGCTGAAGAGGTGCTTAACGAGGACCACTACGGTCTCGACAAAGTCAAGGAACGCATCCTCGAGTACTTGGCGGTGCAGCAACGCGTCGACAAGGTCAAGGCGCCGATCCTTTGTTTGGTTGGCCCCCCGGGTGTTGGCAAGACTTCGCTCGGCCAGAGTGTGGCACGCGCCACAGGCCGCAAGTTCGTTCGCATGGCCTTGGGCGGTGTGCGTGACGAGGCCGAGATTCGCGGCCACCGGCGCACTTATATCGGCTCGATGCCAGGCAAGGTATTGCAAAGCCTGACCAAAGTGGGCGTCCGTAACCCCTTGTTCCTGCTCGATGAGATTGACAAGTTGGGCATGGACTTCCGCGGCGATCCGTCCTCAGCGCTGCTTGAAGTGCTGGACCCTGAGCAAAACCACACCTTCAGTGATCACTATGTCGAGGTCGATTTCGATCTGTCGGATGTGATGTTTATCGCGACCTCGAACTCGATGAACATCCCGCCAGCCTTGCTGGATCGGATGGAAGTGATCCGCTTGGCAGGCTACACGGAAGACGAAAAAGTCAACATAGCCCAGCGCTACTTGTGTCCGAAGCAGGCCAAGAACAACGGCATCAAAGACGAGGAGATGGAGGTCACCGAGTCGGCGATCCGCGCCATCATTCAGTACTACACCCGCGAGGCTGGTGTGCGGTCGCTTGAGCGCGAGATCTCCAAGATCTGCCGTAAGACTGTGAAGAGCATCCTGCTGAAGAAAGTCACCGGGAAAGTTGTCGTCACCGATGAGAATCTGAATGACTTCCTGGGCGTGCGTAAGTTTGACTTTGGCCGCGCGGAGAAGAAAAACCAGGTCGGCCAAGTGGTGGGTCTGGCTTGGACCGAAGTGGGCGGCGACCTGCTGACGATCGAGTCGACCATGATGCCCGGCAAGGGCTTGATCATCCGCACGGGTTCGCTCGGTGACGTGATGAAGGAGTCGGTGGAAGCCGCACGTTCGGTCGTTCGCAGCCGGGCGCGTCGATTGGGTATCAAGGATGAGATGTTCGAGAAGCGCGACGTCCACATCCATGTCCCAGACGGCGCGACGCCCAAGGATGGTCCGAGTGCCGGAGCCGCGATGGCGACAGCGTTTGTCTCGGCTTTGACCAACATTCCTGTCAAGGCTGGTGTGGCCATGACGGGTGAGATCACCTTGCGCGGCGAGGTCACCGCCATTGGCGGGCTGAAGGAGAAGTTGCTGGCGGCGCATCGCGGTGGCATCAAGACCGTCTTGATCCCTGAAGAAAACGTCAAGGATCTGCAGGACATTCCCGAGAACGTGAAGAATCACCTCGAGATCGTGCCGGTTCGCTGGATCGATCAGGTTCTTGAATTTGCCTTGGAGTCTATGCCTGTGCCGCTGCCCGACGATGAGCCCGCGGCTGTCAAGGTCGAGACGGCTCAGGGCGATGCGATCCCTGCGGTGGGCGATGCCTTGCCTCATTGAAAAATCGTTGGCGGCCCACTTGTGCGTCGACGGAAATTCGGTATAGAATGTTGGCTGAGCTTAACGAAACAGGTTCAGCGCATTTTGAATTTTGAAGCTGCGTGTGCTTGAGGAGTAGGTGGTTTTTGCGGGAGTAGCTCAGTTGGTAGAGCGCAACCTTGCCAAGGTTGAGGTCGAGAGTTCGAGACTCTTCTCCCGCTCCAAATTCAAAACGGGAAGCCTAGGCTTCCCGTTTTTGTCAGAGGAAGCGAATTTACGGATCGATCCCTCTCCTCTGGCGAGGTTGCCGGTCTGGGGATTTTGGCGCGATAGCAAATCGGTTATGCAACGGATTGCAAATCCGTCTAGCCCGGTTCGACTCCGGGTCGCGCCTCCAACAAATATTTATAGAATCAAGCTGTAAGACGCACCGCTCGCCGGTGCGTTCTTTTTTGCAAGTCTGAAATCGGCTGCGCTCTTTGCTTTTTCAGCCAATATCTCCGCATCGTTGGGTTTCGCTGGTGGGCAAATTGCCACGCCGCGCCGCGCCGAGCGGCAATGGGCTGCATGGCCGCGGCCAATCGGCGCCTGAACATTTTTATCCAGAGTGTCCGGCTGGTCCCAAGACCCTGCAACTCGTCGAGTGAAATTGCTGACACGACTGTCGCCGTCCGATTTCCGTTGACAATCTGATTTCGTTTCTGCCTAGAACTGCCTGCTGGCGACTACCTCTCCGATCGGATACCCCTGATGACCACAACCGTCCCCGTGAATTCACTGCAGCTGCGCTCACTCGTTAAAGCCAGTGGCGAGCTCGAACTCTCACTGGCCAGCATTCCTACTCCTGAGCCTCGTGACGATGAGGTGTTGGTGCAGATTCAGGCTTCACCGATGAATCCCTCGGACCTCGGTCTGCTGTTCGGCCTGGCGGATCTGTCCAGCGCCCGGGCTGGTGGCAGCGCCGCTCGTCCCGTCATCACCGCGACCATTCCCGACAAGCTGATGAAGGCGATGGCCAGTCGTCAGGACCAGTCGATGCCGGTCGGCAATGAAGGTGCCGGCATGGTAGTGCGGGCTGGTGCTTCACCGGCCGCTCAAGCCTTGTTGGGCAAGATGGTGGCGGTGCTGGGCGGCTCGATGTATGCCCAGTACCGCAGCATCAAAGCCGTGCAATGTTTGGTATTGCCAGCCGGCACTCGAGCGTCCGAAGGCGCGAGTTGTTTCGTCAATCCACTGACGGCGCTGTGCATGGTTGAAACCATGCGTCGCGAAGGACACAAGGCCTTGGTGCATACCGCCGCAGCGTCGAACCTGGGTCAGATGCTGAACCGCATCTGTCTGAAAGACGGCATCGGCCTGGTGAACATTGTTCGCAAGCCAGCGCAGGCCGACCTGCTTCGCGCTCAGGGCGCCAAGCATGTGGTCGACTCGAGCACGGACAGCTTTGCGGATGACCTAACCCAGGCGCTGGCGGCCACCGGTGCCACCATTGCCTTCGATGCAATTGGCGGCGGACGGCTGGCTAGCCAGATCCTGACCTGCATGGAAGCAGCCATCAACCTGAACGCCAAGGAGTACAGTCGCTACGGTTCCAGCACCTTGAAGCAGGTTTACCAATACGGCGGCCTGGATCGCGGTCCGACCGAGATCAACCGCAACGTCGGCATGGCTTGGAGCGTGGGGGGCTGGCTGCTGACGCCGTTCCTTCAGAAGATCGGATTCGAAGCGGGTCAGGCGCTACGTCAGCGTGTGGTCGCCGAGCTCAAGACGACCTTTGCCAGCAGCTACACCCGCGAGGTGTCGCTCGCCCAAGCGCTGACGCTGGAGGCTATTGCCGTCTATGGCAAGCAGTCGACCGGTGAGAAATACCTGATCAATCCAAGCCTGGACGCGACGGACTGAGCCTTGACGCTGGCGCTTGCTCGAGCTTTGCTTGGGCAAAGTCGGGCTGCTCTCTGTGACATTTCCAATCGACATGAATCAATTCGACAACGAGACCCGGTTGGTGGCGGGTGAGGGTGGTTTCACTGGCCATGTGCACCCAGACTGGAATATTGGCAACAACCCGAACGGCGGCTATTTGCTGGCCCTGGCGGTGGCGGCGCTGCGCCAGCAGGTGCCTCACCATCCGGATCCACTGTCCATCACCGTCCACTACCTGCGGCCGGGACTCGCGAATCAGCCCTGCCGGATCGAGGCCTCGACGCTGCGGTCCGGGCGAACCTTGACCACCGCCCGTGCGACGCTGACACAGGACGGCGCGTCACGTTTGGAAGTCTTGGCGGCCTTTGGCGACTTGAGCGGTGACAGTGAACCGACGCTTGCGCTGACACCGCCGGTCATTCCGCCGCCTGATCAATGCCTGCTGCGGTCGGGCGATTCGCAAGGCGTCGACTTGCCGCTGTTGAGCCGTGTCGAAATTCGTTTGCATCCGGACGAGGCCAAGGCTGGCAGCGCTGGCCGGGCGCAAGTCAGCGGATGGATCCGCTTCCGAGATGGCCGGGCGCCAGATACGCTGGCCGCGTTGCTGTTCGCCGATGCGTTCCCGCCCTCAGTCTTCGGGTTGCTGGGCATGGTGGGCTGGGTGCCCACAGTCGAGCTGACCGTGCATGTGCGCCGACGGCCCGCTCCCGGATGGATGCTTGGGCAATTTCGCACCCATGACCTGAGCGATGGTCGGATGATCGAGGACGGCGCGCTCTGGGATTCCCAAGGGCAGTTGGTCGTTCAATCCCGACAACTCGGTCTGGTGCGGCAAGCCGACAGCAAAGCGTAATTGCGATCGGTTTTAGATGTCGACCCGATCTCAGCCCTGGCGCCTGTCGGTGGCGCCGATGATGGATTGGACCGATCGGCATTGCCGATACTTCCATCGCCTGATCAGCCGCCACACCAGGCTCTACACCGAGATGGTGACCACGGGTGCGCTGATGCACGGCGATTTGCTGCGCCACCTCGATTTCGACGCCGCTGAACAGCCACTGGCGCTGCAACTTGGGGGCAGCGAACCGGACGATCTGGCGCGGTCGGCGAGATTGGCGCGGCAATGGGGTTATCAGGAGATCAACCTCAACTGCGGTTGCCCGAGCGAACGGGTGCAGCGCGGCGCTTTCGGTGCCTGCTTGATGGCTGAGCCGGCGTTGGTTCGCGACAGCGTCAAGGCCATGCGCGATGTGTTGGGTAGCGACCTGACGGTGACAGTCAAGCACCGGATTGGTATCGATCGGGTCGAGCGCTATGAATTTGTTCGGGACTTTGTAGGCACCGTGGCAGAGGGCGGTTGCGATGTGTTCATCGTCCACGCACGCAATGCTTGGTTGCAAGGCCTGAGTCCGAAAGAAAACCGCGAATTGCCGCCCCTGCGCCATGAACTGGTGCACACGCTGAAGCAGGAATTCCCACAGCTCACGGTGGTGGTCAACGGCGGTATCACCACCGGCGCGCAGATTACCGAGCAACTCGCGCGGGTCGATGGCGTGATGGTTGGGCGCGAGGCGTACCACCATCCCTGCCTGATGGCTGATTGGGACGCAAGGTTCTGGGGCGATGGCATAGCGCCCGAGGTTGATGACGACTGGCGCATGGATTTGGAGCAGCGGATGCTGGCCTACATCGAGCGCATGCATGCCCTGCAGGGCACACCGTGGTCTCACATCACGCGCCACTTGCTGGGCCTGTGGAATGGCCAGCCAGGGGCTCGGCGCTGGCGCCAGGTCTGGAGCAATCACCGCCTCAAATTAATGCCTGCTCGAGAGGTTGCTCGCTTGGCCCATGCCGCGCGGCTCGCTCACGCTGCGGATGGGGATCCGATGGCTCGGGACCCGATCACGGTCGAGGCAGCACTTTCGTAGCGAACGATCAGGCGGATCCAGGAGAACGCATGAAAGAGCTTAACCGTCTCGGCACAGCCAACGGCCTGCTGGCCATCATCGGCGGCAGTGGCCTGTACGACCTGCCTGGACTCTCTGACACCGCCTGGGTGCGGGTCGATACACCCTGGGGTGAGCCGTCGGACGAGGTCTTCACCGGAACACTGGCCACTGCCGTCGGCCCGGCCAAGTTGGCTTTCCTGCCCCGCCATGGTCGTGGCCATCGACTGCCGCCATCGGCGCTGAACTACCGCGCCAACATTGCCGCACTCAAGGCCCTGGGTGCGACCGACGTTTTGTCACTCAGCGCGGTAGGCGGGCTACGAGCCGATCTGCCGCCGGGCAGCTTTGTCGTGGTGGACCAGTTCATCGATCGCACGGTCGGACGCGAGAGTTCATTTTTCGGCGCTGGTCTGGTCGCCCATGTGTCAATGGCGCATCC
>CANFPU010000019.1 GCA_947448955.1 Burkholderiales bacterium
CCTTCGCCGGCGATCGGCGTGCTGCCGAATGACAAGGGCGAGCTGTTGCCGGCTTGTAGGTACAGGGTCTGCGGCAAGCTCAAGGCCGGCATCGCGGCCAGCGCCGGTGTGAGTTGGCTGCTGGCTTGCAGCGGCGCGTTGTCGCCCAGCGCTAGCGAGAGACTCAGAGCGACATTGCCCGCACCGGTATAGCTTAGCTTGCCAGAGGCCAGGTACGCATTGAGCGCCGCGATGCTGCCGTTCAAGCGCACACCGTTGGTCACGAGCGCGGCAGAGAGTGCCGAAGCCTCGCTCGCGCTGAGCGTGCCGCTGGGCGCCGTCAGCGTCAGCTGGTAGCTGTTGGCACTGTCACCGCTCAGGGTGTCACGCAGGACCAGCGGCGTTGCCACATTGGACGTCACGGTCAACGCCTGCGGCAACTGGATCGCCAGCGCCGAAGGGCTGCTGATGCTGCCTTTCGATGTGAGCGTCGTGATCGTGATGCTGCCGGTCGAGGGCAGGGCACCCACCAGATTGAAAGTCAGCGAGTTGCCAAACGAGCTGTCGTAACGGACGGCGCCGACGGTGCTGAAATAGCGGTTCAGCGCTGCGGCGGTACCCGTGATACGGGTGGCGGCGTAGGCACCCTGACCCGGACCGTCGCTCACCGCGATGCCGTCTGCGGTGGCGAGCTGCAAGCGTGAGGCTGGCGCGAGCAGGTCAACGCTGAGCGATCCCGTCCCCGTGAACGCGCTGGCGCCTAGCAGGATCGGCGCCCAGACGCCCGTGGTGGTGAAGATCTCGGTCGGCAGCGTCAATGCACCGCTGGTGACCGTGCTGCTGGGCTGTTGCGGCGTGTCCAGTGACACGGCCGATTCAGCGCGCATCGAGCCTGAGGCATTGGCGAGCTTGACGACCAGGCCGCCCGTGCTGCCGGTGTAGCTCAGCTTGCCGGCAGTGCTGATGAAGCTGGCCAGCGCGGCAGCCTGGCCGGTGAGCGTCAAGGCCTGTGCCGTGCCGCCAACGACGATACCGCTGGCGCTGGTGGCCGACAGGCTGCCGGACGTGGAGGTCAAACTGAGCGTGAGATCACCAGTGCCGGCGAAACTGGCCCCGGTGAAGACGAGCTGAGAGGCGTTGCCCGAACTGATGAACAACTGGCTGGGCAGCTGGCTGATCGTCGGCGCCACGCTGATGACCGAGCCCAGCAGTTGGACCTGCGTCTGCGTCGAAGCCTGGGCCGACGAAACCTGCACGGTAAGCAGCCCTGCGGCGCCGTTATAGATCAATCGACCGATGGTGTTGAAGTAACTGCTCAATGCAGCGGCCGTCCCACTGAAGCTGCGGGAGCCCTCGGTCCCGGTGATGCTGACGCCACTGGCCGCTTGCGCCTGCAGGCTGGCGCCTGTCGGGACCACCAGGGTCACGGTGAGCGCGGTGCTGCTGCTGCCGAAGGCATTGGCGCCGAACACCAGTCCGCTGGCAACGCCGGGCGTCACGGCCAGGCTGTCGATCAAGCTCAAAGTCGGCGAACTGAGCATCTGGACCTGTGCCGACGAGGCGGGCATCATCTGCGCCAGGACCTCGGATTCTTGACCCGCACTGAACACCGCGCTGTCCACCGAGACCAAGCGGGGCGCGGTGATCGTCAACAGCGCAGGCGCTGTCGCGTCGATCTGTGCCAGCCCCGCCTGGCTGACGAACAAGCCGTCGCGCGCCGTGATGCTGGTGCTGAGCTTGCCCAGCGGCAGCTTGTCGCTCGACAAACTGACATAGGCATCGCTGCGCAAGACGAGTGTGTCGGTGGTGAGCGCTGACGCAAAACTGCTGGCCGGCTCGATCACGGCCGTGTCGGCCGGATGGGCCGTGACCGCGTTGCCGATACGCAGCGCCCCGCCCGACCGGTATTCGGTGCGGGTCTTGCCGGTGAACAGCCGGCCGCTGCTGATGAAGCCTGCCGCAAACAGCGCGAGCTGGCCGAGTTGGCCCCCGGTGCCCAATGCGCCGAGCGCATCCTGCAGCAACAAAACAATGTCTTTTGAAAGCGACTCGAGCGTGATGTTGCCGCCGTTGGCCACCCGCACTTTGTCGACGCTCAGGCTGGCTTCGCTGCTGACGTTGACATTGCCGGCGCTGGCCTGCACGTCCCGCAGCCGCAGACCACTGTTGGCCTTGCCGAAGCCATCGAAGTCCTTGAACACCAGATCGCCAGAAGTCGCGCTGGCGCTGAGTTCGTCGACCGACAAGGCCATGGCCGCGATGCTGGCAGCCTGCAGGCGCAGCGCCTTGGCCGAGACGCTGGGCTGCGCCAGGCTGCCGTCGGCCAGCGAGAGCGTGCGGGTAGCGGTCAGGCTGACGTCGCCGCCCAGCGCCAGCGTGGCGCCGGGCGCGACGCGGTCGGCCAGTCGCGCGACATAGCGCGCTGCGACGATGCGGCCGACGACGATGTCCCGGCCCGCCATCAGGCTGACGGCACCGCCACCGCTGTCGATCGTGCTGCCGGCGGCTTGCACGATATCGCGCACCGCAGAAAGATTGATCGCACCGCCGCCGCTCGCGTCCCGCCAGCCTCCGCCCGCGCCCGCGACCAGGTCGGCATTGAGCACGATGTCGCTGTTGGCGCCCGTCGCCGTCAGGCTGATGCCACCGCTGCCGGCGCGTATGCCAACGCCCTGGTCCAGCGCCGGGTTGCTGTCGACAGTGATGCTGCCGCTGGCCGCGACCGACACCCCACCGGCATCGCCTGTGCGCAGGCCGCTGAGCGCAAGGTCCCACAGGTCGGCGCGCAAACCGATCTCGTTGACCCGGCCGACCCGCAGGTCGGCTACCGTGCCAATGTGCAGCGCGCCGGCGTTGACCAGGCGGATGTCGCCGCTGACGGTGCTCGCCGCGAAGGTGAGCACCGCGCTGCGCAGACTTGTAGCGTCACTGCCACCGCCGATACCGGTGCCCGCCGAGATGCGGAGCTGGTCGGCATACAGGCTGGTGCCGTCGGTCGACAAGTTCGACGCATTCGCCACCGCGCCGCCCACATTCAGACTGATGTCGGACCCGCCGCTGGACAGCGCCCCGGCAGCGGTGCGCGCATCGAGGCTGCCCAGGGTCAGATTGCCCGCCGCCGCCAAGCGGATATCGCCACCGCCACTGGCCACCACCGCGTCGGCGGCCATCGCCAGGTGACGGCCAGCCTGCAGGTCGGCGCTGTCCTGACGGGTCACCACCCGTGAGGCGGCGCCCAGCAGCAGGTCACGGCCGGCCAGCAAGGACATCGCGGTCGCCTGGACGGATTTGCCCTGACCCAGCACCAAGTCAGCGTCGCTGGCGATCGCTTGCAGCAGCAGACCGCCACTGCCGAGCAAGCTCAGGTTCGACGCCAGCGTCAGACTGCCCGCGCTGTTGCGCAGCACGGCCGACGTATCACCGCCCTGGGTGCCTGCCGTAAAACCCTGCACGCTCAGCGCCCGGTCGTTGAGCAAGGCCACCTCCCCAGCGGCGGTCAATGACAGCTTGTCAACCGAAATTTCCAACGTCTCGCTCCGACGGCCCAACAGGCCGACCGAGCCCCCAGCTTTCAACGTGAGCGTGCCCGCCACCAGATCGACGTTCGCATCGCCGGCCGCCGCGGCGGTGGCCTCCAGCAAGGAACCGCCAGCGCTCAGATTCAACGCCGCATCACCGGCATCGACCAACGCCACCACGATGTCCTTCGCGGCGGTCACTGTGATCGTGCCCGCCGTGCCGTAACTGGTGCCACGTTGGCCCGTCTTGATCCAAGCGCCTTGCGCCTGCAGCACCGAGCCCCGTGTGGCCTCGATGTCCAGCGTGCCTTTGAAGTGGGTCACTTGGGAATCGGCGCGCTGGATCACGTCCTGATTGGCCAGCAACTTCAACGCACCGCCCCCGAAAGCGATGTCGTTGGCCAGCACCAGGCTGCCGCGGGTGGACTGCAACACCAACTGGCTGTCTGAATAGGCCTGCAAATTCAGCGCCGCGGTCACGCTCATGTCAGCCTCGGCTTGAACCTGGATCCAGCCCTGGCGTGCCATCGACAGGCTGTCGACCGCGAGATCATCGACATCGGCGATGTTGATCACTGCGCTTAGGTCGCTGGTACTCGAGACGCTCAGGTGGTCGGCATCAATCTTCAGCGCATGCGCCGTGCTGCCGATGTTGTGCACCGACTGCTGCACCAGCGCATTGCCGATCTGACCCGCCACCAACGTGACCTGTCCGCCCAGCACCTGCACCTGGTCGTCCATGAGGCTTGAGGCGAGCAAACTGCCGGTCAGCGCCTGCAGGAACACGTCGCCCTGCTTGGAAATCACATGCGCCAGCACCATGTCGCCGCTGGCCTCGGCGAGCTTGACTTTGCCCAGCGCATCGACTTGCAAGCGCCCGCCCGCGTCGATCAACAGGCTGGTGGCGGGATTCTGGCCCTGGCTGGTGAAGACGCCACCGCCCAGGCTGCCGCCTTCGGCCTGCAATTCGAGGTCACCCGCCGTCTGGATCAGTGCGGTACTCGAAGTGCCTGCCGCGAAAATCGACCCGCCGGCTTCCAGATGGACGCGTCCGACTGCGGCGATCCCTTTGATGAACAAGCCACTGCGGTTGTCGAGCTGCAGGTCGCCCTGGGCCCGCAGGATCACCTCGCCATCGCTCTTGACCGCAACGACGCCGCTGGCGGAGATGTTGAGGTCGTCGGTGATCTGCAAGGTCACGCTGAGCAGGTCACGGCGGTCTTCAACCCATTGACCTTTGCGCACGTCGGCCACGCCGTCGGTGCTGGCCAATAGGCGCATCCCCTCCGGCGTCACAGCACTGACCGCGACCTGGCGCCACAGCGACGAGATCATGAAAGTGGCCGGCGATGACAGATCCAGCGTGCTGTCATCGCCCAGGTATTCGTAGCGCTGGTACTGCAGATCCAGCACGTCGCGCGGGCTGGCCTGGGCCAGCAAGGCCTTGTTGGCGTCGCTCAACGCATCGAACCGGGTCGGCCGGTTGATCGTCACGCGGTCTGAGCTATGACCAACGCCCGCCGCTGTCCCGCCGCTGCCGGCAACCGAACTCAATGTGATGTTCGCGCCCATCACATTGACCTGCTCGACACCGCTGCCGGCGGCTGCGGTCAGCACATCGCTGTGCGGCAGCAGCAGCGCCATCAAATCCGGCGACAGGGTGTAGCGCGCGTTGGCGCTGAGCGCAGCGGCGCTGCCCAGGCCGGCTTGCGCCAGCGCATCGTCGCTGAAACCACCCTCGGCGATCAGCGCCGCCACGTCTTTGGGATTGGGCACGAAGCGCTCCAACACCGCATCGAGAATCGCGCCGTGCTGCGCGGTCAGGCTGACGTCTTGCGGCGTCGCGGCGTCGCCGGCCTGTACCGACGCCGATGCGCCGTTCAAGGCGGTCGGTGCGACCAAGCGCAGGTCGCCATTGGCTTCGGTCACCGTGACGCTGCCCAAGGCACGCGCCGCCACGCCGCCGGCGCCCCCGACATTGCTGTCGACCCGCACATTGATCAGCCCTTGGCCGCCGTCGAGCTGGACTTTTTCGCCGACGATACGCGAGGTCGAGGTCAAGCCCCAGATACCGTCGGTCGACAGCACGGTGACATCGTAGGCAGTGCCCACCGTCAGTGCCGCGAAGTTATCCAAGCCCTGGCCAGCCCGCTGCGGCACACCGTTCAAGTCGTAACTGAC
This sequence comes from Burkholderiales bacterium, assembly GCA_947448955.1. GTDB lineage: Bacteria > Pseudomonadota > Gammaproteobacteria > Burkholderiales > Burkholderiaceae_C > Pseudaquabacterium. The sequence continues at coordinate 5,679 of CANFPU010000019.1, forward strand.
CGCGATGATCTGGCCGATCTTGAGCGGCGCGCTGGGCTTCTTAGGGTCGGCGATCTGCTCGATCACCACGTTGCCGGTGGCGACGATGTTGAGCTTGCCTTTGGGGTCCTTGACGCGGACCGTCACATCGCTGTTGGCCACGATGCTGGGCACCGCGCCGCTGAACACCACCGTGCCGGCGACTTCCAGCGCGTCAGACGACAGCGCGATGGGCTTGAAGTCGTCCGAGTCCTCGTTGGCCGTGCTCTGGCCGAAAGACACGCTACCGGCCAGCAAGAGCTTGCCGGGGGTCTGGATGTTGACCACCGGCTCGCTGCGGCCGAGCATCGGCTTGATGGTGACCGGCTTGTCGGCCGCCAACGCATAGGTGTAGAAGTCCTTCAGACCGGTGACCGTCGTGGTCTTGGTCGTGATGGTCTTTTCGCGCAACCAGCCACCGCCGCTCTCCGTCGTGACAACGGTGATTTCCTCGTTGGCGAAATTGCTGTCAAAGCGGTTGTCGGCCTTGGCGGAGGTCCAGCTGCCGTTGGCTCCCGCGTAGAGCCCGGTAGGCACGCCCGTGATCTTGTCGTCCGGTGAGGGCGCGTAGTAGTAAGTTCCCGACACAGCGTCGAGCAACTTCTTGCCACCGCTGAGTTGCGCGACCCGATTCCACTTGCTCGTGTCGCCGAAATCGGTCACCGGGAAGGCCACCGACTTGGACTCGCCGACATAGCGGTACAGGCTGTTCGTGACCACGTCGCGAACCAGGCTGACGTTGTTGACCAACGCAACGGCCGGGTTGCTCTTCTGGACATAGTCGACCACCAGCACGTTGCCCTGCAACGCGTTGCGCACCGCGGCTGAAACGCTCGGGTCGCTCAGGCGGATCAGCAACTCGGATTCGAGCAGCGGCGATCCATCGGTGAAATTGGTGTCGACCGACTTGGCCTCGGTGTCGGGCACCAACCCGTCCCAATCGAAGCCCAGCAGGTTGAAGCTCTTCTGCTCGTAGATCTTGATGGTGGTGCGGGTCTTGGCCTGGCCCTCGGTCCAGAGGTAGTAGCGACCCAACTCAGGTTGGTAGACCATGGGCTGACTGGCGTCGACCCCGATTTGGCCGCCTGCCACTGCGTTGTAGGTGATGCTGCTGACCCCACCGCTGCCGGACTCCAGCACGCCTTGTTTGACCACATGGTCGGTCTTGCCGTCCAGCACCTGGTATTCATCACGACGCAGCGTCGCAGTGTCAGTGATCGTGATCTTGCCGATGCGGTCGGTCGACACGTCGATGGTGTCGACCGCCAGCGAGAACTTGCTCTGGTTGATGATGTTGACCGAGGCATAGCCGCTGGCCACGCGCAGCTCGCCGTTGCCGGTACTCAGGATCTGGCCGGTCAGGTTGATCACCCCGCCGGTGGGCTTGATCGGGCTGAGGATGATGGCGCCCGCGTCGACATCGAAGAAGCCATCGACCGTCGCGAGACCGGCTGCGCCATAGGAGATGCCAGGCAGCAGGCGACCGCTCGCATCGGTGAAGTTCGACGAACGGCTGGGGTTGAAGTCCGCGCCGATCGTCAAGTCGACACTGTCGACACCGCTTTGCACCACGCCGTTGAGGTTGAGGTAACGGGCATTGATGTTGATCTCGCCCATTGCGAAGACGATCGATTGCTTGGTGGCAGCCGCATCCATCGCATCGAACAAGACCTTTAGCCGGGCGTCGCCGACATTGCCACTGGCTTGGCGATAGCGCACTTGGCCCTTGATGCCCCAGGGGTTGTAGGCCTGGCTGCCAAACAGCTCAAAGAAGCTGTTGAGACTTTGGTTGGGCACGGCTGACAGGTATTGGCGCGGGTCGTTGCCGACGTGGTACCAGTCGTCGGTGCTGAGGTTGAAGTCGCCCAGCGCAGTGAGCTTGACCGTGCCGGCGCGCAGCTCGCCGGTGACGTTGATGCTGCCCTCCATGTTGGTCAGGTAGAGCGCACCATCGGCATTCTTCAGGCTGCCGCGAACATACAAGTCTTGCGGCGCATCTGGAATCTGGACAGTCCCCAAGCTGTAATAAGCTTTTGGATAAGCGTCCTGTATCACCCGAATCTCGCTCTGGCCCGTTGAATTGGCCGCAACCGGCGTGATGCGGCGGTTGCCAAAGTAAATCGACCCGGCGTCAAGCGAGACCAGTTGGCCGTCGAGCTTGTCGACCCGACCGCTGGCCAGGATGCCGACGTCATTGACCTCCAGGCTGAAAGGCGTGCTGTTGACGATGTTGATGCGAGCCTGGCCATGGGCCAGCGCTCGGCCACTGGTGGCCGCCAGCGTCAGCGAGTCCCTGGAGGCTGCGTCGGCCTGAACGTAAATGCCGCCGGCAGAAGCTTGCACCGTGGGCAAACGCAGGAACAGCATGTCGAATTTCGCGCGCGGCACGACATTGCCGCCGCTCTGAACCGCCAAGCCCATTTTCACAAGCTTGGCGTCGATCTGTTCGAGCAGCGCCTGGTAACGCGCTATCGCCTCGGCGTTGCCGGCGTGGCTCTCCATCCAGCCAACAATCTTGGCCCGGTCTTCGAACAGCTGGTTCGCCACGTTGGCATAGACCAGCTTGGGCATCGCCAGGTCAACCGGCTTGACGACGTAGAAGCGACCGTTGAGCTGGGCCGCGAATTGCAAGCCTCGGTCGCTCTTCATGGCGGTCAGCTGGGTCCAGCCAGCGCCGCCAAAGCTCTCGCCGGCGCTGATCACGGCGGCAGTGCTGGCGTCTCGTTGGTACCAGTCGCCGCTGGCCGTTCGAACCGTCTCGCCGGTCTTGACGACCATCTTGCTCGTGTAAGCGTCGAGCTGGTGACTCGCGGTGATCGGGGTCCAGCGCGTGGTGTCGAGGTAATTCTCAGATTCCAGCGCCAGGCTGCTGTCGGCAGCACCCGCGGGCGGCTTGTACACATAGGCCTGGTTGGCCACCCCTTTGCTGAAGGCGCCAGGCACCAGTTCGACGATGTTGCCGGTGCTGATGCCGATCGCGACCGACTCAAGGTCGAGCACCGCGTACTCGTATCGCTGCGCAGGGTCCAGGCCCTGGGCCAGCAGCTCAGCGGCGTTCAAGGTCTTGCCCAGCCGATCCGCAGCGATCGTGCGCTGACCGTCGACCAGGATCGGCAGCAGTTGCAGCTCAGTGTGGTAGTTGACCCCCGCCTCGAGCTTCGCGGCCGGGCCAACCGTGACCGTATTGACACTGAGGACCGAGTCGCCGCCCAAGACGGTGCCGGCATAGATCGGCGTGGCGAGGTTCAACACCAAGCCAGCGGTGCGAGCGCGACCGTTGCCGCCAATACCGGGTTCGGCAATCAGGTCGATGTCGCGAACCGCACGCACCGACGCGCTGCCGTTCAGCGCGATGGCGTTGTACTCCTCGATGGCAGCCCTGACCTTCGGCAGGCTCAAACCCCAAAGCGCAATCAGCGACATGTCGGCTTGGGCTTTGACGTCGAGCTGGTTGCTGACGCGATCGCGGCTCTGGCCCGCGTAGAGCTTGACGTCGGTGCCCAACAACTCGGCGTTGTTGAGCACGATGTCGCTGTGGCTGCGCAGGTCCGAAAGGGCATCGGCTTTGGCGCCCGAAATGGCACCGACCGACAAGACGTTCGAGGCCGCGAGCATCGTGGCGTCAGTGCGGGTGCTCAGCTCCAGATTGCCGCTGTAGTTGCGCAGCGCGGCGCCGTCGATCACGATGTCCGACAAGGTGTCCGCCGTCTGCTCGGCCAACGCATAGTTGATCGCCAGGCCACCCACGCCGTCGACCCGCACCTTGTCGACGATGTCGAGCCGGGTCAAGGTGTTGAGCCGCAAGGTGGCGCCATCGGCGGTGGTCGACTGGGTGTTGATCTGCGCACCCTGTCCGACCCGGACCTGGGCACCAAACAGCGTGCTGCTGTTGCCGATGTTGGTGGTTGCACCCAGCACCGAAATGGTCGCACCGCCCGCCGATGTGGAGCGCAGCGAATTCTGTGTCGCCGAGAACTTGCGTTTGCTGACCAAGTTCTGCGCCTCGATCAAGACCGTCTCGGCATCGACCTTGGCGCTGTTGCCGATCAGCACATCAGCCTGGCCGGCCAGCGTGTTGACCACCCGGGCACCGCTGCCCGCGAGCAAGCCGACCGCCAGGTTCTCTGAAGTCGCGTCGAAGTCTTGGTCCCGCTTGGCGGTGACCTGCACGGTCTGCGCCAGCACCTGGCTGCGCGCGCCGATGCCAGCCAGCGTGACCGCGCCAATGTCAAGCACCGAGTCGGCGCCCGCGATGCCGATAAAAACCCCTCCGCTGGAAGCGTTGGCATGTTGGAAGATCGCATCTTGGCCGTAAGCATCGATGCGTAGCGCAGCCGCCTGCAGCTTGACATCGTCGCCCAGGCCAGCCCGGATGGCACTGTTGTCCGTGGTCTGCACCACACTGGCACCAGCGGCGCCGTAGGTGCTGACCGAGATCGACGCCACCAACGCGTCAGCGCTCTGATGACCTTGTGCGCTGATCAGCACATTGCCCGCCGCCGTCACTTCGGCATTGTTGATGCTGGCCTCGATCACTGGGCTGATCAGGTTGATCGATACCGTGCCAGCGGCGGCCGCCGCCGCCATCCCGAATGCGGCGGCTGCGGCGAGCACATGGGCCTGACTGATGGCGTCGCCCTGCGCCTGCACCGTGAAGTCACCAGCGCTGGCGATGCTGCTCTTGCCGATGCGCTGTTGGGCATCGACCAAGTCGACGCCGGCACGGATCTCGGTGTTGATCGTGTTGCTGGAATAGGCACCGCCACCGGCCACCGCGGCGCCGATAGCGCCCGTGATCGCCACGGCCACTGCGGTGGAGCGAGATCCGATCTGCGAGGTGTCGAGAGCCTGCAGGCTGATATCGCCCACCGCATCGAGCGCGGCATTGTCGACCAGTGCCTGGGTGCTGCTGGCGATCAGGTTGTCGGCCAGTGACACGCCAATCGCCACCGACGCACCGAATTCCCCGAATGCCGCGGCCACCGAGACCGCCATCACGCTGGAATCAATCTTGGCGTTGTCGGTGGCTAGGACATGGATGAAGCCGTCGACCTCGATGCCGTTGATCTCGGGCACCCCATCGTGGTTGCTGTCGACCGTGGTCGTGCGGCCGACATAGGCCAGGGTCTGTGAGCCGATGCGGTTGACAGCGCTGGCGCCAGCGCCGCTGATCGCCACGCCGATCTGGCCAGCGCCAATGGCCACCGATCCGGCGAACACCGCCGAGTCAATGGTCTGCAGGTTATCGGCGATAACACTCAGGTTCAACGTTTTGTTGGCGTCGTCCAGCGCGACGATAGAGGACTGGGTGACGCTGGCCTCGATCTGGTTGGCCGACGTCGCCGTGAGCTGCTTCCACAGCTTGGTGTCGGCGTAGTCCTGGGTCAGGATCAAGTCTTTCTGGTTGCCGCTCTTGTCCTTGTCGGCGCGCAGCAGGTCGGCGTCGCCGATGTACTCATAGACCTCGTTGGCGCGCGCACCCGAGCGTGGGCCAAGTCGGATCACGTCACCCTTGACGATCTTGGCCGGCGCGTCAACGCCCGAGGTGTAGCGAGCCGCACCGCTGTAATGGGACGGGTCGTAGCCTATGTAGTTGCGCGCCAGCGCGATGCCGATCGACGCACCAACGCCGACGTTGCCGCCGCCAACGCCGATCGATGCCGACACGATGGTCGCCTCGATGCGGCTGGTCGCGCTGGACTTGACATCCATCGCGCCGGCTGCGCTGATCGCGCTGTCGTCGACGCTGGCCAGCGTGTCGCCCAGGATGATGTTCATCGCCGACGCACCCGCGCCGCTGACGCCAACGCCAGCGGTGCCGCCGATGGCAGCGGCCAGCGCCGCCGCCATGGCTGTCACCTCGATGCTGGCTGCTGATTTGGCGATCACCTTCAGGTCGCCGACGGCCGTGAGCCGCGCGCCGGCAATCTCGGCCAGCACCTGGGTGGCGATCACATTGCGGGCCAAGGACACACCGATCGACACGGCCACGCCGGCGTTGCTGCCAAACGCAGCGGCAATGGCGGCGGCACCGGCAAAGGCGTGGATGCGGGAGTTGTCGCTGGCCTCGATGTCAACGCTGCGCACCGAGAGGTCGCTCAGCCGTTGGCCTGTGGTGTATCCCCAGCCGGTATCGACACCTGCGTGAACCCGGTTGCCGATCTGGTTTTCGGCCCAAACGCCCGATCCGGCAATACCGATGCCAGAGTCCGCGCCCAAACCCAAGGCCACCGATCCCGACAACACCAATGCATCGATCGTCTGTTTGGCAGCAGCCGTGAGCAACAGATCGCCTGCAGCGCGCAGGCTGCTGTTGATCACCAACGCCTGCACGGTGGCGATCGCGTTGTCGCCGACCACGCCGAAGCCTTCCTGGCCGATCAGGTTGCGTGCGATCGAGATACCGATGGACGCCCCGACACCAGGGCCCATGCCCGCGGCCACCGCCACCGACAGGGAGGCGATGGTGGCCGAGATGCTGGACTGGCTCTGCGCATCGAGTTTGACGTCGGCCGCGCTCGTCACGACGCTATTACCGATCAACGCATCGGTGTGGCCCATCACCGAATTGATGGCCACAGCGCCCGCGCCGCTGATGGCAACGGCAGCGCTGCTGGCCGAAAGACCGATGGCCGCAGAAGCTGCCACCGACACCGCGTTGATGCTGTTGCGCGAGGCGCCCAGGCTGCCGCTGGCATCCATCGTCAGCGTGTAGCTGTGGCCATCGGCGTCGAGCAACTTCCAGCGCTTGCCCGCCTCAATGGTCGAGACTTCCAGCACGGGCACGATGGCTTGCCAGTTGCTTGTGTCGAGGTAGTTGACGTGCGAGAGATCAAGGCTGACCTTGTTCTTGCCGATGTAGGTGTAGACCCGGCCCGCGTCGCCGCCGCCACGGTGGTCGTCGGCCACTTGCACCGTGTCACCCTTGCGCAGAATCTTGGACGAATCAGCCGCGACCCAGAGGGTGGTGTCGGTGAAGTTGACGGTGCCCAGGTCGAGCGTCGCCGCCTCGCCGAGATAGCGATAGACCGCTGGCAACTCGCTGTTGGCGTCCCCTACCCGGTCCCCGGTCTTGAGTTTGGTGTCGCCTTTGTCGGTGGTGTAGTCCCAGTACAAACCATCCGCACTGTTGTACTTGGCATCCGGTCGCATGGTGTCGGACGGGGCCAGGACCATCTGTGCTTTTTGAGTCAAGACCTCGGCCAGTTTTTTCACGGTGGCCGGATCGGCATAGTCGGTGGCGAGTTGCCAGCGCTTGGTGTCGCTGAAATCCTCTCGCCACACCGCCACGCCGTTCTCTTCGTGCGAGAGCTCCTCCCAGCGGTCGGGGTCTTCAAAGTTCTCGATCGACAGGTCGATCGTCGCGTCACCGCCTTTGTACTTGAACTCGCGCCCCATCCAGGCGGGCTTGTCGTGGTTGAGCTCGACCAGCACCACGTCGTCGTGCTTGACCTGTTTGGTTCCGACCAGCGTGCTGTAGCTCGGCTCGGCCGCGAGAAACCGGTAGATGCGACCCACCAGGCCCCCGGCAGTGTGCAGCGGGTCGACCCGCACCGTGTAGCCCGACTTGAGGGTCACGTTGTCGGTGACTTTCTCTTCCCAATCTGCGCCGCTGAAATTCAGGCCGGTGTCGCTCAGATTGACCGTGGTGCCGTTCACGCCCTTGTATTTGTAGATGCGACCGTCCGCAGCGCGCACCAAGTCGTCTTTGTAGAGGAGCGTGCTGCCGTCGGTGACCAGGTAGTCCCAGGTCTGGCCGACGTCGCTGGTCATGCTGGGCTCGGCAGTCTTGCCGGCGGCGTTGAGGGCGTCGGCGGTGATGCCCGCCTGGATCAGGTCGGGTTGGCTGATGCTGCCGCCCTGGCTGATGCCAGCGTTCAGGGCGTGCATCTGCACATCACCGCTGACGGTGGTCAGCCGCACATTGTTGACCTGTGCCAGTACATCGCTGTTGATGCTGTTGAAGGCCAGCGACAAGCCGATCGCCACCGACACCGCCACACCGCCACCGGCCAATGACGCAGCGAGCGATGCAGCGCCCGCAATCGCATCGATGCTGGCCCGGCTTTCGACGAAGACCGCAGCCGCTTTGGCCTTGACTTGCTCGCGCTCGTCAAGGGTGGTCGTCGATAGGTCGGGCGTGCCGTCGATACGCGCATCCAGGCTGGCAAAGATCCGGTTCTCGGCATAGACCCCTGCGGCACCGACCGAGATGGCTCCTTGGGCACTCGCGCCGATCGCTGCCGAGGCCGCCAGCACGGTTGCTTTGATGCTGTTCGTGCCAAGCGCCGACACGACCAAATCGCCGCTGGCGTCGACGGACGCGCGGCTCAGGCGCGCCTGGGTGGCGGCCACACTGGGGCCGTAGCTCAGCAGTTTCCAGGTGCTCTCGTCGGAGTAGTTCTGGTTGCGCAGTTCGATGCCGTTCTCGTCCTGCACCGTCTCGCCGATGTACTCGTAGACCTGTTGCCCGAGCATCCCACTGTCGTTGAGCACGCGCGTGCCCGTCTTGAGATCGGTGAGCTTGTGCTTCTCGTTGTAATCGGTGGCCTTGACGTCGTAAGCTGCAGTGACCGGTCTGGCGCCGATGATGTTGCGCGCCACCGACAGGCCGACCGCCACGGCCACGGAGGTTTTGCTGCCGACCGACACCGCCGCTGCCACCGAGCGCAGGTAGGCGTCGATCATCGAGTCATCATGGGCGGTGACCGAGACCTGGCCGCTGCCGGCTTCAAGCGACAGCGTCTTGAGCAAGACCTGCTCGGCATAGGCGTCAGCCGAACCGCTGATGCGGTTGAATGCCAGCGTGCCGGCGCCGCCGACTGCCGGTCCACCCTTGGGGCTGGCGGACACGGCGATCGCTGAAGCGGTGCCGTTGGCGATGATCTGCGACTCGCGCCAAACGCCAATGCGAATGCTGCCCTGTTCGGACGTCATCGTCGGTCGTGCTGCCAAGCTCGCGCCTGCGACGTAAGCCTTGACGTCACTGCTCACGTCGTTGCGAGAGAGACTCAGGCCAATCGAGACCGAGACCGCCGAGGCTTTGGTGCTGGCCGCGATCGCGACCGCGCTGGCCGCCACCTCGGCGTTGATGCGGGTGCTGCTATGGGATTCGATCGTGATATCACCCAGCGCGCTGACGGACTGTCCCAAGCTGCCTGCGTCGACATAAGCCGCCACATCGGCGCTGATCTTGTTCATCGCCACCACGGGCGCGACGCTGATCGCGTTCTTGCTGCCGTTGTCTTGGGAGTTCGAGGTGCTGGTCACGCTGATCGCCAGCGCTGAGTTGTTGACCACCGCGTTGATCGAGCCAGCCCAATCGGCCGTGACGCTGAGCGCACCACCGAGGTTCAAACGGCTGTTGCTGATCCAGGCTTTGGTGGCAGCTTTCTGTTCACCGGCCAGCCCGATGCCCAGCACGCCGTCAACCACGTTGCGCAGCAAGTCCTGCGGCGCATAACCGATGGTGTTGAAAGCCAGCACCACGCCGACCGAGACACTGGCCTCGACCTTGCTGGTGAGCTCGGCCGAAATCTGCGCCTTGCTGTCAGACGAAACCGTCAAGTCGCCCGCGATGGCCTGTGTCGGGCTGCTGATGGCCGTGGTGGTGACACCACTGTTGGCGATCCACGCCAGCGAGCTGCCGAGCACGGTGTTGGTCGCGATCACCAGGTTCAGACCCACGTCCTTGGCGGCCACCGTGCTGCTGTCGATCGCGACGATTGCCGCGTTCTCTTGGGCCGTGACGCTGACATCGCCACCGATGGTCAAGGTCTGGTCCTGGACCGAGGACTGGACATCGCTGCGCACGTCGTTGCGGACCACCAAGCCGCCAAAAGCGGCGGCACCGCCATCAGAGGCCGTCAACGCGGCGGCCAGCCCGTAGCCAATGTCGGCCAGCTGACCGACATCGATCAGCAGCCATTGGCGGGTGTCGTTGAAATTCTCGTCGGCCAGGTTGGCGCTGCGCCCGGAGCCTTTGTAGACATAGGTCTTGCCGGCCTGTCCCTGCACCGCTTTCCACAGGCTGGTGTTCTTGAAGTTCTGGCTGTCGAACGCCGGCGCCTCGAGGTCGGTGGTGCCGACATATTCGTACACATCGCCGGCCTGGCCACCACCCACGCTGGTCTTGAGCAGCACACGCTGCCCGGCGGTGACCGCGTCGGGCTGGTCGGCGCTGTCGAAGTTGACATCGGCCAGGCGCACACGGTCGCCGATCTTGAGCGCTTGCTCACCCGATCGGTCGGTGTAGCTGATGCCGACATAGTTGACCAAGGCTTTGAGCGCCAGGCTGACCTCACTCTCCTCGCCCTTGGCCACAGCGGACAACGCGGTCTTGGAGGTGATGCGCGCGTCATCGCTGGCCGCCACCGTCAGGCTGCCGGCCTCGGTGCTGACACTGCGGCCGGCACCGGTGATGTGGGCATCGGCCAGGCTGCTGACCATGTTGCTGGCCAGCACAAAGCCCAGCGCCAGGCCTTTGGACTTGGACGCCGACTGCTGGCCAGCACCCGCTGCGGTGCCACCGGTCGTGCCGCCCGACGTCTCGCTGGTGTCGTTGCCCTTGGCAGCCGACGCCTCCGAGCTGGTGTCGTTGGACAGGTAGGCGTTGATGTAGGCCTGGTTGTCGGCCTTGACCGTGACTGAACCCGCCGACCGGATGTTGGAGTCGGTGATCGTCGCCAGCATCGCCGCCGGTTGCGCCGTACCCAGGTTGGTGCCCACCAGCGCATCGACCGTCGCGAACAACACGTTCTGAGCCTGGTAGCCGACGGTGTTGAAAGCGAGCGTGGCGCCAATGGCCAGCCCGTCCGAGCTCATCGCGCTTTGGTTGCGCGCAACGATATGGGCCGAGTTCGTGCCCCCGACGCTGACATCGCCCTCGGTGGTGCTGATGTCGCTCAAGCTGATCGAGGCATTGGCGCTGCTGAGCACCAGGTTGGTCGCGATCACGCCACCCACGGCCAGCCCAGGGCCCTCACCCCCTTTGGCCACCGCGGTGCTGTCGACCTTGGCTTGGATCACCGCGTTGTCGCTGGCGTTGACCGACAGTGACCCGGCGACAACCGTTGCGCGCTCGATGTACGCCCTCGCGACGCCGTGCACGTCATTGCGCACCACCACGCCACCCACGGCCATCGGCCGGCTCACCGCCGCAGCAACCTCGCCCGCGGGCGCCGACGTGGGCGATTCAGGTGCCGCAGGCGCGGCAACCGCTTGCACGCGCAAGCCTTCGACCAGGTTGCCCGCCAGGTCGCCCCCCAGCGACACCACCCATCCCGCGCCGCCCTCGGCGCCAGTGGCGGGTCTGACGCTCACGGTCAGGCCCAGATCTCTCAATCTCTGCTGCTTGAGCGAGCCCTCGGCACCGTCTTGCACAGTCGACCGCGTCAGCGTCAACTTGCTCGTCACCCCGGGTGCCGTTACTGGCTTGAAGCTCAAGTCCAGCAGGTTCAAGCCCTTGAGCGCCCCTTGGTACCGGATGTCGAACACCCAGCCAGTGCTGCCGCCCTGCGCCAGGCTGGCACTGTCAAAACTCACCGAAACGTTGCCCGCGCCCAGCACGCTCGTCAACGCGGTCTGCAGCGCGGTGGCATGGGCTTGCGCATCGGTCAGCGCGACACCGGACGTCAACGAGAACGTGACGTCGACGCTGCGTCCATCGGCCGTGAGCACGGTGTAATGCGAACCCGACGCGCCAGCCCCATACTTCAAATTCATGCGCTGGTGCTCGTTGACCGGCGCTGAGATCTCACTGATTGCGCCCTCAATCTTCTGACCCAGCACGGCTTGGGTCGCCTCCAGCGCCAGGCCTTCAGCACTGTAGGCCTGGCCGTTGACCGTCACCTCGATATTGAACGACGCGGCACCGGACAGTGCCGCGGGATTGAACAGATAGCTCGGCCCGGTGGCAGCGACACCGGGCACCAAGGTCGTGACGCCGAGCGCGACGCTGGCGTCATGCTGGGTCGAATGCAGCTGCGCTACCTCTTTTGCTGCGTAGCGCCCGCCGAAGGTAATTCGATAACGTCCATCCGGAATGACCACAACCGTGGCGCTGCCAGCGCCCAACATCTGGTCCAGGCCCGATTGGATCAGCGTCGCCTGGTCTTGCGCGGTGGCGCCTGCAGAGCCTTGAGTCACCGTCTGTGCCGACAACAGCAACAAACCATCGCCGGCGCCCAAGGCCTTCACCACCAGGGCGCCGAGATTCTTACCCGCCTGACTGCCTTGGTAGTGGAGGTCGAAATGCCACCCGGCCTGGCCCTTGGTGTCGTAGCTGACACTGACGGCGCCCTGGCCCAACATGCGCTCGAGGCCGGCCTGCAGCGCCGCCGCATTGGTGGTCATCGCGGCGACCAAGGCCGCAGCCGTGCTGCTGCTGGGCAGCACGAAATTTACCTGGGTATGGAGAGAGCCCAGTGTCAACGCATACGACAGCGAGCCAGCGGTCGCAGCGCTCCTGAGCTGGCTGAGGCTGACCAGCGGCTGCACCTCAAGGCGCTGCACCTCGTCAATCGGCTGGCCCAGCACCAGCGCCTCGATAGCGTCTGAGTTCAGCGTACCGAGCGATAACCTGAAGCTTGAGGGGCTGACGGCGGCCGAGGGCGCCGCCACGGCGCTGAGTTGGTAGCTCAGTGCCGTGCCCGCCACGGACTGGCCTTCACGCGGCGTGTCGATCGCCACCGTCACCTTCACGGGCGAGACCACCGTCAGCGCGGCCACGTTCCTGCCGGTCAGGCTGCCGATGAAGTCGATGAAATACCGGGGATTCGCAGCCGTCGAGGCCGGGTCGAAGCTGACCTTGACATTGCCCTTGCCCAGCAAGGTGTCGAGCGCCGCCTGCAAGGTATTGCGGTTGGCCGTCGGGTCGCTGGGCGAGAAGCCCAACACGGCGGTCTTGGCATTGCCATACTGCAGTTGGTACTTGGGGAACGAGGTGTTCAAGGCGCCCGAGAAGCTGATTCTCTGGCGTTCGTTGGTGGCAACGACGGCACTCGACCCACTGACCAACACGCGCTGAACCTGCAACTCACCGAGGCTGGCCAGCTTCTTGGACGCGGCAGTACCGAAGTGAATGCTGTAGTGCGGTACCAAGGCGCCATTGATGGGTCCGACGGTCGCCTCGACCCGAACGGTCAACCAGTCCGAGCTGACCACCCGGTGGCTGACGCCGTTCTCGGTGACGGTTTTGGCGCTGCCCGCGGGTGCAGCGATCAGGCTGGCGAGCGCTGCGTAAATATTCGCCGCTTGAACGGCTGCGTCGCTGCTATACACCGCGGTGGCCGTCGCGCCCAGCGCACCAAACTGGAAGCGCAGGCTCTCACCGGTGGTGTTCGCACCGGTCGGTACGGTGATCGCGAGGTCGTAATTGGTCGCGACCGGTGCCACCGTTGGGCTAACCGCCAGACTCAGCAACTGCACCTCAGCGCTGCCTGCCACCAGGGCTTGGGCTTGTTGCAAGTCGACCCATTCGGTCGAGATCGATGGGGTGGTGGTGGTGGTGGTGGTGGTGGTGCCGTTGCCGTTGCCGGTCGGGGTGCCACTGCTACCGGTACTGCCGGTTGACGGCGTGGTCGTGCCGGTCGTCCCGGCTGCGGGCTTTTTCACCAAACTGGCCGCGCTGATCGTGCCCAAGTTCAGTGCCGGGATGGTCAGCTTCAGTGGTTGCTGGGATTCCGCGTCAATGAAATACCCGAGGACGTCCTTGACCGCGTCGGGCAACACATCGTTCAGGTTGAAGCTGATGTAGTTGCCCGCAGCATCAGAGCCCGTCGTGAGGTAGGGAATTTTCGCCGCGGCGACCACCTGGTCCAGCGGTGCGACGTAATTCAGGTCCTGGCCCAGGACATTGGCGACGATCGCCGGATCGTAAAGCTGCACCGTGGTCGGCAGCACTTTCAGCAAGTCCTTGATCTTCTGCAGCACCGGCACATCGGGCCCGACCTTGCCAAAGTCCACGGTCGGCAGGTTGAGGTTGAAAGGCGTGGTGTCGGCGGTGTTGACGAACGGCGAGATCAGGCGATAGACCGATTCCGGCAGCAAGTCGGACAGTGCAAAGTCGACATAGTCCGGCGCAACGGTGCTCAGCGCAATCGAGCTGTTGATGGCAACGCCGAACAGGTTACCGGTGAGATGCGGATCCGCCAGGTGGTAATGGCTGGGAATGACCTGGATGATCTGCTTGATCGCGGCAACGTACGACGCCGGATCGGTCAAGTTGACCGACACCTCGTTGCCGGTCGGGGTGTAGGACTGCAAGCTGCCGCTGATCGCCGCATCCAAGTCCAGCGACGGCATCTGGACCTTGAATGCCGGCAATGAAGCGTTGACATAACTCGACAAAGACGCAGGCGTTCGGATCGTGACTGGTCCACCAAAACCCAAGAGCAAAGTCTTGCCGAACAGCGTGACCTTGGCCTTGGGCAAGTCGACGACGAATTCGCTGGGCAGCACCGACTGGGCGGCGACGCCCGGCGCGTCGATATAGATCGACAGGTCAACTTTGGGGCTTTGCGGCGAGAAGCTGCCGTTCAACCAGGACTGGACATCGACCAGGTCGAGCAGGTGCATGTCCTGCCAGCCCAGTTGCGCCTGCACACCCCAAGCCACATCCTGGCCATCGATGTTGACCGTCCCAATGGCCTGTTTGAATTCGCCATAGGGCAGCTCGGGGTTGGGCAGCACCAGCGACAGGTCGAGCGCTGGGCCCTGCACGGTCTGGCCCGCCAAGCTGAACCCCGGCGCTTGGAAGTGGACGCCGGTGGCCAAACCCGAGACACCCGCAGGTTGCACGTCGCTCGTCAGCATGTCGAGCAGGGTCTGGTCTTTCCACCCCACTCCGGCCGTCAAACCGACATCCCAGGTCTGGCCGCCGAACTTGATGCTGGTCAGCGTCAATGATTTTTCAAGGTAGGGCAACTCGGGGTTGCTGACGTCGATGTTGATCGCCTGGTCCCAATAGCCTGCCGGGTGCGCTTGCGTGCCACGGGCGGCCAGCAGTTGGTCAATGTCGACCGCCGGCAAGCTGATGGTCAGCGGGTCTTTGGTCTCGTCGACGAAGGCAGACAGCGCATCCGGCGTGTCGATCGCAATCGCACTGCCAAAGCTCAGCACCACCGGCTTGCCCAGCAAGGTGATCTTGACCGCGGGCGGCTGAATCTGGAATTGCGCCGGCAGGAATTTCAGCGAGTCGATCTCGACCTTGTCGAAGAAGACCTTGGCGCTGAATTCGGGCAGCACCGGTTCGAAATGCCCCGCCAGCAAAGCCGGCAGATTGACCATGTCGAGCAGCTTCAGGTCTTGCCAGCCAATCGACACCTCGACGCCCCAGTCGTAGCTGCGACCGCCATGCTCGATCGTGCCCAGCACCTGCTTGAAGGTGTAGAACGGCAGGTCGGGGTTGGGGAAGATCAGGTCGAGGTTGAGCTCGGGCCCGACCAGTTCACGGCCACCGAGGTTGAACGATGGCAGGCTGAGGCTCAAGCCGGTGTCGGTGACGGTCAGTCCGCCGGGGGTCGAAGGGGCGTTGCCGGCGATGAAGTCTTTCAGCGACTCGTCGGGCCAGCCCAGGCCCGCCTTGAAACCGATGTCGTAGCGGTGGTCGCCGATCGGGACCGTGGTCAGTACGACCTCACGTTCCAGATAAGGCATCTGGGCGTTTTCGAAGGCCGCGATCAGCTCGGCCACCTTGCCCTTGGGCGGCACCAGCTCATACCAGTAGCCGGTGTCGGTGTAATCGACCGCGCTCAAGTCCAATGTCGTCGGCGTCCCGCCCATGTAGCGGTAGATGCGGCCTTCGGTGCCGCCAGCCTCATGGTCTTCGGCCAGCATCACCTGGTCGCCGAACTTGATGTCCTGCTCGCCGGCGGCGCTGTTGAAATCAACCCTCGCGTACTCGCCATCGCCAGCGGCAACCGATTCACCGGCCGACGACGCGACCACCAGGGTGCTGGCGATCACGCTGGGCATATCGTCTGCTGTGACGTGCAGTTCGCCACCGGCGCTGACCTTTTTGACCGATCCGACGCTGCCCGTCATGGCCGAGGCCGGCTGTCGGATGTAGGCATCGGCCGAGGTGCTGACCGCATTGGAGCCCAGCACCATGCTGGCCGCCGCACTCCCACCCGAGCTTGAAGAGGCCTGGTTGTTGGTGCTGGCTTTAAGCTCAGCACTGACCTTGGCGGTGACCAGCAAGTCACCGCCCACCGCCAGCGCAGAGTCGTCGACCTGCGCCAATACGGACGCCGGCAGCTCGTTGCCAAAGCTGCTGCCGATCAGCGCGTCGATAGCCTTGCGGAAGATGTCCTGGGATTCCCAGCCGATGCTGTTGAAGGCCAGGGTCACCCCCACCGCAGCGCTGCCGCTCGAACTGGTGGTTGCAGCATTGATCGCGTCGATGCCCGACGCGTTCTCAGCCTGCACCTGCAAGTCGCCGCCAGCCCGCACGTCGCTGCGTGTGATCGTGGCCTGGCTGGTGCTGAGCACGTTGTTGGTGGCGATCAAACCGTTCAGCGCCAGGCCAGCGCCGGATTCGCCGTCGCTGACCGTGCTGCCACTGAGCGCGGCGCGCAACTGGGCGGTTTCCAGCGCCATCACCGTGACGCCTTGACCGGCATCGAGCGAGACCCGGTCCAGCCCGGCGTCGGCACTGCTGCGCACATCGTTGCGAGCGACCACACCGCCCACGGCCGCACCGCCGCCGCTGGTCGCGCTCATCGTGATGTCAGCGTCAATCACCGCCGAGTCGACCGCCACCACCGTCAACGAACCGCCGATGGTCAGGGCCAAGGTCGACTCGCCCGCGGCGCTGCGGCTGGTCTGCGGGCTGATCCAGGCCCGGGACTGGCTGCTGACCAGGTTGCTCGCCAGCACAAAACTCGCCGCGGCGTGGTCGGCGTTGGCCGCTGCCTCGTTGCTGATGATCGCGGTCAGGCTGGCGCCGTGCGGGGGCGCGCCGGCATCGACATCAGCCTCAGCTTGCAGCGCACCGGCCGCAACCGTGACATCACCGCCGGCGGTGAACGCGGTGTCGACGATGTCAGCCACGGTATTGGCGGGTTGTTCGGTGCCGATGCTGGTGCCCAGCAAGGCGTCGATCGCGTTGGCGAACAGGTTCTGCGGCTTCCAGCCGATGGTGTTGAATGCCAGCGTGACGCCCACGGCGAAGCCGTCGGACTCGATCACCGCGCTGTTGTCGGCATTGATCGTCGCGCTGTTGTCGGCCGCGACGCTCAGGTCGCCACCGGCATCGGCCCGGCTGTGGATGATCTGGGCCAGCGCGCTGCTGAGCACCAGGTTGGTGGCGATCAAGGCGTTGATCGCCAACGGTGAGGCGGCGGCTGGCGATTCTGCCGCCGCGTCGGCCGCTGGGGCTGCGGCAGCCGCTTCGTCCGGCGCTGCCAGCGTCGAGGTCTTGCCCGATGCCTTGGCCGAGATGCTGGCCGACTGCAGCGCCGCCAGATCAAGCTTGCCGCCCGACTTCAGGGTGGCGTCACGCGCCTCGGACTCGACCGCGCCCCGGACGTCATTGCGCACCACCATGCCGCCCATCGCCATGCCGCCGGCACTGGTCGACGACAGCGAGACATCCGCCTCGATGGCTGCGGTGTCGCTGGCGAGCAGCGATAGGTTTTCGCCTGCAGTGAAGCTGACTTTGCGGCCTGCGGTGTCGCTCAATCGGCCCAGCACCCGGGTGCGCGAACTCACCAGGTTGCTCGCCAGGATGAAGCTGGCGGCAGCGCTGGCGGCGCTCGACGTCACGTCGTTGGCGATCGTCGCGGCAATCTTCGCCTCGCCCTGGGCGTCCAGGCCGATGCTGCCGATCGCAGACAAGGACGAACCCTTGATCAACACGTCAGTGACCGCCGATTGCTCGGTGCCGATCGCGGTTCCCAGCAAAGCGTCGAGGGCGGCGAACAAAACGTTTTGCGCACGCCAGCCGATGGTGTTGAAAGCCAGCGTCACGCCCACAGCAACGCCGCCGGCCTCCATCGTCGCAGCGTTGTCCGCGGTGATCTGCGAGGCGTTGCGTGCGATGACGTCGAGGTTTCCGCCAGCCTGGATATCGCTGTCGAGCAGCGTCGCGGTGACGTTGCTCAGGATCAGGTTGGTGGCGATCAAGGCGTTGACCGCGAGCGAACTCGGGCCCGCGGCGTCGGAGCCCGCCGTGCCGCTGGTCGCGGGTTCGTCCGATGGCGCCTCTTCCTCGGGCAATGACGAGGTTTCGCCGCTCAGCGTGGCGGTGATCGTGGCCGAACCGCGGGCCATGATCGTGACATCTCCGCCGACCTGAAGCGCTGCGCGCTCAACCCAGGTCTTGACGACGTTGCGCACATCGTTTCGCGCCACCAAGCCGCCCACCGCCGCGCCGCCTGCGCTGGACGAGCCCATGCTGATG
The DNA here is from genome assembly GCA_947448955.1 of Burkholderiales bacterium. Classification (GTDB taxonomy): domain Bacteria; phylum Pseudomonadota; class Gammaproteobacteria; order Burkholderiales; family Burkholderiaceae_C; genus Pseudaquabacterium. Next base: position 24,100 of record CANFPU010000019.1, read on the forward strand.
TCGGCCTCGATGCCCGAGGTGTCGCTGGCCTTGACCAGCAGGTTGCCGCCGATCGCGAAGCGGCTGCCGTCGACCAGCGGTTTGAGCACCGCGTCGGCGCGCGCGCTGACCATGTTGCTGGCCAACACGAAACTGACCGCCGCGCCCGACGCGGTGGCGTCGGCCTTGTTCTCAATCGTTGCGCTGATCTGCGGCACCTGCACGGCGCTCAGGCTGAGATCGCCGCCGACGTCTAGGCTACTGCCCGAGATCTCGGCCCGCACCGAGACCGGCCGCTCCTTGCCTATGGCCGTTCCCAACAAAGCATCGACGGCGGCAAACAAGATGTTCTGCGATTGCCAGCCCAGCGTGTTGAAGGCCAAGGTCGCCCCCACCGCGGTGCCACTGCTCTCGGTGATCGCGGTGTTGCTGGCGGCGATGGTGGCGTCGTTGCTGGCTTCGACCGCCAGGTTCTTGCCCACCACCAGCACGCTGTCGAGCGCCAAGGCTTGAACCTGGCTCAGGATCAGGTTGACGGCGATCAGCCCATTGGCCGCCATCGCGCCGCCACCGGCCACCGGCGCGCTGGCGGGCGGGGTTTCCGGGCCCGCCGTCACCTGATCAGTAGTCGGCTCGGCGGGGTCGGCAGCGGTCACCGGCTCGGGGCTGGCGGACGCGCCGGGGTCGGTGCCGGCCGACGATGTCGAACCGCTGGGCGCCGGATCGCTGGCGGCGCCTTCCTGCTGGCTGGCACGCACCTCCCCGCTGAGCGTGGCAACGATCGAGGTCGCCGAAACGGCCCGGACGCTGAGGTCATCGGTGGTGTTGACGGTCAAACCGATCACCTGACCCAGCACATCGTTGCGCACATCATTGCGCACGACGATGCCGCCGACCGACACGCTGCTGCCGCCAGCGCCCGACGAAACCGCCGACATGCTGACATCGGCGGTGATGCTGGCCGCGTCGTCTGCCAGCACTTCCAGTCCGGCACCCACACTCAGCGCGTAACCGTGCTTCCCCTCGGCATCGCGCCCATCGATGTAGGCCCGGGTGCTGCTGCGCACGCGATTGCTGGCCAGCACCGCGCCGGCAGCGACCGACAACGCGCTGGTGGCCGCTCCGCTGGAAGCCTCGGCGCTGTTGCTCAAGGCAGCCGAGATCTCGACCAAGTCCTGCGCCGTCACCGCAACATCGCCAGCCGCGCCGACCTGGCTGGTGCTGATGAACGCCAATGTCTCCAGCGGCGAAACGGTGAAACCGACGTCGGTGCCAATCAGGCTGTTGAGCGAGGCTGCGGCGATATTGCCCATGTCCCAGCCCACCGCGTTGAAGGCCAGCGAAGCGCCGCCCGCCGATCCGGCAGATTCCGTCACCGAGGTACCGGTGGTCGACGTGGCGTCAACCTTGGTGGCATTGAGCGCCTGCACCCGCAGGTCGCCGGTGCTGTTGACCGTGCTGCCTTGCAGGTTGGCTTTGACGCCGCCCAGCAACTGGTTCCAGGCAAAAGTGCCGGCCAGCGAGAGCGTCATGCCGGCGGCGCCGTCGCCACCGGTCACCGCCAAGGACTCGGTGCCAGCGGTGGCCGATGCGCTGCTGCTGGCCAGCACGTCAAGGCTGCCCGCATCGAGCTTGCTGTTGAGCACCTGGGCATGGGTCGAACGGTTGATCGTGTTGCTGGCCGATGCAATGCCGATCTGCACGTTGTTGAGCAAAGGCACTGCGGCCGAGAAGCCGCCGCTTTGGGCCTCGAAGCTCGTCTTGTCGTGGGCAAATACGATGACATCGCCGACCGCGCCCAGGTCGGCATTCAGCAGCAACGCTTGCACACCGCCGCTCGCGATGTTGCGCGCCACCTTGGCCGAAGCGCTGTCACTGACAGCCGCCAACGCCAGGACTTTCAGGCCGTCGACTTTCAGATTTGCGCCCTGCACCCGGGCCAGCACAGTGTCCTGGAGCGTGTTGGTCTGCACACCGACCAGGCTGGAGTTGACCGCGCCGGTGACCCCGCCACCATCGCTGTCGGCATTGGCCGCGCTGACCTGGACCAACCCGGCGCTGGCCGTGCCAAGGCCCTTGAGCGAAATCGGTTTGCTGGCCGAGTCGCCGAGCAAGGCGCTGGTGGTGCGAACCAGACCGATGCGGCCCAGACCAAGGTCGAAGCCGCCGGCCAGGCTGGTGACCAGGCTGTCCGTGGTGTTGAGCTCGGCGCTGACATGGCTACGGTCCACGGCTTCGATCAGCACGCTGACCCCGGCTTGGGTGCTTGCAGCCAACGCCTTGGGGGTGATCAGCAAGGTGGCGCCACCGGCCACGCTGGCGCGGGTGGTCTGGTTGGCGCTGATCTCAACCAGACTGGCCAGCCCGCCCTGCGACGCGATCTGCAAGTCGTTGTCGGTGTAAGCCAGCAGTTGCAGGCCCTGGGCCTGGATGCGGGCACTGGCACCGACCTGCGCGATGGATTGGCTGGTCAGCTTGATCTGGTCGTTGACGACCGCGACCTTGTTGGCGATGGAAGCCTGGGCCTGTAACGACGCCTCGAGCACGACCTGACCGCCCGCCAACATCGTGCCCTGCACATCGACCAAGGCCTGGAGGTCGAGCGTGATGTCCTGTGTCGAGGTCTGTGCGGCCGTGACCAGGCCACGCAACACCAGGTCGGCGCTGCTGGTCAAGGACTTGCCGGCGGGCAGACTGATCGATTCGGCTTCGATGATCAGGCTGGCACTGCCGAGGTCGGCGTCGCCCAACAAGACACGGTCCGAGCCGTCGCCACCGCGTATCGCCAGGATGCCGGTCGGGCGTGGGAACACCAGGTCATGGATCGAGCTACCGCTCAAGCGCAGCTTGCCGTCGGCCTCGGCGCTGAGCTGCACGTCGTCGTTGCCGGCGCCCAACTCGAGCACCAGGTTGATCATCGCCTTGTTCAGGGTCAGCAGATCGCCGCTGCCACTCAATGCGCTGTTTTGGCTCGCGCCAGCACCGGCACCGCTGAGGTCGATACGGGTCGCGAAATTGGCAAAGCTGGCGATGTCGTAGGCGCTCTGCACCTTGCCGACCTCGATCTGGATGTTGTCCACCGCCAAGGGCTGCGTGTCGTCGGGACGGTTTTGCTGCAGCATCGGCTCGGCCGACAGCAAGACCCGGTCTTCCAGACGCTCGACCACGGTGCGCTTGCGCAGAAAAGGCGGGCGCAAGGCCTGGAACATCTTCAAAGCCTTGAAGGTTTTGAATTTTGGGTTCTTGGTCATACGCTGGCTCCGAGGATCCCTGAGGCGTGCGGCAGCGCTGCGCGCTGCGCCTCAGCAAAGGCAAACAAGGCTTGGTGGGCGTCGCGGCGATCGGCCGCGGCGTACACGGTGAAAAATGGTCGTGCGTCCGAGCCCGTGCCGGCGGCCAGCCAGCCGAGCTCGCGCCCGCCGATGGCATCAAAGACCACGTCGACTTGGTCGGCATCCAGGCCCCAGGCAGCGGCCAGACCTGACACGCCAAGGCGCAGGTCGGCGATGCGCAGCGAGCTGTCGTAGAACTTGGCCGCCCAGGATGCGCGCGGCGAGGCGTCTTCGCTGACCGAGAGCAGTCGCGCTGGGCTGAATTTGCAGGCAGTCTCCCAACCCGTGATCGACAGGCCCTCGGTCGCGGCGAGCATCGCGCGAGTCGCTCGGTACAGACCTTCATCGGCCTGCGGCCATGGCCAGGGCTTCATGCGAAAGCCTCCAACGAAGGATGCGCAACTGGGGCCGACGACAGGTCAGCATGGGCCAGCGACACCTGGTGGGCATACAAGGCCCGCAGCCAGCCGTGCTGGCGCAGCACGCAGAGTTCGGCATCGGCAAGTCGGGACAGGTCGGCTTCGTCGACCCGGTAGACCTGACGGTCGGCGTCGCCTGGGGGCTGGCCTGGGATCGGCGTGAACAGCCCGAAGTGCGCCAGCGCGCGGCATAGTTTGTCGGTCTGCAGCCTGAGTTGGTTCAGCGCCGACAGCGCAGCCATCACCTGCGCCAGCGCCGGGGAGGCTTGACCGTCTCGGTCGAACAGTGGCGCGCCTTGCTCGTGCGAGAGCAGGTCACTGCTGGTGTCGATGCACACGCTCAGGTCGGCAGCCTGTCCTCGCGCGGCCAGCGCGAACGGGTGGTAGCGCAGCGCCATCGGCACATAGGGTAGGACTCCGACAAAACCTTCGTCCCCGCCCGATCGCCTGAGCAGTGCCACCGGCCGGTAGCGGCCTTGCGCTTCGCGAACAAAGACCAAGGGGTAAAGACTGGCCACGGGCTCAAACTCCGAGACCACCACGTCAGCACTGTGCAGCCCGCGGGCAAATCCATAACCCTGGTGGCCCAACACCTTGAGCTGCCGGTGGCGCTGCGCATTGAGCACTTCGTAGCGTGGGGCCGGCGTTGAATCAACCATGACTGGCCTCCTCGAACGGCAAAGCGCCCTCCATCCAGCTGTCGTTTTGCAGCACGGCCCAGCGGCGAGAGAACGCATCGGCCTCGGCACGGCGCTGCGCGATGCGCAGACACAGGCGAACGACAGGCTGGCCCAGCCAACGCAAGTGCCGCTCTAGGACCCACACGCAGCGCAATGCGCTGACCGAAAAATAACGCCTGAGCAACGCATCCTCCAGCGACAGCCATTGGCTGACGCTGCCTGGGTCGCCCTGGCGGCCGCAGCGTCCGGCAAACTGGCGGTCGACCCGGCCCGATTCGTTGCATTCAGCGATCACCACATGCAAGCCACCCAGGCTCTTGGCAACTGGGCTGAGCCCGATGTCGGTGCCGCGGCCCGCCATGTTGGTAGCGATCGTGATGCGACCGGACTCGCCCGCGCCGGCCACGATCTGCGCTTCCAGCGCATGCTGCTCGGCGTTCAGCACGCTGGGCTTCAAGCCCTGCTGTCGCAGCATGGCGGCAAGCTTCTCGCTCGACTCGACGCTGCGCACCCCGACCAGCACCGGCCGGCCTTGGGCATGGACTCGCTGCACGTCTCGCAGCACCGCCTGCCACTTGCGGTCCAGACTGTCGAGTACCTGGATCGATTGGACCTGGGTCAGCCGGGGTCGGTGGGTGGGCACTGGCAAGACCGCGAGCCGATAGATTCGCCACAGTTCCTGCGCGGCCTCGCGCGCCGTCCCCGTCGTGCCCGACAGCCGGCGGAAGCGGCGAAAAAAAGACTGGAAGCTCATCTGCCCCAGCGACTCGTTGGGATCGGTCAGGGCCAGGCCTTCATGGGCTTCGATGGCTTGGTGCAAGCCGGCGGTGAGCGTTCGGCCGGGCGTCATCCGGCCGGTGAATTCGTCGAGCAGCACGACCTCGTCGTCATGCACCAGGTACTGGTGACCGCGCCGGTAGAAAAAACGCACCGACAACGCGTTGCGCAGCAGTTCTTCGCGCCGGGCTGCTGGCCGCCAGGCTGGCGCGAGTTGCTGCGCCCGGGCCTGCATTGCCGCGCGCGCGCCTGCGCCCAGCTCGATCGCGCGGTTGCGCAACTGGATCTCGAAGTCGCGCCCTTCGACCAAAGACATCGCCAGGTCATGGGCCCACAGAATGCCGTCGCTCAAGCCCGGGTTGGGTCGAGGCGATGACAGGATCAAGGGCGTGACAGCCTCGTCAATCAACAAGCTGTCGGCCTCGTCAACGATGGCCGTGTGCAGGCCCCGGCACTGCAATCCCCCGGTCAAGCCCTGCGCCGCGGCGTCCTGCCCCAACCAATGCGCCAGCGCGGCTTGCTCAGGGCCCTTGCCCGATCGCAGCGCCAGCAGGTCGCGCAGGTGGTCACCCAGCAACTCCTTCGCGGTGAGGTAAACCACATCGGCCCGATACTGGCGCTGGCGCGCGACCGGGTCATGCTCGCCAGCGACGGTGTCGACCGTCACGCCGCAGGCCTGGTACAGCGGGCTCATCTCCTGGGCGTCGCGGGTCGCGAGGTAGTCGTTGGCCGTGAGCACATGGCAAGCCCGCCCGGCCCAGCCGGCCAACACAGCAGCCAGCGCCACCGTCAAGGTCTTGCCCTCGCCAGTGGCCATCTCGGCGAGCCAGCCGCGGTGGATGGCCAGCGCGCCCATGAACTGCACCGCGTAGGGCTGCTGACCCATGCTGCGCCAAGCCATTTGGCCCACCAAGGCCAGGCTCTGCATCAACTGGCCTCGGGCTTGTTGCGGATCGCAGCGCAAGCCTTCCCGCGCTTGCTCGAGCCGCGCCTGCAGGTCGTCAGCGGCGCAGCCGCGCAGGGCTTCGCAGGCCGCCAGGCAGGCCAGCGCTTCGCGGTGCAGCGCGCTGGCGCTGGCAGACCGGCGGCGCCAGCGGCCTTGCAGGCCGTGGACGAGTCCGTCCAGGCCTTCGGGCAGGCGTGCCAGCGGGGGCAGTGCGATCGTGTTCACACGCGGAACCTGCGTTGGAAGAACTGCCGCAAACCGCGCGCCCACTGCACCAGCAGCGGCCGCTCGCCCAAGGTGAGGCGCATCACGCCGAGCCGGCCATGCACCAGCCTGGGCCCGTCGCGGCTGGCTGCGGGCAGCAGTGCTTGAACCTTGAAGAATGGCTCGGCCGCCGTCAAGCCTTGTGGGTCGCTGGACTGCACCGCGATCTCGCCGCCACCGGCCATGCCGAGTGCGCGCGAGGGCAGCAGGCCTTGCTCGTGCGGCAGCACCAGCGCCTGACGCGCCTGCAGCATCTCATCTTCCTGGCCCACCAGCCGGACTTCGGCCAACCGGACCTGGTCGTCGAACAGATGGGTCGCGACCTGCGGCAGGACGGCAACGAAACGCCAGGCGCTCTCATCGACGACCAGGCCCAGCGCGTTGCCTCTGGCGACCCAGCGGCCCTGCGCAATGTCGAGGTCGGCGACGCCCCAGATCCCGTCGATCGGCGCGCTGACCTGCAAGGCGTTGCGTTGGCGCCGCAGCTCGGCGAGGCTGTCTTGCAAGGCCAGGCGCTGTTCCCGCAAAGGCTGCAAGTCGGCGCGAGCGATCGCCAGTGCCCGCAGCTCCTGCGCGCCGATCTGCTGCAGTTGCATCTGCACCGACTGCAGGTCTTTGTCGAGCTGCGGGTTTTCCAGGCGCAGCAGCAGCTGCCCGGCCTTGACCCGGGCGCCGGGCTCGACCAGCAGCTCGACCAGCTCGCCCGAGGCTTCGCTGTAAAGCTGGCGATGCTGCAAGGCTTCGACCACGCCCGGCACGCGCACATGCTCGGCCACCGGCACGCCGCCCAGCCCGCCCGCGACGAGGCCCAGCAAGCCCAGGCTGATCCATGCCGAGCGGCTGCGGTGCTGGGACAACACCGGGCTCAGCGCTAGGTAGCGAAGCAGCTTGAACAGCGGCAACACCAGCGCCGTGAAAGCCAAGAACCAGGCCAGCGCAACCCCAAAGTCCAGGTACTGCTGGGCAATGAAAAACACAATGGTCGAGATCAGCATCAACCAGTACACGACACTGAGCACGCCATACAGCGGCAGCAGCAAGACCTCTGAGCGGTTGCGCGCGGCAGGTAACGCGCCTGGCAGCCTGAGGATGAAGCGCTCGGCCAGGTACTTCAGCTGGTCGCGCGAGCGCTGGTACAGGTTGGGCACGTCGATCGCATCGACCAGCATGTGGTAGCCGTCGAAGCGCATCAAGGGGTTGAGGTTGAACAGCGCGGTCGAGACGCTGGCCGCAAAGATCACGTTGTAGGCCAGCGCGTTGATGGCACCGGGCGCCGTGTGGGCCCAGACGCAGGCCGCCAGCGCCGCCACCGCAAGCTCGGCCAGCACGCCGGCGAAGCCCACCAGCAAGCGCTGGCCGCGGCTGCGAAAACCCCAGCTCGCGGTGGCATCGACATAGGGCAGCGGCGCGAACATCAGCAGCATCACGCCGACCGAATGCACCTCGCCGCCGAAGTGCCTGCACACCGCCGCATGGCCCCACTCGTGGACCAGCTTGGCGATCAGGAACCCTAAGTACAACAACACCAAGTTACCCGGCGCCAGCACGCCCTGGGTGTGGCTGAACAGGCTGTCAGCGCCGTGCAGCAGCGACAAGCCCGCTGCCAACATCAGCAACGCGTAGCTCGCCAGACCCCAGGGACCGAGCACCCAGGCGATCAATGGCGCGCTGCGCTGCAGGAAACGGTCAGGGTCCCACAACGGGATTCGCAGCGACAGGAAGCCCGCCAGCAGCGACAGCCGCTCCTTGTTGCGGCGCTTGCGAAAGCGCTCGAACAAGGTCACGCCCGAGGTCGAGCGATCATGGTGCAGCAGGTTGGATAGGTTGAGCTGACCGATGAGCTGCACGACCTCTTCCTGCGTCAAGGCCAGCTCGGGATGGGTCTCGAGCATCTCGACCCAGACCTCGTCGATCGTTCGTTCGATCGACAGCCGTGACAAAAAGGCGTAGGCCTCGGCGGTGACCCGGTACCAATCGTTGCTGAGGATGTCACGCAACACCACCCAGGGCTCACCGTGGAACACCTGCCGGTGCGCGCGCACACTGGTTCGCAACGCCGCGCGAACACCGGCCACGCGGTGCCAGGCTTCGCTGAACGTCCTCGACTGGGCATGGTCGGCGCTCATAGCCAGAACACCTGCCGAAGGAAACGCACGGTGCGATGGGTCAGCACCCAGATCAAGCGGCGCTCACCGGCTTCGAGCTTGGCGTTGCCGCCCATGCCCGGACGCCACCAGGCTTGCGGCCTCGACTCCACCCGGCCGCGCGCCAGGTAGACGTTGCGGCCTTCGCGCTGGGTCGCCGCTGGGTCGATGCGATCAATGACCAAAGCAAAGCGTTGGTCGGGCTGGCCGACCAGTGCGAATTCGCCACGCGTGCCTAGACCGACCTCGTGGACATCGACCTGGTCAATCTCAAGCTCGACGTAGTTGTCGTCAAGCTGCGCCAGCTTGAGCATCAGGTCACCCTTGCGCACCGGTGCGCCGAGATTTTTCTTCAGCTCGCCTTCGACGACGATCCCGGCATAGGGCGCTTTGAGCTGGGCATGAGCGAGCTGGTGACGGACCAGTTCGACCCGCGAGAGCGATTGCTGCTGGCGCGCCAGTGCGATCTGCATCTCAGCGAGCTGGCGCGCGGCCATGGCTTTCTCGGCCTCTCGGGCGTAGCGCCCCGCGTCGGCAGCGGCCATCGACTCCTCGATCAGCAAATCGCGGGTGTCGAGTTCGGCCAGCACCGCGCCTTTGGCCACCGTTTCGCCAACCTCGACATGGACCCGGCGCAAGAAACCGTCAAACGGCGCCGGCATGAACAGCAGGTCTTTGCTGCGCAAAGCCACACCGGCATCGACCCGGTAATGCCATGGCACGAAAACCAGCACCAGCAACACGATCAGACTGGCGACGCCAAGGAGCTTCCAGCTGGTGTGCTTGGGCCCGAAAAGGCTGGTCTGCCAGTCTCGCCAGGCGTCGCGCCAGCGCAGCCCAAACCAGCGGTCCTGCCGACGCAACTGTTGCAGTTGATGCAAGCAGGACTGGCAGATCAAGCCCAGCTCCCAGGCCTGGGCCTCGCTCAGATGACCTGCACGGCGCTCCAGCCCGAGCACCCCGACAACCTGATCCCCGAGCCGCAGTGGCACCGACATCAGCTGCGGCACGCCGTGCTGGCGGGCATAGCGCTCGTGGGCGCGGTTGACCTGGCGTGTGGCGACCGTCTCCGGGTAGCGGATCGCCACTTCCTGTGCCAGCGCCTCTTCCATCGCCAACTCAAGGTCATAGGCCGCGCTGGCCTTGCGGTCGAACTTCTCGATGTGGCTGACCGCCGTCAGCCGCACATAGCTGCGGTCGACCCAGCCCAGACAGACCCGGTCGCAGTCAAATCGCACCGCCAGGTCATTGCACAGCGACAGCGCCATCTGCAGAAAATGCGGCTCCTGGTTCAGGCGCTGGGTCAATCGCAGGATCTCGAACAGCCGGTTGGCACCGAGCATCCCCGATTGCGGATCGGCCTGCGACAACCGCCATTGGAACTGCAGCGGCACCGTGGCAGCAAGTTCGGTCAGGTTTTGCCACAGCGGCCAGGGCTGCAGCGCGTCGCTGGCGACGTACAGCACCGCATCGGACGAGAAACCCAGCGGCGACGCCGCCAGCTGCACCGCCACCGCGCTGGGGTCTGGCGCCGAATCGGCGCAAGCCGTGGAGCCCAGCATCGCCTGGTCGGCCAGCCGCAGCATCGGCTCGACATCGGACGCCGAGGTGTCAGGCGGCCATTGGCCAAAAGCCTGCCAAGCCGCGGGTGGCTTGCGCACCAGCAGCACCACCCGCCGCGCACCCAAGGCCTGGCCCACCGCCGCCAGGTAGCGCGGCCAGAAGGCCTGCGCAGAGCCCTCGAAGCGGGCCATCGCCGCCAAGCCAGGCGCCGGCTCGCTGGGGCCTGGCCTGGCCGAGTCCGGCCTGGCGGCGGCCAGCAAAGCCGTGTCGATGCTCACTGGGCACCCGTGATCGGGCGACGCTCAGCGACCGGCGCGGGCGCGACGATCTGACCCGAGATACCGGGCCGTACCGACCCGTCCTGGTTGTCGAATTCAGCGATCAGCTCGACCAGGCCGCTGGCCGAGTCGGTCACCGGCGAGACGAAGATCAGCTTGGCCTGGCGCAACACCGCCCGGCCCTCCATCGCCAGCCGAATGCTCACGCTCTGGCCGGGCCTGAGGGGCGACAGCGATGACACCGGGAACGTGCCAATGAAGCGCACCCGGCTGACGTCGACCACGGTGAGCACCGGCTCGTTGGGCATTGCGCTCTCGCCAACCCGCAGCGCAACCTTGGTCACCACGCCGTCGATCGGCGACCGCAAATGACGCCGCTCGTAGCCCTCGCGCGCCAGATCAAGCTCCAGCTTCTCACGCAGCTTGGCGAACTCCAGCGCTTTTCGTTCCGCCACATTGGACTGCCAGGCCAGCTCTTCGTCCTCGGCCTGCTTGCGGGAGACGCCACCCGACTCGAACAGCTTGCGCGCTTCGGCCACTTGGGCGCCGAGGATGACCTCGCGCCGGCGCAACTCCTCCAGCCGAGAGGTGTCATCGAGCATGACCTGGCGGCGCTTGATCTCAAGGTCTTCGAGCGCGCGGTCCAGGTGCAGCAGCAAGTCGCCGCGAGAGACCCGGTCGCCCTCCTTGACCAGCACCGCCTCGACCCGCCCTGCGGCGGCCAGACCGAGCCTGGCCTCGTGCAAAGCCTGTGTCACGCCGACCATCGACTGAGACCAGGCCGCCTGGGTCACCAGCAGCAACCCAATGAACACGCCGAGCCTCATCGCAATCGCTCCAGCAAGATGCCCTGCGCGGCCTGCAGCAGCACCTCTGCCTTGGCGCAGGCTGCTTGCTGCTCGGTCAGCGCGAAGCGTGCATTGAGCACGCGCTCTTCGCGGGTCAGGACTTCGCGTAAATCGCTGCGTCCAGCCGCGAGGCGCTGGCGCTCAAGCGCGAGCTGCTGCTGCTCACGCTGCACCAACTCGCTGCCCAGCTTCCAACGCTCGACTGCACTCTGCAGCAAGCCCACGCTGGTCTCGACATCGTTGGCGATCGCCACTTCCAGCGCCTGGATCGCCAACAGCGCGTCCTTTTGTCGAACCTGGGCAGCCACCCAGTCGGCCTTGGACAGCTTGTTCTCGCCCAAAGGCATGGCCAACTGCAGACCGACGCTCCACGACGGGTAAGGTGCGGTCGCGCTGCGGCTGAAAGCGGTCTCCATCCCCAGCGACAGCCCGTTCAAACCGTAACTGGCCAGCAGATCGATGCGCGGCAGCATCTGGTTGGCGGTGTAGGCGACTTGAATGCCTTCGCGCTGCAGCAAGGTCTTGCGCATACGAAGGTCTTCGCGGCGCTGCAGCGCGGTGTCCAGGCTGTCCTGCACGCGCGCGACTTGGGCGTTGACGCTGGGCAGCGGTTCGCTGGCCTTGAAGTGGTACAGCCGGTCTTTCGGGTCGACCATCAAGAGCGTGCGCAGCCTGTTGACCCGCTCGAGCTCGGCCTGGCGCGCCTCGCTCAGCAGGCTCTTGTAGCGCAGCAAAGAGCTCTCGACCTCCCAGACCTCGGACTGCGGCAAGCGACCCTGACGGTTCAAGTCGCGCGCTTGGGCCAGCAAACGCTCGCCCATCGCGATCTTGTCTTGCGCCACCACCACCTTGTGCTGTGCCAGTGACAAGTCGTGGTAGCTCAGGATGGCTTCGGCCGCGACCGAGCTCTCGGTGTCGCGGTTGGCGCTTTGCGCAGCGACGCTGTCGAGCTCGGCCTGACGCAGCCGCGCCAGGGTGACCCGGGTGCCCGCGTCACGCGCCAAAGGTTGGGTCAACCCGACACCGTAGTAGCTGCGGTTGTAGCGTCCATCGGGCGGCAACTGCTCTTGCATCAGGTTGGTGGTGAACCTCGACAAGCTGACCTTGCCTTCGACCTTGGCGCCACTGGACAGCAACTGGCTCAAGCCCAGCGCAAAGTCCTGGCCGTGCTTGTCATAGATGTCAGCGTTGCTGCGAACCAGCTTTTCCTCCGCCGTGTTCTGGGTCAGCGAGCGTCCGTTCTGCGCCGACAGGCTGACCGCCGGCTGAAAAGCGCCCTTGGCGCGATCGATCCCGGTGGCGGTGATCTCGCCTTCGTACTGCTTGGACAACACGGTGCGGTTGGCGCTGAGCAAGCGCTCGACCATCTGTTTCAAGCTCAGGTCGATCGGCGCTGCAGCCGAGGGCTGAGACCTCAGTGGCTGGCTATTCTGTTGAGCAAATGCCTCCCCCAGCCCTAACAGCGCCAACAGACTGCCCAACCCAGCACGCCATGCCAGGTCGCGACTTCGCGGCCAGGGGTTCATCAACTCGGACCTGAAGCGGGCGGATGGCGTCGGAATGCCGGCAAAACCAAAACCTATTGCAAGGTTTCAGCGTTCGGCTCCGACGAAGCACCGACCGGCTCTGCAACAGGCTGACCCAATGGCGCGGCCGCTGCGTCCTGGGCGATGGCTGAAGCGGCCTTCTTCAAGCTGACCAAACGCTCAATCTGAGGCAGCGAAATCAGGTGCGCATAGATCGCGGGCAAATACTGCTTGGCGCGGATTTCCAGGAACTTGGTGTCCGAGAAATTGTTCAGGCGCTCCTCGTTGATGACATAGCAGCCCGTGATGTTGCGAACCTGTTCGGCAGCATTGACACGCATGCTCAAGGGCGTGAGCAGGTTGTTGTGCACCAGAAATTCGGTGAACGACTGGGTCATCATGTCCATCTGCTGCAGTTCGCTGAGATAGCGCTTGACGTTCTCGATCACTTGCGTCGGCTGGCCTTGCTCATCGAACATCGCCGAACCTTCGGTCTCGCTGATCAAGTCGCTCGCCTCGTCGATGCAGACCAAATAGCGATCGGCATCTGCCGACTTGGTCAGTGCAAAGGGATAACGCCGAATGATGGCGGGGATATAGCTGGCTTCCCACGACCCTTGTTCATTGACGAACAAGTTTTCACCGGCATCCAGTCCGAGCAAGGCGACCGGCCGGAACACGTCCTGCCCCTTGTCCTCCAGAAACACCAGAGGATAGGTCGCCGCGGCCCGAACGAATTCGTGCGCCGTCACATAGGCGAGGTGGAAACCGGCGGCGAAATGAAAGTCATTGTTGACCTTGACCTTGGTCTTCGCGTGACGGGCTTGATTGACGGGAACGACTTGTTGATACATGGCTATATGACCTGTGTGAATTTTAATTCAGTAATTTTTTCGATACAATCATTTTAAATGATTCAAAAAGCTCAACAGCATCAATCATAAGATGAATGCGTTAAGCTCTTCCCATCAAGTTATTATCATCAAAAGCTGAACTTGTAGGTTGTTCCGAAATTCGAAATGATGTGATCAACATCCGCCTCTAGCTCTACAGAATTTCGACATTTGACAGCCATCCAAGTATATTTCATCTTGTGCCAGAG
>CANFPU010000020.1 GCA_947448955.1 Burkholderiales bacterium
CTGTGTCCGGCCGGTTTCAGTGCAGACCGGTCACCGGGATGAATTGGCCTTGGCCCAGCCGTACGCGTTGCCAGCGCTGCATCGATGACCGGCCCGCGAGCTTCCTGGTGATGGGGCAAAGGCGGCGTGCTGCCAGCACATCGGCGCCAGGTTCCGTACCATAGGGACCCACATTCACTGCAGAGCCGAGATGACCGCCGAGCCCACCGAACCCAACCTTGTCACAGCCGCCGTGCTGATCATCGGCAATGAGATTCTGTCCGGACGCACCCAGGACACCAATCTGGCCTACCTGGCCAAGAAGCTCAACGAATATGGCATTCAGATCCGTCAGGCGCGGGTCGTGCCCGATGTTGAGCATGACATTGTCGAAGCCGTGAATGCGCTGCGCGAGCGCCACGACTATGTCTTCACCACCGGCGGTATCGGCCCGACCCACGACGACATCACCGCCGACTGCATTGCGGCAGCCTTTGGGGTCGATCTGGTGGTGTCGCCCGAGATCGCGGCCATTCTGGAGCGGCGGCCGGCGCCGCCCGAGATCATGGCCGCCCGCATGCGCATGGCGCGCATCCCCCGAGGTGGCGGCCTGATCGACAACCCGCTCGGGCCGCCAGGTTTCTACATTGGCAATGTTTACGTGATGGCCGGCATCCCACGGGTCATGCAACAGATGGTCGATTCTCTGGACGGCAAGCTGCGTCGCGGTGCCACCGTGCGATCACGCAGCGTGACGGTCTACTTGCCCGAGAGCCAGATCGCTGCTCGCCTGGGTGAGATCCAGCAAGAGCAACCACGCGTCGACCTCGGCAGCTATCCCTTCCAGCGCGAGGGCCGCTACGGCACCACGCTGGTCATGCGTGGCATCGATGCCGCCGCGCTCGACGCCACGCTGGCCGCGGTCTCAAGCATGATCGTGGAACTCGGCGGCGAGCCGCTGGATATCCTGGCTGGCTGAGCCGAATCTCCGTTCCGTTCAGTTCGACCTGGTTGGCATGGGGAACGGATGATGAGTCGAGCACGGCCGTGATAGCCGGGGCACGCGGGTTCAGCCTCAGCTCAGGAGGGAGAGGCTGGTTTGGCGGCAATGCCGGCCTTGGCCCGCCGCGGAGCCCGTGCCATTGCGGCCGGTTCGGACTTCGCTGAGGAGGGCGGAAGCAGGCCTTCGTGCAGCGCCACATGCTCGAGCGCAGTCTCGAAACGAGCACGCGAGGCCGTGGCAACTTGGCGCAAGTAGGCATGCAGTTCAGCGTCGGCCGCGTTGAGGTCTTCGCACGCCGAGCTATAGGCTTCGAAGTGCAAGAGCTGCAGTAGCAGTTCGGCCACATGGCGCGGGCACTCGCAAGCGATCGTCGACGACAGGTTCACGAACTCAGCGAGGGCTGCGTCGTTCCAGCGGCGCGGCGGCACGGGATGGGCTCCAGGCTCGGGCAGCTCGACTGCGGACTGCCGTGCCGATGCCGTCCGGGCTGACAGGCTGTTCAGCCATTGCGCCACCACGGCGTCGGGCTGCGGCTCTCGTAGCAAGGCCGTGCCAGACGTCGCCAAAGCCTCGCACACGGGGTCGGCGGCAAAGCTGTACAGGACGGCTTTCGGCACCCCTACAAAGGCCGGAGCCCCCGCTTCGACGGCCGCTAGCCAGCCCCCGTGCAGTTGCGGCTCATGGAAGAGCAAAGCGTCGATCTGCGAACCCTGCAATCCGTCGGCGGCCTGCGCGATGTTGTCGAATGGGCCCAGCAGCACCACGGCCCGGTCTAGCCGACGCAGCAGCTGCGGTCTTTGCAATCGGGTGCCCAGTGCCGCGCCGACCACCGCCAGCCGCCAGGCCCGCATGGGCGGCGCCTGGCCCATCGCAGCGTGTTCATGGCGCTGGGTGGCCGCCAACGCCTGTTCATGCGTGGAGGCGACAGCCTGCAGTTGCGGCATGGCCAGCGGTGCCAGGCTTCCAATGGCGTGACCCAGGTCGGTGAGTTGTTTGATCAACGCCAGCCGCTGAACGTCATCGGCCGAGTACAGGCGCTGGCCGCTTGGGGTCAGCGCTGGCTGGGTCAACTGGTAGCGGCGCTCCCACACACGCAGCGTTGCCACCGGCATGCTCAACATGCGCGCCACGGCGCCGCTTCGGTGGAGCGACCGAGCTGACGCGCCTGACGCAGGCCCGGGTGGCTGTACAGGTGACTTCGCTGCGTTCACAAGCTTCCTAGGTTGACTCTGATTTGACGCCGATTATAGCGATTTCATTGAAAATGTTTCTGAATGAACTTCTTTTGAATCGCTAATGGCGTACACTTTGAGCCGTCATGACGCGCTTTTGCTGCGCTTTGTGTTGTGGAGTCGTCCCGGGGTTACCGGGGTCAAAGGTGGCGGTCTGTCGGCTCCAGCGCGGTCCTCTGCGTCTGACCTTTTCTTCAATGTGTCTCATCACTCCTCTCGAGGAATCTCCAATGAATCAATCAGTCCCCCGCCGTGTTTTTCTGTTGACGCTGGCCAGTTCCGGCGCAGTGCTGGCCACTGGTGCCCAAGCCCAAGCCCAGGCCCAGGTCGACGAAAAGGATCCCAAGGCCGCCGGCCTGGGCTACGTGGCCAATGCCAAGCGCGTCGATGTGAAGAAGCACCCCAAGTTCGCCGTCAGCCAGAACTGCGCCAACTGCGCGCTGTACCAAGGCAAGCCTGCCGACAAGGTCGGCGGCTGCCCGCTTTTCGCGGGCAAACAGGTGGCCAGCGCTGGCTGGTGCAGCGCCTGGGCGAAGAAGGCATGAACGACGGGGCGGGTCGCGAGGGTTTGCGGTGACCCACCGCGCCGCTGAGCCCCTTGCCGACGAGGCCGCGCATGGCTGAGCTACGCGCGCTGGTCGTGGTGCTGGGCGACCAGCTGGACCTCGACGCAGCGGCGTTCGACGGGTTCGATGCGAGCGGCGACGCTGTTTGGATGGCTGAGGTCGTGGAAGAGTCCACCCATGTGTGGTCGAGCAAACCGCGCACAGCGTTGTTCTTGTCGGCCATGCGCCACTTCGCGCTGGCGCTTGACGCCGCCCGCCGACCGCTTCATTACACCCGCCTGGAGGCGCCCGGTAACGCCGGCAGTTTGGCAGGGCAGTTGCAAGCCGATATCTTGCGGCTGAAGCCTTCCCGCCTCGTGATGACTGCGCCGGGCGACTGGCGCGTGCTGGAAGCGATCAAGGCCGTCGCCGAGCGCAGCGGTCTGTCGCTGGATGTTCGCGAGGACCGCCACTTCTTCAGCAGCATGGCTGATTTCGCGGCGCATGCCAAAGGCCGCAAGTCCTTGCGCATGGAGTACTTCTATCGCGAGCAACGAAAGCGGCACGATGTCTTGATGCAGGGCGATGAGCCCATCGGTGGTCAGTGGAACTTCGACGCTGACAACCGCGAGGCTTTTGGTGCTGGCGGACCGGGCGCTGTGCCGCCGCGCACCCGCTTCGAGCCTGATGACGTCACGCGCGAGGTCATTGCGTTGGTGAACACCCGCTTCGCCCATCACCCGGGTCGATTAGACAGCTTTGCCTGGCCGGTGACGCGAGCGCAGGCGCTGCGGTCGCTGCATGCCTTCATCCAGGATCGCCTGCCGCTGTTCGGCCGTTTTCAGGATGCGATGTGGCCAGGCGACCCGTGGCTTTACCACGCCCACCTGTCGGCAGCGCTCAACCTGAAGTTGTTGAATCCGCGCGAGGTGGTGACGGCGGCTGAAGCGGCGCACCGTGACGGACATGCCACTTTGTCCAGTGTCGAAGGGTTCATTCGGCAGATTTTGGGCTGGCGCGAGTATGTGCGCGGTGTCTATTGGACGCAGATGCCGGCTTACCTGGAACGTAACGCGCTCGATGCTCAGCAGGACTTGCCGGCCTGGTTCTGGACCGGCGACACCGACATGGCCTGCCTGCGGGATGCGTTGACGCAGACGCTTGCGCACGGCTACGCCAACCATATTCAGCGCCTGATGGTCACGGGCCTTTACACCTTGATGCTCGGTGTGCAGCCGAAGCAGGTCCACGCTTGGTACCTGGCGGTCTATGTCGATGCAGTGGAGTGGGTGGAACTGCCCAACACCCTGGGCATGAGCCAGTACGCCGATGGCGGTGTGATGGGCAGCAAGCCCTACATCGCCACCGGCAAATACATCCAGCGCATGAGCCCTCACTGCAAGGGCTGCCGCTACGACCCCGCGCAGCGCAGTGGCGACAGTGCTTGCCCTTTCACCACGCTGTACTGGGACTTCTTGATGCGCCATGCATCGGCGCTGGCCCGCAACCCGCGCATGGCGCTGCAGGTGAAGAACGTGGCGCGACTGACGGACGCGCAGAAGCAGGCGGTGAGCGAACGCGCAGCGGCCATCCGGCTCGGCGGGGTCGGCCTCCAAACCGTCGCCAAGGTGGACTTACTGAGCTTCGACGAGGCAACAGATTGATGACTGAACCCCCTGTTGAGCGACCGCAGCTGACCGTGCTATACAACGGCGCCTGCCCGCTCTGTCGACGAGAGATCGGCCTTTATCGCGGCCTGCGGCCGCTGCAGCCGGACTCGCCGGTGAGTTTTGCCGATGTCAATGACACGGCATGGCCATTGCCGCCCGGCACCACCCGCGAGCAACTGCTGGCACGCTTTCATGTGCGCTGTGGCGACGGCACACTGCTCAGCGGCGCTCGGGCCTTTCTCGCGCTGTGGGCCGCATTGCCCGGTTGGCGCTGGCTGGCCTTGGCTGGGCGCATGCCAGGCGCCGCTTGGGTGATGGAGCGCGCCTACCGACGTTTCCTGCGCTGGCGGCCGATGTTGCAGCGCTGGGCGTCTCGACTCGACCGGCCTTCGCTGGAGCGGCCATCGCTCGACCGGCAGTCTCTGGACCGGCCGAGCCAGCGCGATGCTGGTTGGTGACCACTCTGTTTGACCTCACTCACTTCACAGCTTTGGAATTCAGCATGTCCGAAATCGTCCTCATCACCGGTGCCAGTGGCGGCATCGGCCGCGCGCTGGCGCGCCAGATGCATGGTCAAGGCTACCGCGTTGCCGCGGTCAGCCGCGACCTCAACCGCCTGACCGATGTGCCGGACGCCGTGCACATCGCCGCCGACACCACCACGCCCGATGGCGCCGCGCTGGCCATCGCCGCTTGCTAAGAAGCACTCGGGGCTGTCCCCACATTGCTGGCGCACTGTGTGGGTAACACGCTGATCGCGCCGCTTCATCGCACCCGAGCGGACGCCTATCGCGAGATCTTGCGGGTCAACCTTGACAGCGCTGTGTTCATGCTGCAGGCCTGGATTACGGCGTTGAATCGCACACCTGGCGCCGCCGTCTTTGCAAGCTCGGTGGTGGCGCGCATTGGTGTGGCCAATCATGAAGCCATTGCGGCCGCCAAGGGCGGTGTCGAAGCCTTGGTGCGCAGCGCCGCGGCCACCTATGCGACCCAAGGCCTGCGCATCAATGCGGTGGCGCCAGGCATGATTGATACGCCAATGACGGCCGGGATGCTGAAGATGCCCGCGATGCGAGAGGGCGCTGCGCGGCAATACCCGCTGGGTGGCGTGCAGACGGCCGACCAGGTGGCCGATGTGATGGCCTGGCTGCTCGGTGACGGTGCGGCACGCTTGACCGGCCAGGTGATCGCGGTGGATGGCGGTTTCACCACCGTCCGCCCGCTCGTGAAGTAAGACCGACACCCAAGGAGTTCTGAATGAACGAAGACCCACGCTGCTGCGGCAGCGGCACCTGCATCATCGACATGGAAGGCCGCTGCTGGTGTGGTCAGCAGTGGGATGGCGAAAAAATGTGCAGTCCTGCTTTGGTCAACCCGCCAGCAGCCACCGCAACGCCGGAGACGAAGGACAAAGACTGATGCGCGAATTCATTCAGCGAATCTAATCGGCGAACCTAATCGGCGAATTCAATGTCAAGCAGCACGAGGTTGGCAAGATGACGGGCACGACCGCGCTGGTTTGGTTCAAACGTGACTTGCGCGTGCGCGATCACGCGCCGTTGCGAGAAGCCATGCGCTTCGACAGCGCGGCCGGCCTGTTGGTGATCGAGCCGCAGTGGTTGGCGAGCCCGGAGTGCGACCCACGCCATGTTGGCTTCCTGCTCGACAGCGCGGCCGAGTTGCAGCACGGCTTGGCGTCGCGGGGACTAACGCTGATTGTGCGCTGCGGTTCCATGCCGCAAGTGCTGCAGACGCTGCGGCACGAGTTCGCTTTTACCCACCTGTTCAGCCACGAAGAAACCGGCCCGGGTTGGAGCTACGCCCGCGATCTGGCCGTCGCCGACTGGTGCCGCAGCCAAGGCGTGAACTGGATCGAATCGCCACAGACCGGCGTGGTACGTCGCTTGCGCTCGCGTACCGGGTGGGCCGGGCGGTGGGCGCAGCGCATGAATGCACCCGAGACCGCGGAGGGTCCGGCGGCTTGTGGCATCGGCGCGGCCACCGCATTGAAGGCATCGGTGCTGCCCACCTTGCGTGAGCTGGGCCTGCCCGACTTGCGCGCGGCGTTGCCACCGGGCGGCGAGCGTGCTGCGTGGGCCACGCTTGAAAGTTTTCTGGACGGCCGCGGGCGCGATTACCGCCGCGCGATGTCCAGCCCGATGACCGCCGCCGAAGGTTGTAGCCGGCTGAGCGCGCACCTGGCATTCGGCACGATTTCGATGCGCTGCGTCCATCAAGCCACCGAAGCGCGGATCGCGACCACGCCGGATCGTGGCTTGAGCTATGCATTGCGAGGCTTCGCCAGCCGCTTGCGCTGGCACTGTCATTTCATGCAAAAGCTCGAAGACGAGCCTGCCATCGAATGGCGCAACGTGGCGCGAAGTGTCGACGGGTTGCGTGCGGGCGACGGCGTGAACGAGGGCGCGATCGACCGTGAGCGCCTGCAGGCCTGGTGCGAAGGCCGCACCGGCTTCCCGATGGTCGATGCCTGCATGCGCCAATTGCGGGCCACCGGCTGGTTGAACTTTCGCATGCGCGCCATGCTGGTCAGCTTTGCGTCTTACCACCTGTGGTTGCACTGGCGCGAGCCAGGACTGTTTTTGGCGCGCCAGTTTCTCGACTTCGAGCCCGGCATCCACTGGAGCCAGATGCAGATGCAGTCGGGCACCACCGGCATCAACACCCTGCGCATCTATTCGCCGGCCAAGCAAGCGAGCGACCACGATCCGCAAGGCCATTACATCCGGCAGTGGGTGCCGGAGATCGGAACACCGGCCTATCCGCGCCCGATCGTCGAGGAACGTGCGGCGGTGGCGGCGGCGAAAGACCAGTTGTACGGTCTGCGTCGGACCCGCGAGGCGCAGACCGAAGCCAAGGCCATCCAGGACAAGCATGGTTCACGCATGAGTGGCTTGCCACCGACTTCGAACCGGAAGCGCCGGATCCCGGCCGCGCCGGATGGCCAAGGCCAGTTGTTCTAGCCTGCCGCGCCCACAACCTGCAACCATGACATGGCCTTCATGACCCCGTCCAGCACCGTCCGCGTTGACGAAATCGAGCGCTTCAACCGCCTTGCCGCCACCTGGTGGGACCGCACCGGACCGATGCGACCGCTGCATGTGGTGAACGACCTGCGGCTCGGTTACGTGCTCGAACAGATCGCCCAGCGCTTCGGGCGTCCGGTCGGTGCGCTGCGAGGGCTGCGTGTCGCCGATGTCGGCTGCGGCGCCGGCCTGGTGTGCGAACCGCTGGCAGCTCGCGGTGCGACGGTCGTCGGGATTGATGCTGCGGCCAACAGCATCGCCGCCGCACGGCTGCATTCGGGGGCGGCCGGCCTGCAGATCGACTACCGGCTCGGCGAGCCCGAGGCCGCGCTGCACGATGGCGAGCTGTTCGATGTGCTGCTGCTGCTGGAGGTGGTCGAACATGTCGATGACATGGCGGTCTTCGTGCGCGACGCGGCAGCCCATCTCGCCTCCGGCGGGCTGCTGCTGGCCTCGACGATCAACCGCACGCTGCGCAGCTACCTGACGGCGATCGTCGGTGCCGAGCGGGTGTTTCGGGTGCTGCCTCGGGGTACGCACCAGTGGGCGCAATTCGTGCGGCCCGATGAGCTGGGCCGGGCTGCGGCGGCCTGCGGCTTGGTCGCTGGCGACCAGCGCGGCATGGCTTACCTGCCCGCCGTTCACCGCGCCTGGTGGACCCGCGGGCTGTCGGTCAACTACATCGCCAGCTTTCACAAACCCGAGGCGACCGCGCCATGAACCGCTGTTGGCCAAGTCTCCGTCATTCGGCCGCAGGGCCGCGACCCCAGCACCCGGGGCGGCTGTCGTTGACCCAGGCAGCGCTGTTGGCGATGCTGCTGACGGTGGGCGTTGCGCAGGCCCAGTCTGCCGCTGCCGCTGAGCGTTACAGCGCCGTGCCGGTCAGCGCCGACGGCATTGGCAAGCGCTACTTGGGGCGCGAGATCTCGGCGGTGATGGGCTGGCAGGGCGCGGCCTGGCTCGAACGCGAGGAACGTGAACGCGAGGAGCGCACCGACCTGTTGCTGGCCGCGCTGGCGCTGCGACCGGGCATGGTGGTGGCCGATATCGGTGCCGGCACCGGCTACCTGTCGCGGCGCATGGCACCGGCGGTGGTGCCGGGCGGCAAGGTCTGGGCTGTCGACGTGCAGCCCGAAATGGTCAAGCTGCTGCAGGCCGGCGCAAAAAGCAGTGGTCTGGCCCAGATCGAGGCACGGCTCGGCGCGGTCGACGATGTCGGGCTGCCGGCAAGCTCGGTCGACCTGGCGATCATGGTCGACGTCTACCACGAGCTTGCCTTTCCGCATGAGGTGATGACCAGTCTGATGAAGGCCCTCAAGCCCGGCGGGCGAGTCGTCTTCGTCGAGTACAAGGCCGAGGATCCACGTGTGCCGATCAAGCCGCTACACAAGATGAGCGAAGCGCAGATCAAGCGCGAGGCCGCCGTCTTCGACTTGGACTGGGAGCGCACCGTGAGCACGCTGCCCTGGCAGCACGTGGTGGTGTTCCGCAAGCGGGGCTGAATCCTTGGCGGCACCTGGCGCCATCACCAGCCCACCAGCCACCAGCACAGTCTCCAGCGGTCTCGTTACCAGCCCTCGCTGCGGGGCTCGCCTTTGAACGGGCCTGCCAGTTCGGGCGTGATCCAGCCACCGTAAAAGCCACCGGGCTGCGCGCTCACTGCCGCGCCGTCGACCCGGCAGTCCAGCGCCGCTGGATAGAAGGCCACGCGGTCCGCCAAGTCCTCGGCGCCGGCCAGTGGCCGCGGGTAGCTCCAGGCGACGCCGGGCAGTCGGCGATCGCTGCACAGCAGCGTCCAGTACTGTGCCGGCCCTTTCCATTCGCAGAACGAACTGCCTGCGGCGGGTTGCAGCAAGGCCTTGTCAACGTCGTCCCATGGCAGGTAGAAGCTGGGCGGGTGTCCGGTTTCCAGCACACGCACGGCCCGGCGGGTGCGCGCGACCTCGATGCCGCCCCAACACACCACCACCTCTCGGACGTCGGGCGCCAGGCGTGGCGGACGCGGGAAGTCCCAGACCGAGACCTGGCCCGGCCCGGGTGGCGCGGCAAAGCTCGGACGCGCCTGGCCTCGCCAATGCCACTGCTGGCGCGCCAAGAGGATCCAGTCGGCAGGCTCGGCCATCAGTTTCGCCATTGGCAAATGGACGGCGGAATGTCCATTGGCGCAGCCCGCGCATGCACCTCAAGCGAGAACTTGTTCGACTTGTTCATGGCGGCATCTTCTCCAGCTGGGAGCCTCCTCAAAAGCCGGGGCGACGCATCTCTCTCGCCAGCGCAAGTCGGCGCCGGTCGGGTTTGCGCGGTAGTCCAACAGGTCTCGGGCTTTGCCCGACCGTCTCAAAGGCGCATGTCCAGCGACAAATTGAACTGCGGCTTGGTCTGGCGGTCGATGCGGGTGAAGTCGCCGTTGGTCAGCACGGTGTTGGTTTGACCGTTGGGTGGACCAAAGGGCTGCACGCCGGAACTGGCCGCCAGCCGCATCGACAGACCTGGCCGAAAGATCCATTGTCCGAACAAGTCCAGCGTTCGCGTGTGGGAGCGTCGCTGCAGCTGATCCAGCGTGAGCTGGGTGTCATAGGACGGATTCAGGCTCATGCTGCCGCCCACATTGAGCGGTAGGCTGACAAAGCGATTGTCAAAACCCAGCGTGGCTGACCAGGGTTGCTGGCCATCGAGTCGGTTGTCGGGGCCGGGCAATGCGGCCACCCGGGAGCGGTAGAAGTTGATCGAAGCGCGCAGGTTCAAGGTCTTCGCATCGGCCAGCAGCACGGGCATCAGTTCGGTGGCACGACCCTTGACCTCCAGCTCCAGCCCGCTGGTGGTGGCCGACGAGAAGTTCAGCGGCTCCGCGACCCAGCGCGGTACGCTGGCCCACGCGACCGGGCGCAGTGTGGTCACCGTTCGCACCAGGCTCGTGATCTGGCGATGGAAAACCCCCACGCTCCACAGCCCGCCGGCGGGCAAGTATTTTTCGAAGGCGATGTCCAGCCCCGTGGCCAGTTCTGGCGCCAACGCCGGATTGCCGATGCGATCCGGCGCCAGCGCCGTGTTGCTGGCGTTGGTGTTGGTGAATTGGCTGTTGACCGTTGGCCGCGCCAGCAGCGTGCTCAGCACGGGTGCCTTGTAGCTGCGGGTCAGGCTGGCGCGCACCATGTCGCGCCCCTTGGGGTCGAGCTTGTAGGTCAGGTGCCACAGCGGTGACAGCACGCTGCTCTCGTTGGTCACTGGTTCGGCGTTGCCGTGGCTTTCGGTCCGGATGCGCTCGTTGCGCAGCCCCAGGTACATCTGCAGCGCTGGCGAAATTTCCCATTCGTCCTGCAGGTAGAAAGCCTGGCGCCTCACTTGCGCATCAAAGGGCTGGCCTTCGAAGTCAGCCAACACCGGGACGCCTTGGTCGGTGACGTATCGCTCCTCGCGGCGGCTTTTGGCCTCCAGATCCCAGCCAACGGTCAGACTATGGCTCTGGCCCAGCAGCCAGCTGTATTTTCCGGCCTGGCTGAGGCCTGCTTCGTCACCATGGCCCACCGTGTGCAGCCGCTCCAAGCCTTGGCGTAGATTCAGTGAATCGAGGCTCCATTTCGACTGTTGCACGCCAGCTCGCAACTCGATGCGCTGGTCATTGCGAAAACGATTCGTCCAAGTCAGGTTGCCACGCAGGTTTTGCCAGGTGCCTTTTTGCTGGCTGTCGTCCTCCAGCACCGGCTGGCCGGACAACACGTGGTTCTCCTGGTTGGTGCGGTTGTGCCAATAGCCCTTTTGAGCGAAGCCCTGCAATGCCAAGGACTGCTCGTCGCTGATCTTCCAATTCAGCCTCGGCCCGAGGTTGTAGCCCCAGCCCCACACTTGTTGATGGCCCAGCTGCTGCGCATGCGCGGGCAGGCCATCGATGCCGGCCATCTGCCGATCGGTGCCGATGGTGTTTTCTCGATGCCATTCGAAGAGCGACACCGGCAATGACAAGCCCAGCGGCCCTTTGGCCTCACCCAAGGTGAGATTTAGGTTGGCCTTCGGGCGCTGCTTGCCGTCCGTCAAGCCCATGCGCAGGTCGCGCTGTGTGCGGCGCGGCGCATCCTTCAGGATGATGTTGATGGTGCCCGCAATCGCCTGCGCGCTCTGGTCGGCGGTGGGCGCACGCAACACCTCGATGCGTTCAATCTGCGAGGGGCTCAACTGATCGAGTGCGAAGCCCTGCGGCGCAGGGTCACCGTTGATCAGGATCTGGGTGTAGCCGGCACCCAGACCACGCATGCGCGGCCCACCAGCGCCGACGTTCACGCCAGGCAAACGGCGCAGCACATCCAACGCGTTGGTGTCGCCGAAGCTGTCCAATTCTTCTCGGCCGTAGATTTGCTTGGCCACGTTGGCCGCACGGCGCAGGTCGGTGGCGCCTTGGCGCGCAGCGATTTCCACGCGTTGCACGCTGCTGGATTGCTGCGCAGGGCCCTCGCTCTGGCCGGGACCGGCGTCCTGCGCCAGCGCCGAAAGCGGGCTTGCGAGCAGAGCCAGACAGGCCGCCAGTGCCGACACTGCGGCGTAGTCGGTGCGGTCACGGTCTTTATCGCTCAAGTGGTTTTGCCGCATCGGACACGCCTGGGTGAACATGAAGGTGCGTATGCTGCCAGAAATGGCATGAGCCTTGCCCGCGCCAGGCGACGCTGCACGGACCACGGTGGCCTGCGCTGATGAAGGCTTGACCAACCTGAGGCTGTCAATCAGGTCTCAAGCTGATGGCCAGATTGTCTGACAAGCCATAACATGCCAGCCATGCTGCCTTCGCTCACGCTGGTCAAGCCGCAAACGCTGCGCTCGCGGGTCGAGGACCAGCTGCGCCAGGCCATCGTCAGCGGTCAGCTCCAGGCCGGCGAGAAGTTGATCGAGCGCGAGTTGTGCGAGATGCTGGGTGTCAGCCGGCCATCCGTGCGCGAAGCGCTGCGCCGGCTCGAGGCCGAGAAGCTGATCATCATCGTGCCGCATCGCGGGCCCGAGGTCGCTGCCATCACGCTGCAGGAGGCGCGCGATCTCTATGTCTTGCGCCGGATGCTGGAGAGCTTTGCGGCCCACGAATTCACGCGCTTGGCCAGCGACGACCAGGTCAAACAATTGGCCAAGACCGTTCGCCGCATGCGCGAAGCCGGCCAGAAGAAGCTCACCGCTGGTGTGCTCGAGGCCAAGGCCGGGTTTTATCGCATCCTGCTCGAGGGCTCGGGCAACGCGCTGGTCAGCGAGATCCTGGGCGGCTTGCTGGCGCGCGTCAGCCTGCTGCGCGCCACATCGCTGATGCGGCCTGATCGGCTGCCACGCAGCTTGGACGAAATAGATGCGCTGCTGGCTTGCATCCAGCGACGCGACGCCAGGGGCGCGCAGAAGATCTCGCGCCAACATGTTCTCAACGCCCAGCGCGCCGCGCTGGGCATCTTCAAGCAGGCCGACCCGGTCCGCGCAGTGCCCTCCCTCACCAACCACCACCCACCCCCACCCCCACCCAAAGGAGCCCTCCCATGAACCAAGACGCATTCGACAAAGGCCTGAAAACCCGTCGTGAGGTGCTCGGCGCCGAATATGTCGACGCCGCGATCAAGAATGCCGACGATTTCAACCAGCCGATGCAGGAACTGGTCACCGAGTACTGCTGGAACGAGATCTGGAACCGGCCCGGTCTGGACCGGCGTACCCGCAGCATCATCAACCTGTCGATGCTGACCGCGCTGAACCGTCCGCACGAGCTCAAGCTCCATGTTCGCGGTGCCATCAACAACGGCTTGTCCAAGGATGAGATCCGGGAAGTGCTGTTGCAGACCGCGATCTACTGCGGCGTGCCGGCCGCGATCGACAGCTTCCGCGGCGCCAAGGAAGTGTTCAAGGACATGGGGATCTGAATGGCCGCGGCCACTGTCGGATTCATCGGCCTGGGACAGATGGGTGTCCCGATGGTGCGCAACCTGCTGCGTGCCGGCCTCACCGTGCTTGGTTTCGACCTCAACCCGCAAGCGCTCGCGGGCTTGGCTGATGTGCCGGGCTTTGCCGCTGCGGCCTCGGCCGCGCAGCTGGCGCGAGAGTGCCCAACGCTGGTGTTGATGCTGCCCGACAGCCGCATCGTCGATGCGCTGCTGTGGGGTGAGCCCACCGCTGCAACGCCTGCCTCGGGTCTGGCGGGGCTGCTGAAGCCGGGCCAGTTGCTGATCGACATGGGCTCATCGGACCCGGTGTGCTCGCGTGACAACGCTGCGAAGTTGACGGCGCTGGGCATCCACTTTGTCGATGCGCCGGTCTCGGGCGGCGTGCGACGTGCGATTGATGGCAGCCTGGCCATCATGATCGGCGGCGAGCCTGCGGCGGTCGAGCTGGCGCATCCGGTGCTGCAGGCGCTGGGCAAGACCTTGGTCCATGTCGGCGAGGCCGGCGCAGGCCATGCCGTCAAAGCGTTGAACAATTTTGTCTCTGCCTCGGGATTGTTGGCCGTGTGCGAGGCGCTGGTGGCGGCTGAGAAGTTCGGCATCGACCCCAAGCTGGTGAACCAGGTCTTCAACGCCTCGACTGGCAAGAACAACACCACCGAGCACAAGGTGGAGAACTTCATGCTGTCCGAGGCGTTCAACTCGGGGTTCTCGCTGGCTCTGATGCGCAAGGACTTGCAGACCGCGCAGGGCTTCATTGCGAGAATGGGAACGCCGGGCGGGTTCGCGGCGAACTGCCTGCAGACCTGGGCCGCTGCCGAGGCGGGTCTGGCACGCGGCGCAGACCACACGGCGATGTTCAAGTTCGTGCGGGACGCGGTGTGAGCCTGGCGCCGGACTCGGCGCGGTCTGGCACAGCAAGTCGGACAGCCTCAAACCCTTCGCCTTGGCCACACCAGCGCGGCCGAAGTCGGCGATGAAGAATGCCGGGGTCGTGCCCGAATGAATCCGTGAGCTGAGCCCGATCGACCGCTGCCCGAAGTCCGAGCTCAATCGGGTTTTCACCCGTGACCGCGGCGGGTCAAACGGCAAGAATGGTCCCCTATTTGCCTTTTGCTGCTCAGCGTTGCTCACCGCGCTGTGCCGTCCAAGCGCCGTACCGATCCACCGCTTCGTGGACTTCATGGCTGCAAATCCCCTGTCGGCATGCTTGGCCGGATGCCAACACGGGGCACAACGCGTGACGTCGACGACCTCTGGCGCCTTGCAAGTCCAGCCGCCCAACCCAAGACAGACACCCATGACCCACAGACAAATCGTGCTTCAAAGTTTGCCGCAAGGCGACAAGCTCTCTCTCGATCATTTCGCGCTCAAGCTTGCGCCGCGGCCAACAGCGGGGCCGGGCGAGGTGTTGTTGCAAACTCGCTATGTGTCGCTCGATGCGGCGAATCGTGCCTGGATGCAGGGCGCCACCTACCGCTCGGCCTTGAATTCAGGCCAGGTGATGGCTGGTGGCGGGCTGGCCGTGGTCGTGGTGGCGCATGTGCCGCATCTTCAAGCCGGTGATCTGGTGTTCGCCGATGTGGGCTGGCAGGAATATGCCGTCTTGCCTGGAAAAAATCTCTCCAAACTACCCGACCTGAAGCCTGAAACCCATTTGCTGAGTGTCTTTGGTATTGCCGGTTTGACGGCTTATTTCGGGTTGCTGTCCTGCGGGCAACCCAAGCCTGGCGAGACGGTGGTTGTGTCGGCGGCGGCAGGTTCGGTCGGATCGATCGTCGGGCAGATCGCGAAGATCAAAGGCTGCCGGGTGGTGGGCATCGCCGGCGGAGAGGACAAGGGTCGCTGGCTGGTCGACGAACTCGGTTTCGACGCTGCGGTGGACTACAAGTCGGCTGATTTCAAGCGCAGGCTCAGAGCCGCAGTCCCCGAGGGCATTGATGTGTACTTTGACAACACCGGCGGCGATGTGTTTGAGGCCTGCCTGTTCGCGATGAAGAACTTTGGCCGGATCGCTTGCTGTGGTGCGCTGTCGCAGTACGACGGTGCGCCGCCGCCGCATGGCCCGCGCGGCATTCCTGGCCTGATCGTCACCAAGCGTTTGAACCTGCGCGGCTTTGTCGTGATGGACTTTGCTGACCAGCAAGACCAGGCATTGGCAGACCTGCAATCCTGGGTGGCCGACGGTCGTTTGAAGGTGAAGGAAGACATCGTCGAAGGCTTGGAGAATCTTCCCGCAGCGCTGATCGGATTGCTGGCTGGCGAGAACCGCGGCAAGAGAATGGTTCGAGTCTGAAGCCCGGCGGCGGCGAAGCGACCAACATCAGGAGCGATCAATGGGTGCATGGCAGATCAACGGGCCGGCCCGCGGTACGGCCAAATCCTGGCGCGAGTTTGACCTTGGACTCGCCGCGCAGGTCGAGCGAATCACGGCTCCGGTGGGTCGTGGCATTGCGTGGGAAGGCACCGAGATCTGGGCTTACCGTGACCGGCCCAACAACTTGGTTGAGGTGCTGGCGGCCAACATCGCCCAGCGTCCTGAGCGTGAAGCTTATGTGTTTCACCCGGGTGGCCAGCGACTGAGCTGGCGCCAGGTTGGCGAGCAGGTTGACCGCGTCGCTGCGCGCCTGCGCCGCGACCACGGCCTGGTCAAAGGCGACAGGCTGTGCCTGCTGACGCTGGGCTGCCCGGACTACGTCATCAGTTATCTGGCGGCGATCAAGCTCGGTGCCATCGCGGTGCCGGTCAACCTCGGGCTCACCGCCGAAGGCCTGGTCGCGCAGATTGACAAAGTCGGCGCCAAGGTCTTGCTGGTCTCACCCGAGGTCTGGCAGGCCAAGCTCGAGTCGGTTCGCGGCCGACTTGCCAGCTTTGAATCGGTGTTCATCACCGGCGACGCGGCGCCGCAGGGCTGCAGCGCATTTTCGGTGTTGAATCGGCCGGGTCAGGAGGCACCGGTTCACGAGACGATCGATGAATGGGACCTTTGCGCGATCTCGTTCACCTCGGGCACCACGGGTGCACCCAAGGGGACGATGGCGATGCACATCAACGCGCTGGGCTGCGCGCAGAACATCGTGAATGTCGCCAAAGGGCTCGACGCCGATGACATCAACCTGTGCATGCCGCCGCTCTACCACAACACCGCGGTCTTTGCGGATTTCATGCCTGCGCTGCTGACCGGCGGCAAGTGCATCGTGATGAGCGCGTTCGCGCCGCTGGATGCGATCAAGCTGATCGAACAAGAGCGGGTCAGCTGGGCGGTGGCCGCGCCGATCATGCTGTGGATGATGATGAACCACCCGGCGTTCGGCTCGCATGACTGCAGCACCTTGAAGAAGATCATCTTCGGCGGGCATGCGGCCTCCGAGACTTACATCAACCAGCTCAAGCAGGCCTTTGATCCGGTCGCGATGGTCAACGGCGGCTCGGTGTCCGAGAGCACCGCGGTGGGCTTTGCGCTGCCCACTGAGGATGCGATCCGCAAGATCACCAGCTGCGGGTTGGCCACCCCCAACACCGACATTGCGATCTTCGACGAGGACGGTCGAGAACTTACCGAGCCTAACGCAATTGGTGAAGTGGCTTATCGCGGACAGCAGACCAATGCTGGTTACTGGGAAGAGCCCGGCAAGACCGCCGAGGTGTTTCGGCGTGACGGCTTCGTGTTGTCGGGCGACTGGGCCAAGATCGATGAAGAGGGTTATCTCTGGCTGCTCGATCGCAAGAAGGACATGGTCGTTCGCGGTGGCCAGAACGTCTATTGCATCGAGGTCGAGAACAAGCTCTACCTGCACCCATCGGTGCTGCGAGCGGCAGTGGTCGGCGTGCCTGACCACTTGTTCTCCGAGCGGCTCAAAGCCGTGCTGGTGCTCAAGCCTGGCCACAGCGCCACCGCGCAGCAGATCCGGGATCATTGCGCTGCCAGACTCGCGCCTTACGAAGTCCCCGAGTACGTGGTGTTCGGGCAGGCCTTGCCGACCAATGCTGCGGGCAAGACGCTGAAGCCGCCACTGATCGATTTTTGGGGCGACACCGACGACAACGCCGCCGCGCGACTCCAAGCGTTCTGCGCCAGCATGCCCGCGTCGCTGCTGGACCGGCCGCAACTCAAGGTCGATGGCGTCGCGGTGACACCTCGCGAAGCGCTGGCCGCCGTCGAAGAGCACAGCGTGTTGGGCCAGCGCGTGGCCAAGATCATCGCCAGCCAAGGCTTGGTGGCGATGACCCAGCCCGACGAAGCGCGGTTCAGGCCGCGCTGATCCGGTCGGACCGGCCGTCCCGGCCGTTCATTGTCCCGTTCACTCGAACGCCGGCTCGTCCCACCAAGGGAAAAAGTCGGGCATGTCGGTCGAAACCTTGTTCGGGTAGGCTGGCTGGCGCTTCTCGAGAAATGAGCTGACACCCTCCCGGGCATCGGCTGACTGGCCACGCGCCTGGATGGCGCGGCTATCGACCCGGTGCGCCATCATCGGGTGCTCCGCGCCCGCCATGTGCCACAGCATTTGGCGGGTTAGCGCGATCGACACCGGCGCGGTGTTGTCAGCGATCTCGCGCGCCAGCGCACGCGCCGCCGGCAGCAGGTCTGCGGGTGCGTGCAGCGAACGAACCAGGCCGCGGTCCAGCGCTTCCTGCGCGCCAAACACCCTGCCGGTGAAACACCATTCCAGTGCGGTCTGCATGCCCACCAGGCGAGACAGGAACCACGTCGATGCGGCCTCTGGCGTGATGCCACGGCGCGAGAAGACGAAGCCAAATCGGGCGTCGGTTGATGCCAGCCGGATGTCCATTGGCATCTGCATCGTCACGCCGATGCCGACGGCCGCGCCGTTGATCGCACCGATCACGGGTTTCAGGCTCTTGAAGATCCGCAGCGTCGTGATGCCGCCGCCATCGCGGTAGACGTCGTTGACTTTGTAGGCGTCTCGCGCCGATTCGCTGCGTGAGGCATAGTCGAACGTCTTGCCGCCCGACGACAGGTCGGCGCCGGCGCAGAAAGCACGGCCTGCGCCGGTGATGATGACCACGCGCACGGCGTCATCGGCGTCGGTCCGGTCGAACACGGCGACCAACTCGTCACGCATCTGGGTGGTGAAAGCGTTGAGTTTTTCGGGACGGTTCAGCGTGATCGTCGCGATGCCGTCTTCGACGCTGTAGAGCAGGGTTTCAAATGTGGCCAAGGTCATGTCTTCTCCGGGTCTGTTGTTGAGCGCTCGTTGAATGCTCGTTGAACGTTGTTGATACGCTGGTTGAACGCTGCCAAGCAGTGCAGGGGGTTGGTCAGCTTTGCGCTGCCAGGCTTCGCTCGGGTGCTGGCCGACGCAGTTCGGGCGCGAGCCCGGCGCCCATCAGGTCGATGAAGTTGTCGGCGTAGAAGCGCTGGCGCGCCACGCTGCTGCAGCCTTGCAGTGACTCGTCGAATCGCTTCAATGGGTGGCGGCCGCCCTCGACATGGGGGTAGTCTGACGAGAACATGCAGACCTCTTCGCCAGCCTGCGCGACGATCCAGCCGCTGTCCTCGTGCGGGTAGGGCGTGACGCGGAGCTGCCGGCGGACGATCTCGCTAGGTTTGGCCGACAGCTTCTGCAGCCTTTCCTCGTTGCGCAGGAAGGCATGCGCTGCCGAATCCAACGCCCGCATCCAGCCCGGTACCCAGGCCGCGCCCAGCTCGATCGCGCCCCATTTGAGGTTCGGAAAGCGGTCGAACACGCCGTCAAAGATCAGCGTGGCCAGCGTCTGCATCACCGAGCTCGGGATCGGCATGTAACTGACCGCGGTGAAGTTGTCGTCACCGCCGTGGAAATCAGGCACCGGCGGCAAGCCGTTTTCCTTGTAGACCGGGCTCATTTTCTCTTCGCCGCCGACATGGAACAGCACCGGCAAGCCCGCTTCCTGCGCCTGGGCCCAGACGGCATCGAGTGCAATGTGGCTGGGCGCATGGTGCTGCGGGCAACGCGACGGCACCATCAGCGCTTTGGCGCCCAGCGCGATCGCCTCTTGCGTCAGCGTCTTGGCGCGGGCCGGGTCTTCCAGCGGCACATAGGCGGTGGCCAACAGTCGTGGGTCGACCGCACAGAAGTCGGTCATCATCCGGTTGTGGGCCTGCGCCGCGGCATAGCACAGCGCCATGTCGCTGCCCTGGTCGAGCCCGAAGTTACCGAGGCTGAAGGTGGTGAAGACCAGCTGGCTGGCGAAGCCGAGTTGGTCCAGCGCATGCGGCCGGTCGGCGGCAATGAACGCGCCGTGGGCCTCGTAGTTCTTGCGCAGCAGCAGGTTGGCATCGACGCCGGCGCGGAACGACGGATCGGCGTGGGCCTCGCGCGACCGGCCCGGCCGAAGGTTGCGGTTCAAGGCACCGCGATAGCCTGCGCAGCCATGAAACTGCGCCAGCAGGCGCGGATCGAAATAGGGATCGAGGCAGTCGTCCAACTCCATCAAGTGGCTGTCAGCATCATGGATCAAGCGCCCGTTGGCGTAGCTCATGTCGGTCCTCAGTTTGGGGTTGCAGTGAAGAGTTCGCTGTCTTTGAAGGGGATCAATCCAGAGCCTTGTCGTCTCCCTCGAAGACCACCCGGGCTTCGATCAGTCCGGCAATGGTCTGTTCGTCGTAACCGGCGTCACGCAGCACGCTGGCGCTGTGCTGGCCCAGCGTCGGCGCCGGCCCGGGACTGCGCTTGACCACGCCGGCGATCGCGATCGGGTTGGCCACCGTCAGGCCTTCGCGGTGCGCGTACGGCACGATGGCGCCTGCGCTGCGCATCTGCGGGTCATCGTTGATATCGGCCAGCGTGCCGATCACGCCGAAGGTGATGCCCGCGGCGTCGAGCCGCTGGCGCCAGACCGCCAGGTTGTCCTGGGCAAAACGCTGGTCGAACAAGGCGATCAGCGCGACCTTGTTCTCGGCCCTGGCGGCTTGCGTGGCAAAGCGTGGGTCGATGGCCAAGTGGGCCAGATCCAGCGCTTTCAGCAGTGATGGCAATTGGCGCGCCTCGTTGAGCACCACCAGGTTGAGCCAGCGGCCGTCGCTGCAGCGGTAGATATTGCCCAGCGGATTGGGCGCGTTGTCGCGCGGCTGACGCGGTGGGTAGACGACGCCCGAGAGGTGGGCCTGCACCTGAACGCCATTGGCCCACAGGCCGTTGGCCAGCAGCGAGGTGCTGACCAGCCCGCCCAGGCCGCTGCGTTCGCGCCGGTACAGCGCGGTGGTGATCGCAGCAAACAGCGTGACCGCGCTGGGCTGGTCGCCCATGCCCGAGACCGGCCGCGTCGGTGCGGCGCTATGGTCTGCCTTGACCAGGTCCATCAACCCGGGCCTGGCCCAGTAAGCGGTGACATCGAACCCGCTTTTCTCGGCCTCGGGCCCAGTTTCGCCGTACGCCGTCATCGAGGCGTAGACCAGCCTCGGGTTGATCGCCAGCAAGCGATCATGGGCGATGCCCAGGCGTTGGCGCACCGCCAGCGGCAGGTTGGTGATGAAGACATCGGCCTGCGCCACCAACCGGTGCAGCACCGCCTGGCCCTCGGCCTGCTTCAGATCCAGCGCCAGACTGCGTTTGTCGCGTGAACTCAAGTCCCAGGGGTAATTGCTGTCTGCCGCTGGGCTGCCGGGAAAGCGGTACAGGCCGCGGTGCGGGTCGCCGTCCGGGGGTTCGACTTTGACGACGTCGGCACCGAAGTCCGCCAGCATCATCGCCGCTGCCGGCGCCGCAATGAAGCTGGCGCAGTCGATCACTTTCAAACCGTCAAAAGGGCGTTCGCTGTTCGTCATCTGCAATCCTGGCTGTGCTGTGAGAGCATGCGGCCCGAGCCAAAGCCCTCGGCGCTGCATGCGGCGTCCGACCAATGCGCTGAACCGACAACTTTTGACCCTGGAGAGATTGAATGACCGTGCCTGGTGAAGCTCTGCATGCCGACCTCGAGGGCGGCTGGATCCTGCCGCCACCTGCCGCGCGCGAGACCGTGCACACCCGCAGCATCGTCTGCCGCAGTTTCAGGCGTGACGACAAGATGATCGACATCGATGGTCGGTTCATCGACACCCGGCCGTTTGCCTACCACAACGATTTCCGCGGCGCTTGCCCGCCTGGCGCGGCGCTGCACAACATGCAGCTGCGTCTGACGATCAACCGCGAGCGCGCGATCCACGCGCTGGTCGCGGCCATGCCCAACACGCCCTACACCGGCTGTGCCGACATCAGCCCGAACTTCCAGCGCGTGGTCGGTCTGTCGATTGGCCGAGGTTTTCGCAAGGCGCTGCGCGAGCAGCTCGGCGGTGTCGAAGGTTGCACCCACGTGCTGGCCTTGCTCGAAGCGATGGCCGCTGCGGCCACGCAGTCTTTCGCGTCGAATGCCTACGCACCGCGCGAGCCTGGCGCGCCTGAGCCGGTCCGCATCTGGCGCATCGAGGCGCTGCTCGGTACCTGTCATTCGTACCGCGACGACGGACCGGTCATGGCACAGATGAGACGCCGTCGCGCCTGATCCAGGCCGGGTCAAACTTTTCGCTCCAGCCGCTCGACTGCGGCCTCTGCCTGTGTCAGCGCCAGCAGGATCGATCGCTTCAGGCCTTCGAGATCGACACCGACCGTGCTCTTCTTGCCTTCAAGGTAGCGCGAGTACACGCCGTGCACGATGGCCGCGGTCTTCCAGCGGTTGAAGCCGATGTAGTAGTCGAGCTTGGACAGGTCGCGGCCGGTGCGCGCGGCGTAGCGCTCAGCCATCTCGCGGCGGCTGGGAAAGCCGGGCAGCGTAGTCGGTGGCACGGCCCGCACCGGCGGCGGATCGCTCGGCTCTGCCCATTGGTTCAACGCGTATGCCAGATCAGCCAGTGGGTCGCCCAATGTGGAGATTTCCCAGTCGACGACCGCTGCGATCGCGCCGTCAGCGCCGACCAGCGTGTTGTGCAGACCGTAGTCGCCGTGGACGATACGCGCCGGTCCCTGGTCCGGGACGTTGGTCAGAAAATACTGTTGCAGCGAGTGCGCCCGCGGGTCATCCAGGTCGGCGCCGGCGATTGATGCGTTCCAAGACCGATACCAGGTTCTGAGTTGCCGCCCGATGTAATCATCCTTCTTGCCCAGGTCGCTCAGACCCACCGCATCCGGGTCGATCGAGTGCAGGTCGGCCAGCACATCGATGAAGGAATGCGCGAGCTTGATCCGCAGCGGTTCTGGCGCCCAGCGCCGGGCATCGTCTGCGGAGTAGAGCGGGTGGCCGTCGACGTGACCCATCACGTAGAACAGCGCGCCGGTCACGCCCGGGTCGTCGCAGAAGCCGAGTGCGCGCGGCACCGGGACGGCACTACCGTCGAGCGCGCTGATCAAGGACCATTCGCGGGCCATGTCATGCGCTTTGGGCAGCAACTCGCCCATCGGTGGGCGACGGATCACCGCGCGCTGGCCGTGCGCGTCTTCGATCAGGTAGGTCAGGTTGGAATGCCCGCCTTCGAGCCGGGTCCAGACCAGCGGGGTCTTCAGGCTCGGGATCTGGCGGTCAATCCAAGCCTCGACCGATGCGGTGTCGTAGCCCACAGGCTGATGGGCCGGCTGGCTGGCTGGCTGGGTGCTGCTGGTCATGTCGTCATCCTGGTCGATGGGGTGCGAGGGCTGGCCGCCTTCGCACCGGGCTGGAATGGGCAGCGATCAACGCGCGATCAAGCGCCCTTGAACACCGGCTTGCGGCGCTCCAGAAACGCCATGCCGCCTTCGCGCGCATCGGCGCTGTCGGCGGCCAGTGCCTGGTGCGAGGCTTCCATCGCCAGCGTTTCGTCGTAGGTCTGTTCGAGCGCGCGCGCCAGACCTTTGCGCATCAAGCCCAGCGCCAGCGTCGGGCCGTTGGCCAGGCGCTCAGCCAGCGCGTGCGCCTGGCTCATCAGCTCGGCGTCTTCGACCGCGCGGTAGATCAGCCCCCATTGCTCGGCCTTCTCTGCGGCGATGCGCTCGCCCAGCATCATCATCTCGGTTGCACGGGCCTTGCCGACCTGGCGCGCCAGCATCCAGGTTGCGCCGCCATCGGGCACCAGACCGATGTTGACGAAGGCCTCGAGGAAGTAGGCCGAGCGCGCCGCGAGCGTGAAATCTGCCGCCAGTGCGAGCGAGCAACCGATGCCGGCTGCCACGCCGTTGACCGCCGCGATCACCGGCACTGACAGCTTTGACAGCGCGACCATCGTCGGGCTGTAGCTATCGCTCAGTGACTTGTAGGTTTGGGCGCCGCGCGAGACGGTGGTGTCCGTGCTGCGGCCTTGCAGGTCGGCGCCGCTGCAAAAGGCGCGTCCCTCGCCGGTGATCAGCAACGCGCGCGCGCCCAGAGCCGGCAGTTGCTTGAGCGCCTCGCCGATCTCGACGAACATCGCTGGCGGCGCGGCGTTCAGTCGCTGTGGGCGGTTCAAGGTTAGCGTGGCCACCGAGCCGGTCATTTCCAGGCGGATCGTCTCGAACAAGGGCGGGGAATCATGGCTCATCTTGGTCTCCAGGGTGATGGCGGCCAGCGTAGCGGCGCGCGTTCCCCGCATCTGTCACCCACTGGACTGCGGCGGCGTTCAGCGCGGGACCACAATCCATGTACAACTCACTTCTTGCTGGAGCCTGGCCATGACTGAAGCCCTGATCATCGACGCTTGCCGCACCCCGCGCGGCATCGGTAAAGTGGGCAAAGGCGCCCTGGCCGACATGCACCCGCAGCACCTGGGTGCGGCGGTGCTCAAGGCGCTGGCCGATCGCAACAACCTCAACACCGCAGAGGTCGATGACATTCTTTGGGGTACCAGTACCCAGAAGGGCACCCAGGGCAACGACCTGGGCCGCATGTCCGCGCTCGACGCCGGCTACGACCAGCGCAGCAGTGGCATCACGATGGACCGCTTCTGCGGCTCGGGTATCTCGGTCGTCAATCTGGCAGCTGCTTCCATCATGTCCGGCATGGAGGATCTGGTGGTGGCTGGCGGCTGCGAAATGATGTCGATGACCGCCACGCTGCGAGGCGACGGTCCGGGCATGATGGACGCGGGCAACCTGCGCCTGCGTGCCAAGCATCCGCAGTCGCACCAGGGCGTCTGCGCTGACGCCATCGCCACGCTGGAGGGCATCAGCCGCGCTGACCTCGACGCGCTGGCGCTCGAGAGCCAGAAACGTGCCGCGGTGGCGATCGCCGAAGGCCGGTTCAAAAAGAGCGTGGTGCCGGTGTATCGGGCCGACGGCACGCTGGCGCTTGACCACGAAGAGTTCCCCCGGCCGCAGACGACGGCCGAAGGCCTGGCCGGACTCAAGCCGGCGTTCGCCACGATGGCCGACGTCGCGCTGGACGATCAGGGCACCACTTTTCGGAAAATGATTCTGGCCAAACACCCGGGCCTGGACATCAACTTTGTGCACCATGCCGGCAACTCGTCGGGCGTGGTCGATGGCTCGGGCGCGCTGCTGCTGGCGTCACCGAGCTATGCCAAAAAGCACGGCATGAAGCCACGTGCCCGTGTCTTGGCCTACGCCAACGTGGGTGATTCGCCGACGCTGATGCTGAATGCCCCGGTGCCGGCGGCCCGCAAGGTACTGGCCAAGGCCGGGTTGACCGCGGACGACATCGACCTCTGGGAGATCAACGAGGCCTTTGCGGTGGTGGCCGAGAAGTTCATCCGTGACATGCGTCTCAACCGCGACAAGGTCAACGTCAACGGCGGCGCAATGGCGCTGGGCCATCCGATCGGTGCGACCGGCTCGATCCTGATCGGCACCTTGCTCGACGAACTCGAGCGGCGCGACTTGAAGCGCGGCTTGGTGACGATGTGCGCTGCCGGCGGTATGGCCCCGGCGATCATCATCGAGCGCCTCTGAGCTCCGATCTCGCGATTCCCGAGGGTTTCAAGCCGCGCAACTTCGGCGACGGCTTCATCTCGGCCAATGGCCCGCTTTACACGCGTCGCGGTGAGCGTGGTTTGGTGATGGGTTTTCGCGTTGAGCCGCGCCATTGCAATCCGATGAAGATTTGCCACGGCGGCATGATGGCGACCTTTTGCGACATGCTGCTGCCGATGAGCGCGCATCTCCAGTCCAAGGATTTGGCCGGCCGGTTCCTGCCCACCATCAGTCTGCAGGTCGACTATCTCGCGCCTTCGCCGTTGGGTAGCTGGGTTCAGGGTGAGGGTCAGGTGCTGCGCATCACGCGCAGTCTGGTCTTCATGCAAGGCCTGGTGACGGCGGACGGTCAGAATGTGGCGCGGGTCAGCGGCACTTTCAAGCTCGGCCCGCGCTTCGAAGATGCAGTGGATCAGTAGCGCGTCTTGTCGCGCGCAGTTTGACCGTTTCAGTCTTGCCCAGCCGGCGCCTCCGCGCCGCTGGTCTTCAACCCCAGAAAGGCATCCGTCATGGATATGAGTTATTCCGTCGAGGAACAGTCGTTCCGCAACGAGGTCCGGTCCTGGCTGGCCGGCAATCTCCCCAGCGACATCCGCGACAAGGTGGTCGGTTATCGCCACCTGACCAAGGATGAGTTCATCCGTTGGCACAAGATCCTCGCCGCCAAGGGTTGGTCGGTGCCGCACTGGCCGGTGGAGTGGGGCGGCACGGGCTGGAACATCACCCAGCGCTACATCTATGACGAAGAATTCGGCCTGGCTGGCGCGCCCGGGCTGCCGAGCTTCGGTCCGTCGATGTGCGCCTCGGTGCTGATGCGCTTTGGCAGCCCTGAGCAGAAAAATCGGTTCCTGCCACGCATCCGCAACGGTGACGACTTCTGGGTCCAGGGTTATTCCGAGCCAGGCGCGGGTTCAGACCTCGCCTCGCTCAAGACCCGCGCGGTGCGTGACGGTGATCACTACCGTGTCACCGGCCAGAAAATCTGGACCACGCTGGGCCATTACGGCGACTGGATTTTTTGCCTGGTTCGAACCGACCCGACCGCCGAGAAGCGGCAAGAGGGCATCAGCTTTTTGCTGATCGACATGAAGACGCCTGGCATCACCGTGCGCCCATTGATCCTGATGGATGGTGGCCACGAGGTCAATGAAATCTTCTTCGACGATGTCCGGGTGCCGGTCGAAAACCTGGTCTACGAGGAGAACAAGGGCTGGACGGTGGCCAAGTACCTGCTCGGCCACGAGCGCATGGGATCGGGTCAGGTGGGAGGGTCACGTCGCGAGATCGCCGCACTGCGCGCGCTGGCTGCACGCGAGCTCAAGAACGGCAAGCCGCTGATGGAAGACACGCGGTTTCGCGACCGGCTGTCGCGTCTGGAGATCGAACTCGCCGCGCTTGAGCTGACCTCGATGCGATTCGTTGACAAGATGCGCCGCTCAGGCCAGCCACCGGGTGCTGATGTGTCGATGCTCAAGATCCGCGGCACCGAGATCCAGCAAGGCATCACCGAGTTGATGATGCAGGCAGTCGGCCCGATGGCGCAGCCGTTTGCCGCAGTCGACAACGGCGCGATCGATCACTACAAATCTCGCTTGGCGCCGCGTTATTTCAATCTGCGCAAGGCCAGCATCTACGCCGGATCGAACGAAATCCAGCGCAACATCATCGCCAAGATGACCTTGGGCCTCTGACCCGGAGCATGTCATGAACTTCGAATACAGCGAAGAGCAGCAGCAACTGGCTGACTCGATTGGCAAGTACCTGGCCAATGAATACAGCTTCGAAAAGCGCAAGGCGATCCTCAAGTCGCCCAGCGGGTTGAGCGATGCGGCCTGGACCACGTTTGCCGAACTCGGCTTGACATCGATTGCGTTGCCCGAGGCCGATGGTGGTTACGGGGGTGGTGCGCTCGACTTGATGGCCGCGATGGAAGCCTGCGGCGAGGCGCTGGTGGTCGAGCCTTTGCTCGACAACATCGCGCTGGGTGGCCGCCTGGTGTCGCGTGCAGGGTCGGCGGCGCAGCGCCAAGCGATGTTGCCGGGCCTGATGGCCGGCAACCTCAAACTGGCTTTCGCCGGTCTTGAGCCCGGTGGCCGCTATGAGTTAACACCCAGCAAGACCCACGCCCGTGCAGCCGGCGACGGCTGGGTGCTGGATGGCGAGAAATGTGTGGTGTTCGGTGCGTCTTCCGCCGACACCCTGATCGTCTCGGCGTTGGCCGGGCCGGCCGGCGGCGTCAGCCTGTTCCTGGTCGACCGTCACGCCGAGGGAGTGACGCTCAACCCCAGTCGCAGCGTCGACGGCCAGCGCGCAGCCGATGTCCGTCTGGTCGGCGTCAAACTGGCGGCGGACGCGCTGCTCGGTCCGCTCGGCGCAGCGATGCCGCTGATCGAAGAGGCGGTCGATTTCGCCACCGCGTTGCTGTGCGCCGATGCGATTGGCGCGATGAAAAGTGCCAACGATGCGACGCTGGAATACATGAAGACCCGCAAGCAGTTTGGCGTGTCGATCGCGTCGTTCCAGGTGCTGCAGCATCGCATGGTCGAGATGTACATCGTTTGCGAGCAGGCGCGGTCGATGGCGATCATGGCGGCATCCAAGGTTGACACTGGCGGCGATGCGGCTGACCGGTCGCGCACAGTGTCGATGGCCAAGGTCAAGATCGCCGATGCGGCACGTCAGATCAGCCAAGAATCGGTGCAATTGCACGGCGGCATGGGGATGACCGAGGAGTTGAAGGTTTCGCACACCTTTCGGCGCCTGACCATGGCGGCGCAGCGATTTGGCGACGCCGATCATCACCTGGAGCGCTATGCCGCTTTGGGCTGAGCTTCTGCCACCGACGTCATGGACTGATGTCGGTGGTGGTCTTCAGCATGGAATACATTGCCAGTCGATCTGGCGGCTATCCCGGTGCACGCAGGTGGCCTGACATCTCAGCGCCCGCATCGGGGCTGAGCTTGCGGTACCAAAGCACAGAGACCAGCGAGATCAAGCCTATCGCCCAAAAGGCGCGACTAAAATCGACAGCCGTTAACGCACTGCGCCCGTCGGTGGCACGGGAGCCGTCGAGCAGCATTGCCGCCACGGCGACGCCTGCTGCGAGTGACAACTGCTGTGCCACGCCGACCAGCGATGTGGCGCCGCTGAGTTGGCTGGCCTCGACATCGGCATAGCTCAGCGTGTTCAGGCTGGTGAACTGCAGCGAGCGGAAAAAGCCGCCGACCAGCAGCACCGCAATGATGGCTGCATGCGGGGTCTGGACCGTGAACATCGCCAGCGCGGCGATCATCGCGCTGCTGATCCAGGCATTGCCGCACAGTACGTTCTTGAAGCCATAGCGACGCAGGATGGGCGCTGCGGTCAGTTTCATCGTCACCGCACCGACCGCCGAGGTGAAGGTCAACGTACCCGACTGGAATGCCGACATGCCGAACCCGAGTTGCAGCATCAGCGGCAGCAGAAAGGGCATCGCGCCAACCGAGACACGGAACATCAAACCGCCGACCAGCGAGAGGCGAAAGCTCGCGTGGCGCAGCAGTGACAAGTCGATGATCGGATGCGCCGCACGCCTGGCGTGGCGCAGATACAGCGCCAGCAAGGCCGCGCCAGCGGCCATCATCGCCAGCGCGACCCAGACGCCACCCTGGTGGCTGCCCAGCAGGGTGAAGCCGAAGATCGCCAGCGACAGGCCCAGGCCGGTGAGCAGAAAGCCTGGCCAATCCAACGGACGAAGCGTGTCGGCCCGCACCTGTGGCACCAGCCACATCGCCAGCGCCAACCCGATCATCCCGACCGGCACGTTCAGCCAGAAGATGCCTCGCCAGTGGTAATAGGTCGTGATGAAACCGCCCACCGGTGGGCCGAGAATGGGCGCGAACAGCGTGGGTATGCCCAACCAGGCCATCGCCGAGACCATCTCACGCTTGGGAATCACCCGAAGCAGGATCAGTCGACCTACCGGCAACATCATCGCTCCGCCCAGCCCTTGACAGAAGCGGCCGGCGATCAGGCTGTGCAGGTTCCAGGCCAGCGCGCAGGCGATCGAAGACAAGGTGAACACCGCGATCGACGCGGCGAACACGGTCTTGGCCCCGAAGCGGTCGGCGCACCAACCGCTGATGGGGATGAAGATCGCCAGCGCGACGAAGTAGGCGGTGAAAGCCAGCTTGAGCGTCAACGCGTCGACTTGCAAGTCGGCTGCGATCGCTGCCAGTGAGGTGGCGATCACTGTGCTGACCAGGCTCTCCATGAACAGCGCTGATGCCACCACCAGCGTCAGCAGCCGCATCGTGCGCTGCTCGCTCATGCAGCGCGGCCTGTGCCGTTTCGGCGCATCAGCGCACGGCCATGGCGTCGTGGATCAACTGCGCCACCATCGCTGGGTCCTCCATCGGCATCATGTGGGTCTTGTCCGTCGGCATATCGCGCCCCTGCGGGAACTCGCCGGCCAGTCCTGGCCAGGTGGGCGAACCCAGCGGATCCCAAGGCAGGATGCTCGGGTCTTGCACCCGCGCGCGAACGACCAACACGG
This sequence comes from Burkholderiales bacterium, assembly GCA_947448955.1. GTDB lineage: Bacteria > Pseudomonadota > Gammaproteobacteria > Burkholderiales > Burkholderiaceae_C > Pseudaquabacterium. Next base: position 29,751 of record CANFPU010000020.1, read on the forward strand.
GAATCTGCAAAGACCGGATGCTGGCGTAGATACCGCGGTTTTGGCGTGCCAACGGGTAGATCTGACCTTCAAAACCCGGTGCACAAGTGAGCTGATAGCCCTCGCCGTTGTCGGCTGGACGCAGACCGTGCAAGCAGTAGTCCAGCAGACACTGCCGTTCGAACACCGAGTACGGTGGCCGATCCACGAAGCGGTCGAACATCGATTGCGGCGACTCGAACTGGTTCTTGCGGTAGGCCGAGGGATGCACGGTGCCTGCTGGCGGCGCCGGCAAGTGGTAATCGGCCGGCGCCGAGATCACCGGGTCGATCAGCACCAACTGCGAGAAGCTGTCGGGTGCGAAAGCGGCTGCTTGCACCAGCGCATGCCCGCCCATGCTGTGGCCGATGGCGACCACGCCGCGCAGATCGAGCGCAGCCGCGAAGCCGGCCAGGTCGCGGCTGAACTCTTCCCAAGTGCTGAAGTCCTTGGCTTGGCTGCGGCCGTGGCCTCGCTGCTCGACGGCGACCACGTGCCGGTCAGGAAAGCGTGCAATGACCTGGTCCCAGACCCTGGCATGGAAACCGGTGGCATGGACAAACAGCAGCGTCGGCGCCTGGCCGCGCAGTTCTGGCCGCCACTCAAAGCTGGCCATTGAGATGCCGTTGGAGGGTACAAAGGACAGCTCGGGCTCAGTGCCGGTGGCCACAGCGGACGGAGCTGGGTTCGGACGCATCGATCAGACCTCGGCCGCCAGGCGGCTGGCTTGGTCAATCGCGCGCTTGGCATCAAGCTCGGAGGCCTCGAATGCCCCGCCGACGAGGCTGGGCTTGAGGCCGCTGGCCATCAGTTCGTCATAGAGCGAGCGAAGCGGCGTCTGGCCAGCGCAGATGATCACGCTGTCGACCTCAAACAGCCGCGGCTCGCCGTTGACCATCGTGTGCAAGCCGGCGTCGTCGATCTTGAGGTATTCGACGCCGCTCACCAGGTGAACGCCGCGGCGGTTGAGCGTCATGCGGTGGGTCCACCCCGTGGTGCGGCCCAGCGATTTGCCCAGCGCGTCGGCCTTGCGCTGCATCAGCCAGACCTCACGGTCTGATTTGGCGACCTCAGGCGTGACCCCGGTGACGCCGCCGCGCGGGTGGTTCTTGAAATCTATGCCCCATTCTCGGGCGAAGACCTCGACATCGACCGCACCGGAGACGCCCGCGTGCGAAACCAGTTCGGCGACGTCGAAACCGATGCCACCCGCACCCAGGATCGCCACCCGCCGGCCGATCGGCTTGCGACCCAGGATGGCGTCGATGTAAGGCACGACCTTGGCGTGGTGGATGCCGTCGATGGCCGGCTGGCGTGGCGTGATACCCGTGGCGATCACGACTTCGTCGAAGCCCTGTGCCTTCAAGCTCGCTGCGTCGACCCGGGTGTTCAGGTGCAGGTCGATGCCGTGCACATCGATCATTCGCCGGTAGTAACGCAGGGTTTCGTAGAACTCCTCCTTGCCAGGGATGCGCTTGGCGAGGTTGAACTGGCCACCAATCTCGGCGCCGGCATCGAACAACGTGACACGGTGGCCGCGCTGCGCCGCGACCGTCGCATAGGCCAAGCCGGCCGGGCCAGCGCCCACGACCGCGATGCGTTTGGAGGCTGGCGTCGGCAGGTACCGTAGCAAGGTTTCGTTGCAGGCGCGCGGGTTGACCAGGCAGCTGACTTGCTTGTGACCGCCGAAGGTGTGGTCCAGGCACGCCTGGTTACAGGCGATGCAGGTGTTGATTTCGTCCTCTCGGCCTTGCAAGGCCTTCAGCACGATCTCGGGGTCGGCCAGCATCGGCCGCGCCATCGACACCAAGTCGGCGTCGCCGCGCGCCAGCACTTCCTCAGCCACTGCCGGCATGTTGATGCGATTGCTGGTGATCACCGGCACCGACAAAACCTTGCGCAAGCGTCCTGTGACTTGGGCAAACGCTGCGCGTGGCACCATGGTGGCGATCGTCGGCACCGGCGATTCATGCCAGCAAAAATGAGTGCTGATGATGTTTGCGCCAGCGGCCTCGATCGCCTGGGCCAACGAGACGATCTCTTCCCAGGCCAGGCCGCCTTCAAGCATGTCCATCGCCGCGATGCGGAAGATCACGATGAAGCGCTGACCGACCGCTTCGCGCACCCGTCGCACAACCTCGACCGGCATGCGCATGCGATTTTCCCAGGTTCCGCCCCAGCGATCGGTGCGCAGATTGGTTTTGCGCACCAGGAAGGTCGACAGCAGGTAACCGGCCGAGCCGATGATCTCGACGCCGTCATAGCCAGCGGCCTGTGCCTGTCGGGCGCAGTTGGCGAAATCGCTGATCTGCTTCTCGATCCCCGCCTCGTCGAGCTCGCGCGGCGTGTAGCTGGCGATACGCGACTTGACCGGCGACGGTGCGACGCACAGCGGTGTCCGCGCCAGTGGCCCAGTGTGCAGGATCTGCAGGCAGATCTTGACGTCCGCGTCAGCGGCATGAACCGCCGTGGTGATGGCGCGGTGCTGCGCGGCTTCAGCCGCCGTCGACAGCTTGCTGCCGCTGCCGGCTTCCTCGTTGGGGGCAATCCCACCGGTGATGATCATGCCGACGCCGCCGCGCGCGCGCTCGGCGTAGTACTCGGCCATCCGTTCGAAGCCGTTCTCGGCCTCTTCTAAGCCAGTGTGCATCGAGCCCATCAACACCCGGTTCTTCAAACGGGTGAAGCCGAGGTCTAGTGGATTGAATAGGTGGGGATAGCGTTGCATGCCTGTCATCATCGGTCCCGGTTGTTCATTTGGGACGGATCGTAATGGAATCAGGCCCCGGCTTGCCTAGAGGACCGCGATTGCGTCGGCGTGCTTGAACCCTATGGCCTCGCACGGCATGCCTGCTTCGACCTCACCATGCGCGCGATCGCGCGCTTTGAGCGGGCTCCTGACACGCGTAACCGGTTAGCATTCCCGGGCGGTCGATCCTTGGTACAAATTAGGGCGCCACCTTGGTTTGATTGGTTTGCCCGTTCCAGCGTGGTTTGCACCAGGATTGGATTTACTCACTTTTCAAGGCGTGTCGATGCCCGAAAACTCGGTCAATTTGCCAGGACATGGCGGCCGTGCGTTGCTAGCCCAGGCTGTGTGGAGGACAGGCTGATGGCCAACGTACCGAATGACGCGGTGGATGTGTTGCGCGCCCTGGTGCTTGAGGTTCGTGCGCTGCGGCAATTGGCTGAAGCCGCGATTCGGCAGGTGCCATTGAGCCGACTGGTGGCGCCACCCGGCGCGGCGGGTGCGGGTGCGGGTGCCGCTGCCGGTGCCGGTGCCGGTGCGGCGGGCGAAGGCGCAGCGGCTGCGGGTGCTGCGGGTGCTGCAGGTGCTGCAGGTGCTGCGGCTGCGGGCGCAGGTGCGGCGGCGGCAGGTGCTGCGGGTGCAGCCGCGGCGGTGGACTTGGCCGATTTGCCGGCGCTCACCAGCTTGGCGACGGTCCCGGTATTGACCGACCTGTTGCCGGCGTTGGAGGATCTGCAGATAGAGGCTGCTGTCGTCCTGCCAGAGGTTGACCAGTCGTTGGCACAGATGGACTTGACCATGGTCAGTGTCGATTCAGCCTCGGCCTCGCTAACCCCTGCGCCTGACAAACTGCCGCCGGTCAAGGAGGCCATGGCCAAAGCCAGCGCAGACGCCCAGACCAAGCTCGACAGTCTTTGACGCTGCCAAGCGCCAACCCATGCAACTCGTCACCCGAACCCAGACCGCACTGACCAGCGGTGCGAGCAAGGTCAGCGCGGCCATCTCTGAGGCGGGTGGCACCTTGAAGACGCAGATCGGTGAGGGGTTGACGGCGACCAGTGAAGCACTGGGCGCGGTGCAGGATAGGCTCAAAGGCATCGTCACCAAGCTGCTCGAATTGGGCCCTTTGCTGGATCCGACCGGTCTGCTGCCGCCTTTGACTGCAGCGTTGGGGCGCTGCCAAGCCGACTTGCAGACTTTGGCCAGCACTTTGTCTGGGCTGGGTGACCGCTTGTTGACCGCAGGGCAGAGCTTGGGCGGGGCCAGTACCGAGTTACAAACGGCGCTGGCCATCGTGACCGCACTGCCCGACCGGCTGTTGGCAGCACAACCCGATGTCTCAGGCCTGACCGAGCAATTGCAGGCCTTGTTGCAGCGAGGCCAGGGGATTGCGCTGCGGGCGGCCGATGTCGAGCCGCGTCTCAACCGGTTTGCCAGCCAGCTACAAGCCCTGCTGCCAGAACTCAATGAGCTGCGCGATGTGGCGGCCCAGACGGTGGTGTCGATGGACACCAATGTGGCAGTGGAAGCGGCGCATGCGCGTGCTCAAGCGATGGTCCGTGGCGCGGAGACCGCTGCACTGGCTGAACTCAACCTGCTCAAGACCGAAGTCCATGAAGGCGCCGATGCGCTACAGGCTGACTTGAGGACGTTGGCCCAGGTTGTGCCGGACACCCTGGACCGTGCGGTCGAGGCGGTGGATGCGTCGGTGCAGGAGGTATTCGATGCACTCGACCGGGTGTTTGACCGGCTCGATGTGGCGGTGGATACGCTACGTCAGGCGCTGACCGAACTGCAGGACCAAGCCAAGCTGTTGCACGACCGTTGCGACGATGCGGGCGAGCTGTTGCAGATGCCGCTGGACAAGGCTCAGGCGGCGATCGCTTTGCTGGTGTCGCAGGTTGACGAGGTCGGCAAAGCGGTTGACGAAGTGCTGGCGCTGGTCGATGCGCAGGTGGGTCGCTTGCAAGCCATGATCGACACCATCCGCACGGCCATCGACAAGGTGGTGGCCGCGGTGGTCGAGGTGCTGGCCGAACTCTCAGACATCTTGAAAGAGCTTGATGCGGAGATCGAGGGTGTCAAGGCCACGCTGTTGTCGATACCTCAGCTGCTCGAAGACACTGTCAAGCCGCAGATCGACGCCGCTGAAGCTTTTGTGCAAGAGGTACGACAGCGCATCGTCAACTTTATGCAGCAGGCCGACAGCGCCTTGTCTGCGGCCAGCGACGAAATCGATCAAGCCGAAGCCTGCTGCGACACCGCAATCGCCACCTGCACGAAATACCAGATGCGGGTGCCGCCGCTGATCGCTGCACGGCTGTTGTTCGTCGGTGTCAAATCCAGTCTGCCTGGCATTCGCACCGCGATCGCCACGGCACGAACCACCGTGCGCACTGCCGGCAAAACCGCGCTGGGCTTGATGGATCTGGCCATCAAGGCCGTTGGCACGCTGCGTGGATTGTTGGAGCAGGCGATTGTCCAAGTCAAGACGGTGGTCAACCGGCTGCTCGGCTTGCTCGCGCAGGTGCAAGCGGCGCTGGCACAGGGTCAGGAAAAATTGGCCCAGGTCGCCGATGAACTGAAGGCGCAAGCCGAGGCCATCAAGGCCAAACCCGATCCGTTGATGGCCCAGGTTCGGGCTGCGATCGACGCCTTTTTGGCGAAAGCCAAGCCTCGGGAGTCGGTGGCAGATGTGCGCGCAAAAGTCGATGGGCTGAACCAGACGGCGTTGGGCCCTGTTCGAAAACGTCTGGCCGACGGTCTTTCCAGCACCCACTTGTCGATCGACGCTGCGGCGGCCAAGCTGCCGCCGCTGGCCAACCCGGTGCAGGACCAGATCGATGCGATGAGGGCTCGTTTGGCCGAGTTGCGCCTATCGGCTCAGAAACCCAAGGAACAGGCGCTGGCCTTGATCGAGCAACTGCGGGGGCGAATCGACCTCACCTTGACGCAAGGCCGGCGGTCGCTGGACGTGGCGCTGGACCATGCGTTCGAACTGTTGGAGCATGGCCTCAGCAACGCGGCCAAGATGGTCGCCAACTTCAGCCTGCCCAATCTGCCTAGATTGCCGGGACTGCCTGGCCTGTCATTGGGGGCAGGCGGGACCGGTGGGGCTGGCGGCGGGTTGTCCTTGCCGGGGCTATCCGGTTTGTCCGGTATTTCCGGTCCGTCGGGCTTGTCCGGCCTGTCCGGCCTTTCCGCAGGCGCTCTCGGCGGGGGTGGAGCTGGCGGAGGCCTATCCTTGTCGGGTCTGTCCGGCCTGGCAGCGAGCGTGCCGGGTCTGGGCGAGGCCGGCGGCGCAATGTCGTGGCCTGGAAGTGCCGATTTGCTCAGTGATCTGGGCGCTGCGGTGTCGCGAGCGGGCTCCGTCAACCAGGCACTGGCAGCCGCCTGTGATGCGGCAGCCGATCTGGTCAACGAGGCTGCGGCCGTGGCAGACGAGTGGATCCAATCCCTGCCTGCGGATGCCAGTGGCATGTTGGCGCGATTCCAATTGCCGCTGCATTGTTTGATGTGCCAGAAAGTCATTGAGATTTCCGCCGATGCCCAGTCGAAGCTGGAGAGCGCAGCCAAGGGCGCTGTTCAAGGGGCGGAGGGTCAGGCGAAAGCGCTGGCAGATGCCGCGCAGGCGCAGGGCGAAAGTGCCCTCCAATCCCCCGAAAGCATCCCGCAGCAGCTTGAAGCCGCAGCGGAAGCCGCCCAATCCAAACTCGCTGAGGCGATGGCCTCGGCTGAGGGTGCTGGACAGCAGGCTCAAAAGGATTTGGTGGCATCGCTGGTCGACAAGGCTTCCGGCGGGTTCCCGGTGCTTTGTTTGGAATGCGGCCCTCAGCTTCGTGCCAAGCTGGAAAGTGCAGCCGGCCCGATGGCCGATGCCGTCAAAGATTTACAGGTGCAAGCCGACGAGTTGGCGGGCGCTTGGAGCGGTCTGGGCGACAGTGCCCGCGAAGCCATTGAGTTGCCGTTAGAAGAAACTCGTCACGACGCTGAAGCCGCGGCTGGAGAGGCGGACCAGGCGAGCCAGGCCGTCGAAACTGAATTGGCTGAGGCGATGCAGCCTATGCAGTCGATGTCAGACGACATGACCGAAGCACTGGCCGCTGCTGATGAGGGTGCGCAGCAGACGCAGCAGCAATTGGCGGCGTCGCTGGTCGATGTGGCTGCGGCGGCTGATTCGTTGCGTGAAGCGCTGTCTGAAGCTTCTGCTGAGATGCAGAAGTCCTGCGACGAAGTGCAGGCCAAGGTCACCGATTTGCGCGATCAGGCGCAGGCTGAAGTCGACAGCGCCAAGCAATCGGTGACCTCTGTCCAAGCCGCCGTGCAGGCCACGCGAGTTGATGTGGTGTCGGCAGAGTCCATTGTCGATGCCGAGGTCGAGCGCCGCGGTGGCGAACCTCGGGTCCCGCCGGCCCCGGCCCCGGCCCCTGCACCAGCAGCACCTGCGGCTGAAGCACCAGCAGCGCCTGCGGCTGAAGCACCAGCAGCGCCTGCGGCTGAAGCACCAGCAGCGCCTGCGGCAGAAGCGCCAGCAGCGCCTGCGGCAGAAGCGCCAGCAGCGCCTGCGGCTGAAGCACCGGCCGCGCCTGCGGCAGAGGCACCGGTCGCGCCTGCGGCTGAAGCGCCAGCAGCGCCTGCGGCAGAAGCGCCAGCAGCGCCTGCGGCAGAAGCGCCAGCAGCGCCTGCGGCTGAAGCACC
>CANFPU010000021.1 GCA_947448955.1 Burkholderiales bacterium
GGTGCCGGTGCCGGCGGCGCCGGCAAGCGGCTGCACCAAAGCCTAACCTACGGCTGCCTGGGCATGGACGCCTATGCCTTTGGCGAAGCCGCCGCAGCCTTGGGCTGATGGCGGGGCGTTCAGCGCGATGCGGGCAATGTGCCCATCACTCCTTGGACCAACCAATCCATGCTGGCGATCTGGGCATCATCGAGAGCGCCCCGCACCAACCGGTTGCGGCCTTGGTTGTCGATCAGCGGTGCGGCAAACGGTTTGAACCGGCCATCGATGATCGCCTGCTGGCGCTGTGCCAGCTCGGCCTTCACGGCCACCGGCAGCGCTGGACTGACGGCACTGAGTTGCACCAGTCCGTCCTTCATACCGCCCCAGACCGGTTGTGGCGTCCAGGTGCCCGCCATCACCGAGCGCGCCACCTCGGTGAAAAAGCCCCCCCATTGGTGGGTCACCGCCGCGAGCTGGGACTTGGGGGCGAAGCGCACCATGTCGCTCTGGTAAGCCAGTAGCATCACGCCCTTTTCCTCGGCCGCCTGCGCAACCGCCGATGAACCGCTGTGGTTGGTCAGCACATCGGCACCTTGATTGACGAGGGTGATCGCGGCCTCGCGCTCGCGGGCAGGATCGAACCAACTGTTGAGCCAGACCAGTCGGACTTCGGCCTTGGGGTTGGCCGCGCGCATGCCCAGCGTGAAAGCATTGACGCCCTGCACCACCTCGGGCACCGGAAAGCCCGCCACATAACCAGCCACAGCGGTCTTGCTCTGCTTGCCAGCCAGCCAGCCGGCCAGCCAGCGCGCCTCGTAGTAGCGGGCGTTGTAGGTGCCCAGGTTGGCCGAGGTCTTGTAGCCGCCGGCATGCTCGAAACGCAGCGCTGGAAACTCCGCCGCCACCCGCAGCGCGGGCTCCAGATAGCCGAAGCTGGTGGCAAAGATCAGGCCGCAACCCTGCTGCGCCAAGTCCCGCATCACGCGCTCGCTGTCCGGCCCTTCAGCCACCGCTTCGACGAAGCGGGTCGTGACTTGGGTGCCCAGGGATTTGGCCAGCGCTTGACGTCCCAAATCGTGCTGATAGGTCCAACCGGCTTGGCCGACCGGGCTGACATAGACAAAGCAGACCTGCAACGCCGCCGCTTGAGGCGCTGCGGCGAACGCGCCGATGCCCATGGCACTGACCAGCGCAGCCCTGACGGCGCGCGGGAGGTTTTTAATCATGGTGTTCCTCGACATGGCCCCGTGGCATGAAAAACGCCGGCTTCGGGGGCACGAAACCGGCGTTGCTGGGATTGTCTCAGACCGCCTCGGCCTACCCACTCACGCTCATCCCCGAACATTCAAGCCGAGAACCAGGCCCCGAGCTCGCCGCGGCACGGGACAGCGCCTAGCGCTCGCTTTGATGACGGGGGCCCGAGGTCGGCAGCCCACTGGGACGCGGCAGCCGGTGGGTGACCTGTCCTTGGCCCGCCTGGCGGTCAAGGCGGCGCCAGGTCGTCGCCCGCTAAAGGCACGGCCAGACCAGCGCCGGGTGGCAACAGGCGGATCCGCGCACCAGCGAGGCTGACCACTTGCCCCGCACGCAGCTTCGCGGTCTTGCGCAGTTCGTCGCGGCCATCGACCTGCACTCGACCGTCGGCCACCATGGCCTTGGCGCCACCGCCGCTCGCAGCCAGCCCTGTGGCCTTGAGCAGGCGATCCAATGTGATGAATTCGGCACGCAACTCGAAAGGGATGATCTGCATTGTGGGTCTCGCCAGCCTCAAACCCGCATTGTGGTCGGCCGCCGCGACAACGCACCATCGTGCTCGTTCAACCCTGGACGCGAACCCCGCCGATCGACCGGCATGGCAGACTGCTGGCCCTATGCCCTCTACCTCTCAACCGACGGATCCCTGCCGGACCAGCGCTGCAGCAGATCGCAACAAAGGCGTGATTCTCGAAGCCTTGCAACGATTGCTGCCTGCCAGCGGCAGGCTGCTGGAGATCGCTTCAGGCACCGGACAGCACGCGGCGCACTGCGCGGCCGGCTTACCAGGCTGGACTTGGCAACCTAGCGACCCGGACCGATCTGCGTTGACGTCAATCGCGGCCTGGGCCGCGCAGCAGCCGTCGCCAGGTCTGCAAGCGCCTTTGAGTCTCGACGTTCTTGCCGAACCCTGGACGTTGGCCCCTGGCGAGTCGTTCGACGCGGTCTTCTGTGCCAACATGCTGCACATTGCGCCCTGGGCCTGCTGCGGCGCGTTGATGCGTGGCGCGGCGAGCTGGCTCGCACCGCAAGGCTTGCTGATCACCTACGGCCCCTACAGGGTCGAAGGTGAGCCCATCGCGGATGGCAACCTGAGCTTCGACGCCGACCTGCGCGCGCGCAACCCGCAATGGGGCATCCGGTGGCTGCATGAAGTGACCAATCAGGCGAACACAGCCGGCTTGCAACTCAACCATCGCCTGTCGATGCCCGCCAACAATCAAATGCTGGTGTTTGCCAGGCGCCGCCAGGATGCCTGAACTTGAAACGGGTGCAGCGTGGTCCGGCCACAGGCTGACGCTGCTGCCTGCCGGCTGGCAACTGCCTGTGCCGGCGGGCATGAGCCTGCTGCAGGCCGCCATCGCCGCAGGGTTTCAACTGCCCAGTTCCTGCCGCAACGGCACTTGCCGGGCCTGCCTGGCGCGCCTGGTCAGCGGCGACATCGACTACTTGGTTGACTGGCCGGGCCTGCTGGCCCATGAAAAGGCCGAAGGCTGGATCCTGCCCTGCGTGGCCAGTGCGCTCAGCGATCTGGTGATCGACGCGCCGGCGGCCAAAAAAATGGGCTAGGTGTCATCGCTCTGCGTGCTGGTCGGGCTGTAGCGCCTGATGCAACGCGAGATACTCCAGCGTGAGCTTGTGGCGTGCATTCAGGTGCACCATCGGCAATGACTGTTCGTGCGATTCCTTGACCTTGACACTGGCGCTGAGGTAAGGCCGGAGCACCGGCAACCCCTCGGCGATCAGCTCCTGCACCAGGCGCTGCGGCAACTTGGCGCGCGGCTGGAACTGATTGACCACAATGCCAGTGACTTGCAAGCCTGGGTTGTGATCAACCTGAATCTCTTGCACGCTGTCCATCAAAGAGTACAGCGCACGGCGAGAGAAGTCATCGCAGTCGAACGGAATCAGGCAGCCTTGGGCGGCAATCAAGGCCGAGCGCGTGTAAAAGTTCAAGGCCGGCGGCGTGTCGATGTAGACGCGGTCATAAGCTGTCATCTGAGCCAGTGCATCGCGCAGTTTGTAGAGCTTGTAGCGCGACTCCAACTTGCCATGTATCTCCTCGAGCTTGGTGCTTGAGGGCAGCAGGTGCAGGCACTCGAAAGGCGTCGAGATGATGAACTCGTCGATGGCCTGGGTTCGGAGCGTGAATTTCAAGGTCTGTTCAAAGAACTCGGCCACCGTTTCGCGAACCTCGTCAGCAGCAGCACCCAACAGATAACGCGTGGAGTTGCCTTGCGGGTCCAAGTCGATCAACAGCGTGCGAAAACCCTGCGATGCACTGATCGCCGCGAGATTGCAGGCGATGGTGGACTTGCCGACGCCGCCTTTTTGATTGAACACGACATAGCGCATGGCGCGAGAGCTCCGGTGGACTGCAGTGAGTGGAAAGATCGAATTATTGTGCACTGCAGCATTTTCAACAGACTTCACGGAAGCGCGAAAAAGGTCAGCCAATCCTGGTGGCCCGTCATATCAACGTCATGCGCGGCCGTCACAATCGATTCGTCAAGGCCAAAATCGACCGCAATAATGGGCGGCCCACCGGAACCCGTCACCGGAGCCGACACAACCGGTCTGGGCTGATGCCCTGTCCGTCAGCAAGGGCCACCTCGGTGGCCCTTGGCTTTTTCTTGACAGACACGCAGACCCGTTCGCATCGGCCGCAGGCCCACGCTGGCGAATGCCTTATGCTCTGGCTCAGTTTCGACGCGCGACCGGCGCGCGCCAGCCATCTAAAGGAGTACCGCCTTGGCGACCCCGAATTACTCGTATGAGAAACGTCAGCGCGAACTGGCCAAGAAACGCAAGAACGAAGAAAAGCTGCAGAAGAAAAAGCAAGGGCCTGGCAGCGACGACGGGAGTCAGGATCAGGCATCCGCACCGCCAGCAGAAACCGGCCTGGCAGCGCCGCCGGCTGTGGCCTGAACCAGCAATCCCTGCACCACCCCGCCCTGCGCGCCAGGGCGGGCCGGACGAAAAAAAACCGCGACCTTCACAGGCGCGGTTTTTTTGTTCATCAAGCGGCATCACCGCCCGGTGAGATCAGGGCCCCATCGGCGCCCCGAGTCGGTTTACAGCGGGCGAATGTTCGCAGCTTGCAGACCCTTGGGGCCTTGCTTGACTTCAAATTCGACGCGTTGGTTTTCGGCCAAGCTACGGAAACCGCCGTTGTTGCGGATTTCGCTGAAATGGGCGAACAGATCCTTGCTGCCGTCTTCAGGCGTGATGAAGCCGAAGCCCTTGCCATCGTTGAACCATTTGACGACGCCAGTTTGTGTGGTGCTCATGGAGAAGTTCCTTATTGAGTCTGTTGATGAAAATAAAACCACCGTACAGGCTTACGCGCTGCGCGGACAGAGACACTCAAGAAACGTCGAACCGGGAGTTCAAACCTGGACGGGCCCTTTGGACGTCGAAACAAACCTTCACTTCGGCGACATCAGGCGGTACGGGGATAAGACCTTGTGGAAACGGCCTCGTGCATGTCTGTGACGGTAATGTAACAGCTATTGCGAATTCGGGTACTGACCCATGACCAGTGGTCCGTTCGCGTTGGTAGAACCAGCCAGCCAGCAGCCGCACCACGCGGGTCGCTATGATGACCCAATCGGTCCGCCGCTGGACCCGTGATAGGCAGGAGGCCTCTATCCATGTTCGACTATGTGGTGATCGGTGGCGGCTCGGCCGGCTGTGTGCTGGCAGCACGCTTGAGCGAGGACCCTGCGGTACGCGTCGCGCTGCTCGAGGCTGGCCCGGTCGACAACAGCGTGCTGATCCACTGTCCAGCGGGTCTGGCGCTGATGGCCAAGGTCAAAGGCTTGAACTGGGGCTTCGAGACCACGCCGCAGGCCGGGCTGAACGGTCGCCGCGGTTACCAGCCGCGCGGCAAGGTACTGGGCGGGTCGAGCTCGATCAACGCGATGGTCTATGTCCGAGGTCAGGCCGCAGATTACGACGGCTGGGCTGCGGAAGGCAATCCAGGCTGGGGTTTCGATGAGGTGTTGCCGTATTTCAAGCGCTCAGAGCACAACACCCGAGGCCCGGACACCTGGCACGGCAGCGGCGGCCCGCTACACGTGCAGGATCTGCTGCAAGCCAACCGCTGCTCGTCCCTGTTCATTCAGGCAGGACAACAAGCCGGCCATACCTTGAATCCCGACTTCAATGGTGCCAGCCAGGAGGGGGTGGGCCCTTTCCAGGTGACCCATCGCCAAGGCGAGCGATGCAGTTCGGCCAAGGGCTATCTGACACCTGCGCTCGCTCGGCCGAATCTGCAGGTGATCACCGGCGCACAGGCCACGCAAATCCTGTTCGACGGCAAGCGAGCGACCGGCGTCGAATACCTGCAGCAAGGCACCCGGCACCAGGTGCAGGCACGCGTTGAAGTATTGCTCAGCGCCGGCGCGCTGCAGTCGCCCCAGTTGCTGATGCTCAGCGGTGTCGGCCCAGGCGCACACCTGCAAGCCATGGGCATCCCGGTACTGCACGACCTGCCTGGCGTGGGCCAGAGGCTACACGACCATCTCGATGTGGTGCAGGTGGTCGATGCGCCCAAAGCGACCGATCTGTTTGGCATTTCGCTGATCGGTTTGCGCCACGCGATTTCGGGCATGCTTGAGTGGCGCCGGCATCGCAGCGGCATCCTGACGACCAATTTTGCAGAAGCCGGTGGCTTTATCCGCAGCAGCCCTGAGCAGGCTGCGCCAGATTTGCAACTTCATTTCGTGATCGGCAAGTTGGCCGACCACGGCCGAACGACCGTGTTCGGGCACGGCTACTCCTGCCATGTCTGCCTGCTCAGCCCTGAAAGCCGAGGCAGCGTGACGCTCGCCAGCGCTGATCCGCTGGCGACTCCACTGATTGACCCGGCGTTTCTGTCAGCGCCAAGCGATCTGGATCGCATGGTCAACGGTGTCAAACGGATGCGCCAGATCCTGGCCCAACCGGCGCTGGCCGGCTTGGGCGGGCGTGAATCAGCGAGGTCGGCCTCCGCACGCAGCGACGAGCAGATCGCCGACTTTGTTCGCCAGCATGCCGACACCATCTACCACCCGGTGGGCAGTTGCCGAATGGGACCTGGCGCGATGGACGTTGTGGATGCCAATCTGCAGGTGCGCGGCTTGCAAGGACTTCGGGTGGTCGACGCATCGATCATGCCGCGCATCGTTGCGGGCAACACCAATGCGCCGACGATCATGATTGCCGAGAAGGCGAGTGACCTGATCAAGGCCAGCCGAAATCGCTTTGCGGAACATTGATGCGCATCATGACGTGGCAAACATCGCCACAGGCCGGCGAAATCTGCCATAATCCTAATTGACGTCGGGATTGCCTGACGTCTTTCGTTCATCCCCTCTGACCCTCATCGAGCCGGGCCTTGCTAGAAAGCTGAAATTTCAGCGCAGGGACAGATACCGCGTCTCGAGTCCTGGTTGGCGGCGATGCAGTCGCTTCCGGACGTTTGGGCAAAGAACGCTAGGCAATGCCCGGTCAACCGGGTCGCCTGCCCCACCCTTCCAATGAAGTCGCGACCCCACTGCGGTTGCCTGCAAATCATTTGCGGCACCGGGGTCTGCTTTGCTGTGGCCACAAGCCACCGGGGCAGGCCGAGCTATTGCTGAAAGTTACTGCCATGAGTTTTGACATCGCCCACGAACCCGCCCTGGCCCTAGACAACGTCGAAGACCAGCCCGCCATCACCGTACCCAACGGTGCTGAATTCGCCGCCCTCGGCCTGGCGCCTGAGATCGTCAAGGCGATCACCCACGCAGGTTACCCCAGCCCGACCGACGTGCAAGCCCGCGCAGTGCCTTCGGCATTGACCGGGCGTGACCTGATGGTGTCGTCTCAGACCGGCAGCGGCAAGACGGCCGCATTCGTCTGGCCCGCGCTGCAACGCATCCTCGATGCCCGCAGCGACCCGGCCAAGAAGCGCGAGAAGGGCAAGCCCTTTGGGCCCCGTATCCTCGTGCTGGCACCGACGCGTGAACTGGCGCAGCAGGTCTCGAAAGCTTGCTCGATCTACGGATACGGCGTGTCGGGCCTGAAGGTGGCCCACGTCGTCGGCGGTGTGCCCTACCAGGCGCAGTTGAAGGCGCTGCGCGCGCCGCTCGACGTGCTGATAGCCACTCCTGGGCGTTTGCTCGACCTGATGAATTCCGGCGCGGCGATCCTGGGCCATGTCGAAATGTTGGTCCTCGACGAAGCCGACCGCATGCTCGACATGGGCTTCATCGACGACATCACGACGATCGCCCAGACCCTGCCTGAAGCGCGCCAGACCTTGATGTTCTCGGCCACTTTCGCTGGCAACGTTGGCCACCTGGCCCAGCAACTCACCAAGGAGCCGCAGCGCATCAGTGTCGACAACCACACGGATAGCCATGCCGGCATCGAGCAACGGCTGCACTGGGCCGACAGCATGCACCACAAGCATGCCTTGCTCGAGCAATTGCTGACCGACAAGGACATGGATCAGTGCCTAGTGTTCACCAGCACCCAGCGCGACGCCGACGAAGTGGCCTTCAAGCTCGGCCAGATCGGGCATGCCGTCGCTGCGCTGCATGGCGGCATGCCGCAAGGCAAGCGCAACCGCGTGCTGCAAGACCTGCGCAACCGCCACCTGCGCGTGCTGGTGGCGACCGACGTCGCAGCCCGCGGCATCGACGTGCCCACGATCAGCCATGTCATCAACTATGGCCTGCCGATGAAGCCGGAAGACTACATCCATCGCATTGGCCGCACCGGCCGTGCCGGTCGCAATGGTCTGGCGATCACGCTGGCCGAGCGACGCGACGTCGGCATGATCCGCCGTATTGAGCGGTTCACAACCCAGCCGATCGCTGTTGCCGTGGTGGCCGGTTTGGAGCCGAAATACACAGCGCCCAGCATGAGCGGTCCCGGCAATGGCCCGAGCTTCAGCCGTGGCCGGCCGAGCTTCGGTGGCCCGCGTGGCGGCGACCGTGGCAGCTTTGGCGGCGGCGGCTTCGGCGGTGACCGTCGACCAGCCGGCGGCTTTGGCGGCGGCTTCAGACCAGATGACTCACGGCCACACGGCGGTCACCGTGACGAAGGTCATGCCAACAGTGGCTTCCGTGATGCCAGTCGTCCGCAGGGCGGCTTCCGCGACGCGGCGCCTCAAGGCGGTTTTCGCGACGCGGCGCCGCATGGTGGTTTCCGTGAAGGCGGTTTCCGCAACGACAGCCGCAGCCAGGCGCCGCGCGGCCCCGGCGGCTTTGCCGGCGGCAGCGACAGACCGGCCCGAGAAGGCTTTGGCGGGGACCGCCCGAAGCGGCCTGCCTTCGGTGCCAAACCAAGCTTTGGCCCAAAGCGCGGCCCTCGTTGAGTATTTACCGGCCTGGCGGCAGCCAGGCTACAGGCCTCCGTGAGGTTTGTCTGAAGGCGGGCCTCGTGCCCGCCTTTGGCGTTGTGGCCGACAGCGTTTCGCCAACAGGCCTAGCCTCAGCGCCAACGCTTCGGACCCGGTACGCTGCCGACCGGCTTGCTGGCGCCGATCCTGAAAATGCAAACCAGTTCCCGCACACCAAGCCAGCGCATTGAGATCGACTATTCAACCCATGGCAGGCATCCACATCGTCGACATCGAAGCCGCGATCAATTGGTGGCGCCAACGCAGCCCTTCGCCTGACGGCATCACGGCATGCGCCGAGGTGCGTGCACTGGCCGAGACCTATGGCCTGATGGTTTACCACCGCACGAAACAGGCCGATGAGGCATCCCTTTCGGCGCAGGCCCGCCAAGCCTGGATGGCCTGGTACGCCCAGACCCCCGACACGCCTTGCATCGCCATTTGCTCGACCGCGCAGGGCGATGCTTTGTGCAAGGGCTGTGGCCGCACCGAACGGGAAGTGCAGGACTGGCCACAACTCGACCCAGTCCACAAGCGCGAAGTCTGGCACCGCATCACGATGGAGAGCACGGCCTGGCGCTTCAACCGCTATGCTGAACGCGCAAGCGGCAGTCTCAACGGCGCGGCTGGCATCAGCCCCAATCGATCGGCATCTGCCGACAAGCGGCGATGATGAAGGGCTTTCGCGCCAGCGTGCAGCGCATCGTGCCGCTGGCCTGGCCGGTCTTCATTGGACAACTTGCAGTGCTGGGCTTCGGCACGGTGGATACCGTGCTGATGGCAAGGCGATCGCCCACCGACCTGGCCGCGCTGGCGGTCGGTAGCGCCAGCTACATCACCGTGTTCATCGGCTTGATGGGTATCGTGCTCGCGGTCAGCCCGATTGTCGGCCAGCTGTTCGGCGCGCAACGACTGCGCGAGGTCGGTCACCAAGCATGGCAAGCGCTTTGGCTGGCGCTGGGACTGGCTTTGATTGGTTGCGCGTTGCTGGCCTTTCCGGCCCCTTTCCTGGCCTTGGCGCAAGCCAGCCCGCCAGTGGCGGAGAAGGTGCGTGGCTACCTGCTGGCACTCGCTGTGGCATTGCCAGCCTCGCTGCTGTTCACGGTCTACCGGGGCTTCAATGTCGCAGTGTCGCGGCCCAAAGCCGTGATGGCGTTGCAGATCGGCGGTCTGGCGCTCAAGATCCCGCTGTCAGTGGCCTTGGTCTCGGGTGTGCCGGCCTTGGGTATCCCAGCACTGGACGTGCTGGGCTGCGGCCTGTCAACGATGATCGCCATGTGGGTGCAGACCTTGATCGCTTGGCTGGTGCTTCGGCGCGACCCTTTTTACCATCGCTTTGAACTGGCCGCGCCTGGCCAACGTGCGCTGCACCTGGGCTCAATGCGCGCATTGCTGCGATTGGGACTACCGATCGGGATGTCGATCCTGGTCGAAGTGACCGCTTTTGCGTTCATGGCGATCTTCATCTCGCGCCTGGGGGAAACCGCGGTGGCGGGCCACCAGATTGCGGCCAATCTGGTGTCGCTGCTGTTCATGCTGCCGATGGGTCTCAGCAATGCCACCAGCACCTTGGTGGCCCAGCGCATCGGCGCAGGCGACCTGCGTGACGCACGCCGCCTGGGCTGGCACGGCATGCAGTTCACGTTGATGCTCGCGCTGTTGGTCGGCAGCGCGGTGTTTGCCACCCGCACCCAAGTGCTGCAGATCTACACCGACAACTCGGCGGTGGTGGCGGCTGCGATGCCGCTGTTGGCCTGGGTGGCCTTGTTCCATGCTGCCGATGCGCTGCAGACCTCGGCCGCTTTCGTGTTGCGGGCCTGGCGCATCGCGACCTGGCCTTTGCTGATTTTCGTGCTGGCGCTGTGGGGCGTGGGTCTGGGCGGCGGCTACACCTTGGCTTTCACCTTGGGCGACGCGCTGCCCACTGACTGGCGTGGCGCGAACGGCTTCTGGATCGCTTCGACCGTCGGCCTCACAGTCGCAGCCTTCGCTTTGACCGGTCTACTGGCTTGGGTGCTGGCCAGGCAGCCCAAAAGCGCTGAGCCAATCGACACGACCCTCATCCCAACAACCTGATCTCGTTGCCCTCAAGCGGCTGGGCCAGCCCTCGGCAGGCTGAGCACAAAACAGCTGCCGCCACATTCACGCGCTTCGCAAGCCACTTGACCCCCGTGGCGCTCGGCAATCTGGCGCACCAAGCTCAGACCCAGCCCAACACCACCTTCACGCTCGGTGTGGCCGGGCACGCGGAAGAAGGGCTCGAAAATACGCTGACGCAGTTCAGCTGGCACGCCTGGCCCGCGATCGCAGACCTTCACTTCTAGCCGGCCGGTAGCTGTCAGCGCCACGGCGACGCTGATGTCACCCCCCCCGTAGCGCCGCGCGTTCTCCAGCAGATTGCGCAGCGCACGGCGCAACAAGCGCTCGCTGCCAGGCAAACGCGGCACCTCGTCCAAAGCCTCGACCTCGGCGTTCACGCGCGCAGCCTCCTCGGCCGCAAGTGCCAACAAGTCAACCGGCTCGAGCGGTTCAGGCGCTTGTCCAGCATCGAGTCGGCTGGCCAACAACACCTCCTCGACCAAGGCATCAAGCTCGGCAACGTTGGTATCGATCTCGCGCTTGAGAACTGCCCGCTGGTCATCGGATCCATCGGCAAACAACGCCACCGCCATCTTCAGACGGGCCAGTGGTGAGCGTAGCTCGTGACTGGCATTGGCCAACAGGTTCTGATGCATGCGAACCAAGTGCTCGATCCGACCGGCAGCATCGTTGAAACTGGCTGACACAGCAGCCACCTCGTCTCGGCCCGAGGACTCCACCCGTTGCGACAGATCGCCAACTCCAAATGCCTCAACACCTCGCTTCAGCAGTTCCAGCCGCCGCGTCAATCGACGGACGACCGGGTAAGCGCCTGCGGCCACCGCCACAAACAGCATCGCTACCAAGATCAGAGGCCCGATCGCCTTGGGTAGTCCTAGCGACAGATCAGGCACCATCGGCAGCACGGACCCAGGTGGCATCCCATGGCGCCGTTCACCGTATCCAGCACCTGATGGCTTGTCACCTGGCACCAGAGCGCGTGGCACCAAAGCGCGCAGCGACCAGGGCGATCCCGGCCCGCTGGCGTCATCGCGC
Organism: Burkholderiales bacterium; assembly: GCA_947448955.1. GTDB lineage: Bacteria > Pseudomonadota > Gammaproteobacteria > Burkholderiales > Burkholderiaceae_C > Pseudaquabacterium. The sequence continues at coordinate 11,744 of CANFPU010000021.1, forward strand.
CAGCCCAGACCAGACTCGCCCGCCGGGCCTTCTGTCGGCGGGCGCCGCATCATTCGGCGGGCAATCCACAGTGTTCGTCCGTCGTCGAGCCGCACCGCTGTGGACGGCGGCGCACCTTCAGCCTGGCGCCGCAAGAAGCTATCGGAGGCGCCAATGCGCGAACCGCGCCGATCGTCCAACGCTAGCGGTAGGCGCAGTCGGGCAGACCAATCGCGCAGCGCCTCAGCCTGCTCAGCGGCCGGCGCATCGGCCGAGGGCAGCGCGCGTTGCACCAACTCGGCCCAGGCGGCCAGTCGATCGTTCGCGCCGGCCTCAAAGCGCGCGCGCTCCTGCTCAAAATGACCTTGCCACAGCCAACCGGAAACCAACGCGAACAGCGCCAGTGCGGCCACCACCGTGAGCCAAATGCGCAGATACAGCGATCTCATCGAGAAGCGTTCAGCTGAACAGGCCGATGGGTCCCACCATGACCCGCTGCACCAAGCAGGCCAGCAGCCCGCTCATTGGTCAGCGTCCTGCTTGCGCGCAAACACATAACCCAACCCGCGCGCGGTCAGCACCCGTTTGGGACATTTGGGGTCATCCTCTATGCAGGCGCGGATGCGCGAGACGTGGACATCAATGCTGCGGTCGAAGGCATCGACCGGATGCCCCTTCAGAGCATCCATGATCTGGTCACGGCTCAGAACACGACCGGCGCCCTGGGCCAGCACCACCAGCAGGTCAAACTGATGACCGGTGAGGTCACAGGCCTTACCGGAGATTCGGGCCTGACGCGCCCCAAGGTCAATTTCCAGACGGCCAAAGCGCAACAACTCTGCGCTCGCCGGTTCGGGCTGAGACCGTCTCAGCAAGGCCTTGATGCGCGCCAGCAACTCGCGCGCCTCGAAAGGCTTGGCCAAGTAATCGTCTGCACCCATCTCCAGCCCAAGCACCCGGTCCAGCGGTTCACCCCGGGCCGTGAGCATCAACAACGGCAGTCGCTTGAAGCGAGGGTCGCCCCGTAAAAAGCGTGTCAGGTCAAGACCGTCGCCATCGGGCAGCATCAGGTCGAGCACCAACGCGTCGTACTGACCTTGCGCAAGTCGTTCCCGACCCAGCGCCAAAGACCCCGCCACATCGACCTCATGGCCGTTGGCGCGCAAGTAATCGCCGACCATGGTGGTCAGCCGAGCATCGTCATCGATGAGCAGCAGCTTGGTCGCCATCGCATCCGTCTTGAACCCTCAAAAAAGAAACCCGACGCACGGGACGTCGGGGGCAAGCGCGCTGGGTACAAAACATCGATCTCAGCGCATCAGCCCATCAACTCGGGCGCTCGGTCGCTTGGCGCTCGCGTTGGCGGCGCTCCATCATGTCATGCCGGGTCTTGAGCCGTTCGGCAAGTTTCTGACGTTGTTCAGGACTGAGGACCGCCGCTGCATCGAGCATGGCTTGCATCCTGCGCTTGCTGGTGACGTCGTGGCTGGCCATCAGCTTCTGGCGCAAGGCCTCCGCGGCAGCAGGATCGATCTTGGGTGCGGCCAACAGCACCATCATCTGCTGATGCAAGCCGCGGTCACCTTCGCGTGCCTTGCGAATCTCGTCGCGCGCGACCGACATGATCTCGCGCACCCGGGTTTTTTGCTCGGCGCTGGCACCGACCGCGTCAAGCATGCGGTCGTTGATCATCGGTCCGCCCTCCATCCCGCGACCCATGCGATGCGGGTGTTCACCCGGCGGGCGACCCATGGCGCCCTGCGCTTGTGCCGTGGAAACGACCGTCGCTGAAAGCGCCAGCGTCAAAAAAGCCTGCACGAGAGGCCGAAGCAAGTGGCGGCGCTCAGGCAGGCCAGGACGAGTGGTCATCAGAATCACCTCATGGAGGAAGTTGGTGGCTTGGCATTCTGCGCAAGGGCCTTGTCCATCAATTGACGGCGACGTAAAGATTGGTAAACACCGGGCTGCACGCGTCAGGCCAAGCCCAATGAACAGTCCGGTTGCGCTCCAATAAAAAAGCGGGCCCGAAGGCCCGCCTTGTCCTGGGAGCAGTGGTGGAAACTCAGAAGCTTGCCGTGGCGCTGAACGTGAAGCGGCGACCGATCACGTCGTACACCATCGGGATGGTGTTGCCGAAGTTCGAGGCCCCTGGCGCGATACCGGTGCCGATCAGCGGCGGCTGCTTGTCAAACGCGTTGTTGATCGTCAGCGACACCTTCAGGTTCTTCATGGCCTGCCAGGAGCCGTTCAGGTCGACATAGTTGACCGCTGGGATCGACGAATACTGCGGCAGGTAGGCGCCAACACCGCTAGGTTGAACCGTGGCACCGCCGATGTAGCGCCAGTTGTAGCCGAGCGAGTAGTTGCCAAATGACCAGGTCGCGCGCTGGCTGAACTTGGTCTTGGAGTACGGTGTTCCCACGTCAACACCGTAGTAGCCAGCTTGCTCCAGGTTGGCCACCGTCGGCAGCGTCTTGATGTCGGCTCTCTGCAGCAGCGTCAATTGCAAACCGAGGTCGACACGACCCAGATTGGGCGCGCCGAGTGCCTTGAGCGGCAGTCGATAGGTACCGCCGATGTCCACGCCAGAGTAGTTGTAGGCGCCCAGGTTTGACGACTGCGTGCTGACGCCACGGCTGCCGACGCCGTTCAGACCACCATTGAGCGCATCGCGCTGAATCGCCTGGCAGAACGCGTTGTAGGCAAAGCCAGGATTCAGCGCCGGATCGAAACAGCCGTTGACGACTTGACCCGAGGTGGCACTCGACACCGCGCCGGCGATCTTGATCTTCCAGAAGTCCATCGTCAGCGCCAAGCTGTCCGCGAACGAGGGCTCCCAAACCAAGCCGAAGGTGGTGGTGTCAGCCTTCTCAGGCCCGAGGTTGGGGTTGCCGCCGCTGGTGTTGTTGATCTGGCTGGACGATGGCGCAGCCACTGCACCAACTTGACTCGCGGGCACACCCGTCTGCTGACACAAACTGGTCAGGGTGCCCGCCTTGCCAGCGTCAGCGGCGACGATCTTGGCGCCTTGGCAGGGATCCACCGCCAGGGTCGACAAGCCGGTCACGACGGGCGCGTAAAGCTCATTGACGTTCGGTGCCCGGGTGGCGCGCTGCTGCTCGCCACGGAAACGCAGGCCCTTGACTGGTGACCAGTCCAATCCCGTCTTCCAGCTGCCATAGGTTTGGCTGCTCGCCGACGTCGTGAACTCAGTGCCGCGGTAGCCGCCTTCAATGTTCAACGAACGAACCATTGAACGATCCTGCACCAAGGGCAGGCTGCCCTCCACATAGTACTCATTGAACTTGAGTTCGCCCCTGCGATCAGGGATCGGTGCACCGCTGCCGAGCAGTTCGCCCTGGGTTTGAATCACTGCGTCAGACTGGTTGGCGCCGATGACCTTGCGGTTCTCGAGACCGACCGCCAGGCTCAGCGGGTTCTTCGCCATCGGGCTCTTGATGACGGCGACCTCGCCGTTGGCTGACAGGTTCATCACCTGTTGCTTGACCAGTGTTGTGGTGAACGTCGGGATGCTGAGGTAGTTCAGCATCGCCGGGGTAATCGAACCGGCAGCACCAAAGAGGTTGACCGGCACACAACCACCGGTCGAGACGGTGCAATTGGTCGTGTTGAGCGAGCGCACCGATTGCTGCAGTTTGGTGAACCCGAAACCATTTGCCGTTGTCGCAATCTGGTTCGACTGCCCAGACTGGTAGTAGCCGTCATAGTTCCAGGACTCCAGCATCGGAATGCTGCCGCGCAAGCCTGCGGTGTACTGGGTGGTGGTGTTGTCGTAGCTGTAGATCCGAGGGCCTGCCTCGACAAAACGTCTGGCGATGTTGGCCTTGAACTCGGTGGCATTGCCGGCCACGCAATTGGCAGCGGAAATACCATAAGCCGTACAGAGTTGCTGACGCACTGCGTCCGGGATGTAGGGGTTGCCGATCGGGATGTTGAGCGCGACACCAAAGGTGCCTGAGGGCGCCAAATTCAGCGTCACGTTGCTGACCGTGTGGAAGACCTCGGCATAGGCTTCGGCGTGATCGTTGATCACGAAGCGGCCCATCGCAGTTGCCTGGGTACGGGTCAGCGGTGTCTCAAAGTAATTCGGTGGGTTGGTGTTGTAACCGTCCGGCGGGCCTGAGGTGACCGCGCTTCTAAAGACACCGGTGCCGCTGTCGATGACGCGCGAGCCGTTGATCGGCGAAGGCATGCCCGACCACACGGCGGGCACTGAGGTGCCGGAATAGCCGCCTGGTAGGCCAGTCGAGGAACTGATCACTGTGTTCGCGTAATCGCGATCACGCAGATTGAGCGGCATCGTGCGGGTGGTGCCGACGTTCAGCGCCACATTGCCACGTCCGTCGGCCAGGTTCGTGCCAATCGTGAAGTCGTTCTTGAAGCGCTTGGCGTCACCGCGCGCAGACACGCTGTAGAGCGACGTCGCCTCGATACCGCTGAAATTGCGCTTGGTGACGAAATTGACGACCCCGGCCACGGCATCTGCGCCATACACCGCTGAGGCGCCGCCGGTGACGATATCGACCCGGTCAAGCAGCGAGACCGGAATGGTGTTGGTGTCGACCACACCACCCAGCGTGGCAGGAACGATGCGACGGCCATTGATGAGCACCAACGTGCGATTGCTGCCCATGCCACGCAGGTCCACCGATGCGGTGCCATTGGAGCCGTTGTTGATCCCTGGCCCAATCGCGGGATAGGCGGACGGCAGGCCTCTGAACAACTCCTCAACTGCCACCGGCTGGGTGGTGTCGATGTCGACACGGCTGACCGAACTGATCGGGCTGCTCGACTCGTTGCCGATGGTCCTGATGCGCGAACCGGTGATCTCGACGCGCTCGGTCGTCTGGGCCTGAGCGGCCAGGCCAGCCGTCAGCAAGGTGCTGCCCAGTGCCATCAGCACGCCGGCGTTAATTTTCGATCTTTTGAACATTTGAAGTCATCCCTGAATAAGAATCGTCATGACACCACCACAACCAAGCAAATTTCGCGCCAGGACATAATAAAGAACCTTCGGTGCCATCAAAATATGACACCCTCGCGACATTTTCCGCTGAGGGCTGCGCACGCCAAACATCGGGTAATCCCTGATCACGCCTCTCGGTTGCATGCCCTGGGCTTCGCCGTCAGCGTGTCGTCACATTTTTATCGTTTAGAGACAAAGGCTTGTGGGCTCTTTCAAAATATTTTTGCAGAAGCCACGACCAGATCACCGGGGTTAGCGTCTGGCCTCACCGCGGGGTCAAGTTGCCAATAAACAACAATTCAGACCAATGCGGCGTCATCGCCCGGCTTCCAAGCTCAGCAGCGTGGGTCTGGCAGGCTGAGGCTCAACCCAGCGGTATCAGATCGAAAGCGACCGTCAAGCGTGGCTGCACATCGTTGAATGGCACCGTGCAATGCCACATGAACGAGGGGAACAGCACCAGGCGACCCACCCGTGGCTCGACGGCAAGCTGCGCGCTCAGGTCGCAGTCCGGCACGGCAATGTCTGGCGCACCAAAACTGATCCAACCTGCTGCGGACGCTGCACCATCGGTGCCGATGGCCTCAGGCAATGCAACGTAATAGCAGGAGCTGATCCATCCGTGCGGGTGCACGTGAGGGGTGTGGAAACCGCTGCTGCGCAAACGCGAAGACCATGAATCAGTGAAGCGCCAATGGTTTGAATGGCGACCCAGCAGCGGGTGGGCATCGTCTCGCGTCAGCGAGCCAAGGTAGGCGACATAGCGGTTCACGGCCTCGGCAACCTGACCTTTGAGCTGCTCCAGCAGCGGATGCGATTGCTCAAAGATGTTGCCCATGGTCTGGCTGCCGTGACGCAAAGTCTGGTCGATCGGCGCCTGCGCATCTGTATGCAGTTGGTAGAGCCACTCGGCCAGCGCCCGATTGAAAGTCGGCATATCGTCCCAGCCCGGCGGCGGCGCCAAGTCAAACACTTTGACGTGCCGTCGGTAGTCGTTCAGCCAGGCTTCCTGGGGATTGCCACCTGCACGCCAAGCCAGACCCAGCACTGCCCAAGCCTGCTGATCCAGCGGCGACAGCCGTACTGCGTGCTGCGCCACCTGCGCTGCCTGGGCGATCTGGCCGGCCTGCAGCAAACCGCTGGCGTGGCTGAGGTGGGTCGCCGATTGATCAGGCGCTAGCTCGATGGCCCGGCGGTAAGCGATCCCGGCCTCGTCATGGCGACCCAAGCGGCTCAGCGACTGGCCCAATCCATCGAAATACCCCGCCACTGTCGCGCCGAGCGCCGCCGCGTGGGTGAAAGCCTCGGCCGCCTCGACGTAGCGCTCGGCGCGCAGCAGCAGCCTGGCTTTGATGCCCGGCGCGACCGCCGAGTGGGGTGCCAAAGTTGCCGCAGCGTCCAGCTCGGCGCTGAAATCAGCCTCACCCAAGCGCCAACGCAGCCGGGCAATGTCGTACAAAGCCAAGGCATGCAGCGGGTCCAGTGACAGCGCGCGACGGTAGGCCAGCAGCGCATCCACCGATCGTCCCAGACTTTGAAGACTGTTGCCGCGGTTGTAATGGGCATCTGCCGCGACCAGCCCGCGCTGGAGCGCCAGATCATGGGCCGCCAATGCCTCGGTCGGGCGGGCCAGGCGCTGCAACAGCACGCCGCGGTTGTGGTGTAGCGCAGCACGGCCGGGCGCGAGCTCGATCGCCTGTTCAATCGTCGCCAGCGCGAGTTCGAGTTGGCCTGCCTCCTCCTCCAGCATCGCCCGCAACTGCAGCATCTGGGCGTGCAAAGTCGGCGAGCCCGGTCCAGCCAGCAGCGCCCGCGTGAGGCTTTGCTCGGCCTCCACCGTTCGGCCGATTTGGCGCAACAGCCTGGCGCCGTTGTAAAGCGACTCGGCATGGTCAGGCCTGAGCTCAGCAGCCTTTCCGTAGCACCGCTCGGCGTCGACCGGGCGGCCCAAGTCCTCGAGCAATGAAGCCCGTCGAGCCCAGGCATAAAACTGCAGCGGATCGGCTTTGACAGCGCGCGCGCAGAACTCTTCGGCCACCGCCAGACGGCCTTGCGATTGCGCCAACTCGCCCAACATCAACAAGGCATCGGGCTGCTCAGGGTGTCGTTTCAACACCTCGGTGAACGCCATTTGCGCAGCGACAAGCTGGCCGGCTCGTCGGGCCTGCAGGCCTTGCTGAAGCAACAGACGCAGCGATGGATTCGGACGCATGGTCGAGTGGCAAATTCGTGACCGCGCAGTGTATGGGCGCCGTGAAACGCCGATCGAGCGACCTGCCACCGACCGATCGGCAGAGCGCCTGACTCCGGTCCAACAGGGCTGCAGACTCCCAGTGCACAGCCACCACAAGAAAAGCCGCTTGACGCTAGACGCCAGCGTCAGCGGCCGGCTTGAACCACCAGCGGGAGCACGTTGCTGTCGTGGCCTGCGGCGCCGAACATCTGTTCGCGCAGCAGCGCCAGTTGGTCACGAACCCGTGCGGCTTTCTCAAACTCCAAGTTCTTGGCATGGTCGAGCATCTGGCGCTCGAGCAACTTGATGCGCTTGGCAAGGTCTTTCTCGCTCATCGCCTCGACCTCGGCCAGTTCGATCAAGCCATGCACCTTGCTCTTGTCGTCCTGCGCGCTGACCACGCCGTCGATCAACTCCTTGACCTGTTTGATCACGCTGCGCGGCGTGATGCCCATCAACGTGTTGTGCGCGACTTGCTTGACGCGCCGGCGCTCGGTCTCACCGATCGCTTTGTTCATCGAATCGGTCACCTTGTCGGCGTAGAGGATGGCGCGGCCGTTGACATGGCGAGCGGCGCGGCCGATGGTCTGGATCAAGCTGCGCTCGGAACGCAGAAAGCCCTCCTTGTCGGCGTCCAGAATCGCCACCAGCGAGACCTCGGGAATGTCCAGGCCTTCGCGCAGCAGGTTGATGCCTACCAGCACGTCGAAAACGCCCAGCCGCAGGTCGCGCAGGATCTCGACCCGTTCGACGGTGTCGATGTCGGAGTGGAGGTAGCGAACCTTGACGCCGTTGTCGGTCAGGTAATCGGTCAGCTGCTCTGCCATGCGCTTGGTCAGCGTCGTGATCAACACGCGCTCGCCAATCACGACCCGGTCGCGGATCTCTTGCAGCACATCGTCGACCTGGTGGGTGGCCGGCCGCACCTCGACCATCGGGTCGACCAGACCGGTCGGACGCACCAACTGCTCGACCACTGCGCCAGCATGCTCTTGCTCGTAGACGGCGGGGGTGGCCGAGACAAAGACCGATTGGCGGATCTTGCCCTCGAACTCGGCAAACTTCAGCGGCCGGTTGTCCATCGCACTGGGCAGCCTGAAACCGTACTCGACCAGCGTGGTCTTGCGCGCCTTGTCACCGTTGTACATGCCACCAAACTGGCCGATCAACACATGGCTTTCGTCGAAAAACATGATGGCGTCGGGGGGCAGGTAGTCGACCAGCGTGGACGGCGGCTCACCCGGCTTGCCGCCTGAGAGGTGCCGGCTGTAGTTTTCGATGCCCTTGCAATGGCCAACTTCCTGCATCATTTCCAGGTCGAAGCGGGTGCGTTGCTCGATACGCTGGGCTTCGACCAGCTTGCCTTCGGCGACGAAGTGCGCGGTGCGCTCGCGCAGCTCGGCCTTGATGGTCTCGATGGCGGCCAGCACCCGCTCACGCGGCGTCACGTAATGGCTCTTGGGGTAAATCGTGAATCGCGGCACTTTCTGGCGTACGCGTCCTGTCAGCGGATCGAGCAGGCTCAGGCTCTCGATCTCGTCGTCAAACAACTCGAGCCGCACCGCCAGCTCAGAATGCTCGGCCGGAAAAACGTCGATGGTGTCACCGCGAACCCTGAAGCTGCCACGAGCGAAGTCGATATCGTTGCGGCTGTATTGCATGCGGATCAGCTGCGCGATGATGTCGCGCTGGCCAATTCGGTCGCCCACGCGCACGATGAAGCGCATCTGCGCATAGTCGGCCGGGTTGCCGATGCCGTAGATCGCACTGACCGACGCCACGATCACGGTGTCGCGGCGCTCCAGTACGCTCTTGGTCGCCGACAGCCGCATCTGCTCGATGTGCTCGTTGATTGACGAATCCTTCTCGATGAACAGGTCGCGCTGCGGCACATAGGCCTCGGGCTGGTAGTAGTCGTAGTAGCTGACGAAATACTCGACCGCGTTCTTCGGGAAGAACTCGCGAAATTCGGCATAGAGCTGGGCGGCCAGCGTCTTGTTGGGGGCGAACACAATCGCCGGCCGGCCTAGCCTGGCGATCACGTTGGCCATCGTGAAGGTTTTGCCTGAGCCGGTCACGCCCAACAAGGTCTGGTAAGCGAGACCATCTTGCACGCCCTCGGTGAGTTGTTCGATGGCGCTGGGCTGGTCGCCGGCCGGCGGGTAGGGCTGAAAAAGCTGGAACGGCGAGTCTGGGTAGCTGACGAACAAGCCTTCAGCCGCCGCAGGTTTGACCAGCGTCGTGACGGGCAGCTCGGTAAAGTCGGACATCGGAATTTCCCTGGAGTGGTGACGCATTGCCACTAAAATCGGACCTCGAGTTTGAAACTGCCAGGCGGGCCACGGACAACCCGACAGGGTAGCGCAGACCGGGCGCTGATGCCAGCCCAGGCCTCGATGTCGCCTTGTTTTCAGCCCGTCTCCAAACGCCAACGACTCTGCCAGGACCTGACCCATGACGCTATTTACCGCTGTCCAACTTGCGCCGCGCGACCCTATCCTCGGTCTGAACGAGCAATTCGCCGCCGACAAGCATGCCCACAAGGTCAATCTCGGGGTGGGGGTTTACTTTGATGATGCGGGCAAGCTGCCGCTGCTGGCCTGCGTCAAGGCTGCCGAGCAGCAACTCAACGACGCCGCCAAGCCGCGCGGCTACCTGCCGATAGACGGCATTGCCGCCTATGACAAGGCGGTACAGCACTTGGTATTCGGTGCCGACAGTCCGGTGCTCAAGGCCGGTCGAGTTGCAACCGTCCAGGCGCTGGGCGGCACGGGCGGCCTGAAGGTCGGTGCCGATTTCCTCAAGAAGCTCAACCCGGATGCGACGGTGTTGATCAGTGACCCGAGCTGGGAAAACCATCGCGCGCTGTTCACCCATGCCGGCTTCACGGTCGGCACTTATGCCTATTACGACGTGCAAAACCGTGGCATTCGTTTCGAAGCGATGCTGGCAGACCTGACGGCTGCGGCGCCAGGCACGATCGTCGTGCTGCACGCCTGCTGCCATAACCCGACCGGTTACGACATCTCCGCCGCGCAGTGGGAACAGGTGATCGCGGTCCTCAAATCACGCGGTCTGGTACCGTTTCTCGACTTGGCTTACCAGGGATTTGGAGACGGCATCCAGCAGGACGGCGCGGTGGTGCAGCAGTTCATCGCCTCGGGGCTGGACTTTTTCGTCGCGACCTCATTCTCCAAAAGCTTTTCGCTCTACGGCGAACGGGCGGGCGCACCCAATGTGGTCTGTGCCGACGCCGATGAAGCCGCCCGGGTGCTGTCACAACTCAAGGTTGGCATCCGCACCAACTACAGCAACCCGCCGACCCATGGCGCGCAAGTGGTCGCTACGGTGCTAGACAACCCTGCGCTGCGCGCGCAATGGGAGCAGGAGTTGGCCGAGATGCGCCAACGCATAAAGCAGATGCGCTCGCTGTTGCTCGACAAACTCAACGCCCGGCTGGCCGCCGATGGCAAGCAGCAGGATTTCAGTTTCATCACCCGCCAGCGCGGCATGTTCAGCTACTCGGGTTTAAGCAAACTGCAAATGGCGCGATTGCGCGACGAGTTCGGCGTCTACGGCGTCGATTCAGGCCGCATCTGCGTCGCCGCGCTCAACACCCGCAACATTGACCATGTGGTCGATGCCATCGCCCAGGTCATCTGATCAGTCCCGCTGAACGCGGGGCAACGGGTCGAATCCGACGGGCTGGGACACGTTTTTCTGAGTCTCCATCATGAGTCAGTCGCGCAAATCGGCTCGATTGGGACCATAATTGCTGCACTGCACAATTTACTGATCCCCTTGACTCAGCGCCGAAACCTGTTGAACAGGCTTCTCGGCTGACGACCTGCCCCAATTCCGGAGAATCGAGACCATGCTGTACCAGCTGTACGAAACCCAACGCGCGTTGATGGCACCGTTCTCCGAGTTCGCCAGCGCCTCGGCCAAGCTCTACACCCATCCGCTGTCAGTCTTCTCGCACACGCCGATGGCACAGCGCGTATCGGCCGGTCTGGACCTGATGCACCGGCTGGCCAAGGATTACGAAAAGCCTGAATTCGGCATCCGGGGTGTGATGGTCGATGGGGTTGAGGTCGCCGTGCAGGAGCAGGTCGTCCTGAGCAAGTCGTTTTGCCGTTTGCTCCGCTTCAAGCGCTTCTCCGACAACACGCAGGTGCTGGAAAAGATGAAGCACCAACCCACCGTGCTGGTGGTAGCGCCGCTGTCAGGCCACCACAGCACGCTGCTGCGCGACACCGTCCAGGTGCTGCTACGCGACCACAAGGTGCTGATCACCGACTGGACCGATGCGCGCACCGTGCCGCTCGAGGCGGGCGCGTTCCACCTCAACGACTATGTGGCCTATGTGCAGGAGTTCATCCGTTTCGTCGGCCCCGAGGTCAACGTGATCTCGGTCTGCCAACCCACCGTGCCAGTGCTGGCCGCCGTCTCATTACTTGCGACCCAGGGCGAATTCACGCCGCGCACCTTGACGATGATGGGCGGACCGATCGACGCCCGGCTGTCGCCCACCTCGGTGAACAACTTGGCGACCACCAAGCGCTTCGAGTGGTTCGAGAACAACGTGATCTACAAGGTGCCGAACAATTTTGCCGGCGCAGGTCGGCGGGTTTATCCGGGCTTTCTGCAGCACTCCGGTTTCGTGGCAATGAATCCTGATCGCCACCTCAGCTCGCACTACGACTACTTCTTGGACTTGATCCGCGGTGATGACAGCTCGGCCGAATCGCACCGCCAGTTTTACGACGAGTACAACGCGGTGCTCGACATGCCCGCCGAGTACTACCTCGACACCATCAAGGCGGTGTTCCAAGACTTCGCGCTGGTCAACGGCACCTGGTACAAGGACGGCATACAGGTGCGGCCACAAGACATCACGACCAGTGCACTGCTGACCATCGAGGGTGAGCTCGACGACATTTCGGGCGCAGGCCAGACCCGCGCCGCGCACGCGCTGTGTACCGGCATCCCGAAGGACCGCATGTTCCACTACGACGTTGAAGGTGCCGGCCATTACGGGATCTTCGCCGGGCGGCGCTGGCGCGACATGGCCTACCCGGTGGTCAGGGACTTCATCGCGCGCCACAACGAGACGGCGCCAGCCAAGCCACACCAGGACGAAGTGGCCAAAGAAGCCGCACTGCAGGTCGCAGCTGCGCCCTCGATCAGGGCATCGGCCAAGCGCCCCGCCAGACGGTCAAGCAAGACCGCGCAGCGATAATCAAAGCGGTGAATTTCACCGCTCCATCAACCGCGGCAAGGTCACCGACCCAAGCTGACGCACCAGCGCTCGTCGATCAAATCGACGCCGCGCTGCCCCAGACCCAGTGCACCCGTTGCGGCTTCCCCGATTGCCGGGCTTATGCTGAAGCGGTGGCTGCCGGTGTAGCCGAGATCAACCGCTGTCCGCCGGGCGGGGCCGAGGGCATCACCAGGCTGTCCGAACTCACGGGTCTCCCAGCGCTGCCCCTGGACAACAGCCGAGGCCTGGAAGGTCCGCGTCTGCTGGCCGTGATCGACGAGGCTTGGTGTATCGGCTGCACGCTGTGCATCAAGGCCTGCCCGGTCGACTGCATCATCGGCGCGCCCAAGCGAATGCACACGGTGATCGACGCCCTGTGCACCGGTTGCGAGCTGTGCCTGCCGGTGTGCCCGGTCGATTGCATCGCCTTGCTCCCTGTGACCGGCGAACGCAGTGGTTGGCAAGCCTGGTCGAAGCCCTTGGCCGACCAAGCCCGTCAGCGCTATGGCGCCCACCAGCAACGCGCGGCCAGGTTGGACCGCGAACAGGCTGACCGGCAGGTGCTCAAGACCGAGCACCAGCTGGCCGACCTGCCAGCACACAGCCGCCATACCGACCCGGCGATCCTCAACACCAAGCGCGCCGTGATCGAGGCGGCATTGGCCCGGGCCCGCGAGCGACAGGCTGCGCGCGACAAGCCATGAACGCGCTGCGGATGACTCGGTTCAGGGCCAACGCCTTGCTGCTGCTGACAGCACTCATCTGGGGCTCGGCGTTTGTCGGTCAGTCGCTCGGCATGGCCAATGTCGGGCCACTGAGCTTCACCGCGCTGCGGTTCGCACTCGGCGCTGCTGTGGTCGCGCCACTGGCCTGGCTCGAGTGGCGCCAGCTGCAAACGGCCGGACGATCACCGGGCGGGGTCGAGGCGACCTGGATCGTCGCGCTCGGCAGCCTGCTGTGCTGCGGCGTGCTGATGCAGCAAATCGGAATGGTCTCGACCACCGTGACGAACGCCGGTTTCCTGACGGCTCTTTACGTGCCGCTGGTGCCGATACTTTCATGGCTGGTTCAACGCGAGTCGCCGCATTGGGTGGTCTGGCCGGCTGCTGCGGGCTGCCTGGTGGGCACCTGGCTGCTGACCGGCGCTTCGATGCAAACCCTTTCGACGGGCGATCTCTGGATCGTGTTCAGCGCCCTGCCCTGGGCCGTGCATGTGCTGTTGGTGGGTCAAGTGGCGAACCGGCTGCGCGGCGCATTCCTGCTGTCCTGTGGCCAGTTCGCGGTCTGTGCGATCTTCAGTGCTGGCCTGGCGCTGGGCAATGAAGCGCTCACAGTCGAGGGATTGGTCGCAGCCTCCGGCGCGATCGCTTACACCGGCGTGCTGTCGGTGGGCGTGGCCTTCACCTTGCAAGTGGTCGGCCAACGCCACGCCCACCCGGCTGACGCTGCGATCATCCTGTCATCCGAGACTTTGTTTGCCGCGCTGTTCGGCGCCTGGTGGATGGGCGACCGGTTGACGACCCACGGTCTGGCGGGCTGCGCGCTGATCCTGGCCTGCATCGTGGCCGTGCAATTGCTGCCGCAAATCAAGACTCGACTGGCCTGAGCCCTACCCATGAATACCCAGGCCATCACCGCCTTTTTCGCCACCCTGGCTGCCGCCAACCCGCAACCGGCCAGCGAGTTGACCTACACCTCGGTGTTCGAGTTGCTGACCGCCGTGCTGCTGTCCGCGCAAGCCACCGATGTCAGCGTCAACAAGGCCACCCGACGGCTGTTTGTTTTGGCCAGCACCCCTGAATCGATGCTGGCGCTTGGCGAGGCCGCGGTGGCTGAGCAGATCCGCACGATCGGCCTGTACCGCAACAAGGCCAAGCACCTGATCCAGACTTGCCGCATCCTGGTCGAGCAGCACGGCGGCCAGGTGCCACGCAGCCGCGAAGCACTCGAAGCCTTGCCGGGCGTCGGACGCAAGACCGCCAATGTGGTGCTCAACGTCGCGTTTGGCGAGCCGACCAACCCGGTCGACACCCATGTCTTCCGGATCTGCAACCGCAGTGGGCTGGCGGTAGGCAAGACGCCTCAGGCGGTCGAAAAACGGCTTGACAAGCGGGTACCGCCGGCCTATCGACGAGATGCCCACCATTGGCTGATCCTGCACGGTCGATATGTCTGCACCGCGCGTTCGCCGAAGTGCAGCGACTGTGCGGTGCGGACCTGGTGCGACACCGGCGCAGCCAGCCTCCCGCAATGAGGCGGGGGCTGGCACTTGCCGGGCTGCTGGCCGGCCTGTTCAATGCCTCGGCTTCGGTCACGCTGCAAGACGATGCCGGCCAAGCGCTGACGCTCGCGATCCCGGCGCGACGCGCGGTGGCGCTGTCCCCACATCTGACCGAATTGGTGTTTGCCGCCGGCGCCGGCGACCGACTGGTTGGCGTGATGCGCTACAGCGATTTCCCGGCTGAAGCCGCCAAGCTACCGGTGGTCGGCGACGCCTTTGCGATCAACCTCGAGGCGATCGCTGGTCTGCGCCCAGACCTGCTGCTGGTCTGGACCAGCGGCGTGAACCCGCGCCAGCAGCAGCGACTGCCATCGCTAGGCTTGCCGCTGTATGCCAGCGAGATCAACAACGTAGCAGGCATTGCCCAGACACTGCGCCAATTCGGACGCTTGTTCGGCACAGACCGAGCCGCTGAGGCTGCAGCGCGGCAGACCGAGTCGCGCTGGTCCGCGCTGCGCGAACACTACGCCGGCCGGACACCGGTGCGCGTGTTCTACCAACTCTGGCACGAGCCGCTGATGACGATCAACGACCAGCACGGGATCGCCGAGGCCATCAGCGCCTGCGGCGGCATCAACGTTTTTGGCAAGCAAACCGCGCTGACCCCGACGGTGGGATGGGAAGCCGCGATCGCCGCCGACCCGCAGATCGTCGTCACCGGCGCCGATGCCAGCGAACCTGCACAGCTCGATGCGTGGCGGCGATTCAACCGCGTCGATGCTGTGCGGCGCGGCCAGCTGGTGGCCCTGCCGGGTCACCGGCTGGCGCGAATGACACCTGCGTTCGTCGACGGCGCGCAAGCGCTGTGCGAAGCCATAGACCGTGCGCGCCGCTAGCCCTCAGGCAGCGACCCAGAAGCCGCCCACCTCGCGCCAGGGGCAGCCGTAGACACGCTGCAGCATCGCCGCATTGATCAAATCCTCGCGCCGTCCGGCCTCCCACCGACCCTCGCCCGACAAGGCCAGCACATGGGTCGCAGCCTGCACGATCCAGTTGACGTCATGCGCGCTGACCACACAGGCCGCGTCGGTGCCAGGGGCAACCAGGCTGGCCAGCCATCGAGCGACTTGAATCTGGTGCGCCGGGTCCTGAAACGACACCGGCTCGTCCATCAACATCAGCGGCGCGCCCTGCAGCGCGCATTGCGCCAACGCGATACGCTGGCGCTCGCCGCCCGAGAGCTGCATCACACCCCGCGTGGCCAGCCCCTGGGCATCGAGATCGTCCAGCAGCTTGGCCGCTCGCCGTGGCCCGGGTCGAACCACCGAGAGCTCGAGCAGGCGCTGAACGCTGAGCGGGAATCGATCGACGGCCTGCTGCGGCGCATAGGCGCGCGCCCAGGCGGCATCGGCAGCTGACCATTCGGCTTGGCCACGACCCAGCCAACGCAGTTCGCCGCTACGCTCGGGCACCGACAAGCCGGCAATCGCGCGCAGCAACGTGCTCTTGCCAGCCGCATTGCGGCCGATCACGCACCAGCGTTCGCCCGGAAAAACCTGCCAGTCCAGGTCTTGCAGCAAGCAGCGCCCAGCGGCATGAAGACTCAGGCCACAGGCTTGCAACAGGGGCGGTGGCGCCATGATCGCGGTCATCGCGTCCCCCGCGCCAAAACCACGATGAACATCGGCGCACCCAGCAAGGCCATCACCGCGCCCACTGGCAGTTCGAGCGGCGCGACAACGGTGCGCGCCAGCAGATCAGCCAGGGTGAGCAAGGCAGCGCCGCCAACCGCGCTCATCCAGGCCAGGTCGCGGATGCGCTGCACCCCCATCAGCCGAAATGCCTGCGGCACCACCAGGCCGACGAATCCAATCGCGCCGGCGCAAGCCACCGCCAAACCGGCCGCCAGAGAGGCCGCCACCAGCAGCATCAAACGCAATCGCCGCACCGGCTCGCCCAGCAGCGCGGCGACTTCGCTACCGAGTTGCAAGCGGTCTACTGCCTGATCGTGCCAGATCAACCCAGCGGCGAAAACCAGCGCCGCCACGCCGCAACCCAGTCCACCCTGGGCGCCCGACAGGTCGCCGACCAGCCAGAAGATCGCCCCGCGCAGTCGCTGGTCAGGCGTGAGTGCCAGCAACAACGTGGCGATCGCGCCGCACAGCGACGCCAGCATCGCGCCGGTCAGCACCAGCCGAGGCGACGCGTCATCGGTCGACGCCAGCGCTGCGCGGGTCAAAGCCAACAACACGGCGCCGGCCAACAAAGCGCCTAGGCCAGCGCCCAGCCACAGGCTCAATCCCGACATCAGCGCCAGCAAGCCACCAACCGACGCGCCGCCCGAAGTGCCCAGCACATAAGGATCGGCCAGGGGATTGCGCAGCAACACCTGCATGGCCAAGCCGGCCAGTGCCAGCAACGCACCCACGCCCACCGCCGCCGCCACCCGAGGGGCGCGCAGCTCGATGATGAGATCGCGGTCCAGGCCAGCGCTGCCGATCGCCAACCCCGACAGCACCGCGAGCAGGAGCAGCCCGAGCAAGCCCGCGGCCAAAACGCTCAAACGTGCACCGGTCAAGCCCATGTCAAACCGCGTGGTTCAGAGCGACAGCCGCCAACGCAGGCCGGTGAACAGCCCACGACCGGGTTGGGCATAGCCGCTGGCAGTCTGGTAGCGGGCATCGCCCAGGTTCTCGATCCTGCCGAACCATTGCAGGTCGCGATGGATGTCCCATTGAGCGGTCAGGTCGGCCACGACATAGGCCGGAAGCGCGACATCGCCGCTGTCAGGTCGAGCACCGACCGCACGGACCGCCAGGCCAGCGCGCCAGCCGCCAACGAACTCCTGCGACAGCGCAGCCGAGGCCAGCGACTGGCTTCGACGCAAGCGCTGCGCGCCGGTGCTGGCATCGATCGGGTTCTGGGCGGTCAGACTGGCGCGAAAGTCGCTACGGCCAATACGACCGCTGTAGGACACCTCCAGCCCACGGTTGCGGGTGCGTGCGACATTGCCGAAACGGTTGCTGACCGTGTCGTACTCCAGTTCCTGGTTGACACGGGTCTGGAACAGCGTCGCGCGCAGTCGCTGGCCGGCCAGCGCCCACTGCAGACCACCCTCTAGCGAACGCGCCAACTCAGGCTGCAGCGCCGGGTTGCCATAAAAAGGCGCGTACAGATAGCCCAGTGGCGGGGCGCTGAAGGCGTTGCCGAGGTTGCCGATCAGCTTCCATGCCGGCGCCAACTGCCAGCCCCAGCCCAGGCTGCCGCTGCTACGCGAACCGACCCCGCCGACTTGGTCACGCCTCAGGTTGAGCGCCAGGTCATGGTCGCCCAGGCGAGATTGAAGGCCGGCAAACCAAGCCGAAACTTGGCGCGACTGGTCAAAGGTCCCGCCGAAACCGTCGTCAGCAACGATACGCTGACGTTGCAAGTCGACGCCGGTACTCAGTGCGGTTGCGGGCGACAAGGTGATGCTGTGGGCCCAGTTCAGCGCATCGACCGTGGTCTTGTAGCGCCCGGCAAAACCGAATTCACCGCTCTCATCGTAGCGAGCATCATCGCGCTGGGTCGACAGACTCAGGCGGCTGGACCAAGCCGCAGTGATCTGGTCATCGCTGCTCAAACTGAACAGATCCTTGCGGGTTCGGCTGGTCTGCACGTCGGCCGGGGTGGCATAAGCACTGTCGTAATCCAGCCTGCCGTCACTGTGCACCCAAGCCAAGCCCAGGCGATGCCCTTCGGCCAGCGCCTGAGACAGCTTGAGCGACGCACTGGTGTTGCGGTAGCCGTCGCGATCGGGGTTGGCAGGGGGCACCTGGGCAGGATCCAGCGCCGTAAAGCCCTGCTCCGAAACGCGCGACAGACCGAACGAAACCTGCGTGCGACCGAATTGCGCGGTGGTCTGGGCCGCGCCATGGACCAAGCCGCGCGCACCGGCTTCGATCAGCAGGCTGGCTTGCGGTGTGGCATCGACCCGGCGGGTGAACACCTGGATCACGCCCCCGACTGCACCGCCGCCGTACAAGGCCGAAACATTGCCACGGACGATTTCGACACGCTCGACCTGGTCGAGCATCAGGTGCTCGATGCCGACCAGACCCGTCGCGTCCTGGCGCGACAGCGCAACGCCATCGACCAGCACCAGCACCTGGCGCGTCGGCGCGCCGCGCAGGAACAACGAGGTCACCGTACCACGTCCGCCGTTACTGGCGAACTGCACGCCAGCCTCAGCAGCCAGCAAGGCCGGCAAGTCCACTGCCTGCGCACGCTCAATGTCCTGACGCAGCAGGACGGTGGTGTGCGGTAGCACGTCATTGAGTAACTGCGCAGACCGCGCAGCCGTGACGACAACCGTCGCGGCGTCATCGGCGACGACGCTAAAAGACAGGAACGCCAGGCAAACGCCCAGCGCGACGGCGGCGCGGCGCGCCTTGAGGAATGGAGTCATGGAAGAAAAAAGCAGTACTCGCCTGCGCTCGCTTCCCCGCGAGCCCCGGCCCATGTGGCCACACCCGCAGCACGCGTGCAGCCCCCTGTTGGCCGGTATCCGGGCTGGCGGAAACAACCCCTGTGGCCTTCCCAACCGTTGACACGGTCAGTGGCGTCAGACACAGGAGCGGGAATTGGCGGACCGAGAGGTCTGTCAGATTCCGTCCGCTTACCGTTGCGGGGGCAGCGCAGGTTGGGCTGATGAGCCTGCGACCGAGTGGTTGCGAGCTCGCCATCCGCTGAATGGCAGCCTTCCTGCTTCCCGTTTAACCCAGCCATCTTTTGACAAGCGGCCAGAGCACCAACACTGACAATCCTACCGCAGCTGGCGGGTTGCAAACCTGCCGATGGATGGGCTCGACCCGCCGCCTACAATAAGGTTCATCTACGCGAAGCGGCTGCAGCCATGTCGAGACTCGATGATCTTGCCGAGCGAATCGAACGCCTGGTGCTACGGCACGAGGAACTCAAGCGCACCAATACGCTGCTCGAACAACAATTGGGCAGCGTCAGCAGCGAGCGAGACAGCCTGAAATCCAGACTGGCAGCGGCACGGGCTCGCATTGACGCACTGCTAGACCGCTTGCCCGCCGACCTGGCGCCCAAACCTGCTGAGCCAGCCAACGCAGCTGACCGGAAAATCGCATGAAGCAGGTTGAAACCACGATCCTGGGCCAAAGCTACATGCTGTCCTGCCCACCCGACGGCGAAGCCCTGCTGCGAGAAGCAGTGTCCATCGTTGACCGCGAGATGAGCCTGATTCGAGATGCCGGCAAGGTCAAAGCCCGCGAGCGAATCGCCGTGCTGACCGCACTCAATCTCGCTTACCAACGCGCAGAGCATGCCCATGTTGCCCTGCAGCCGGTCAGCAGTGAGGCCGTTGCGGTGTCGGCCGAAGCTGGCACGCTTGATGTCGACCATCTGATCCGACGCATCGACCTGGCACTGGGCGACGACGGCCAACTGTTGTGAAATTGTTCGCAGCCTTTCAACCGTCCGGCAACCCGCCGGCATGCTTAGAATCGAGACGTCCGTTGCGTTTGCGTGAGTCTAATTTCCTTGATCCGATGCTCATTGAGCCAGGGCTTGGGATATTGCGAGGCTGGTGTGATCGTCTCGCGTCAGATGAACCCGAAGCTTCGCTGACCTCGCCCACCTGATCCTCCCTTAGGGATCAGGAATGCGGCTCACGGTTCGCAACGGACACCCATGCTGCGCCACTGGTTGATGAAAAGCGAGCCTGCCGATTGCTCGATCGATGATCTGCTTGAGGCGCCGGGTCAAACCCTGGATTGGGTAGGCGTGCGCAATTACCAGGCGCGCAACTTCATGCGCGATGCGATGCGACCCGGCGACGGCGTGTTGTTCTACCACTCATCCTGCGCCTTGCCTGGCGTGGCCGGTGTGGCCGAAGTGGCCAGCAAGGCTGGCCCGGACGCCACCCAATTCGACCCGTCAAGCCGGTATTTCGACGCCAAGTCATCGCCCGACTCGCCGCGTTGGCTACAGGTGCGCGTCAGGCTGGTCGCCAAGACCCGGTTGCTGTCGCTGCGCGAAATGCGCGGACGACCCGAACTCTCGACGATGGTCTTGCTTAAACCTGGCAACCGACTGTCGATCACCCCCGTCACGGCTGCCGAATGGCAGGCTGTGATCGCTTTGTTGTGCCCCCCGGAGAACTGATGTCCTTACTCGATCCCATGTTGGTGCTGGAATTGCTTGCGCTGGGGGTATTCACCGGTTTCTTGGCCGGCCTGTTGGGCATCGGTGGCGGCATGCTGATGGTGCCCTTTCTGAGCTTCATCTTCAACCATCGCGGCATCGAACAGGGCCTGGCCGTGAAGATGGCGATCGCCACCTCGATGGCGACCATCCTGTTCACCTCGCTTTCCAGCGTTCGAGCGCACCACCGGCGCGGCGCGGTCCGCTGGGACCTGGTGCGTCAACTGGTGCCGGGCATCGTGATGGGCGGGTTGCTGTCGGGCGCCGGCGTTTTCGCATTGCTGAAAGGCCGGGCGCTGGCGCTGTTGTTCGCCTCTTTCGTCATCTTCTCGGCCACCCAGATGCTGGTCAATCGAAAGCCCAAACCCAGCCGGCAAATGCCAGGGCCGATGGGTTCTGGCGCTGCGGGCGGCGCGATCGGTCTGGTGTCAGGCTTGGTCGGCGCGGGCGGGGCTTTCATCTCGGTGCCCTTCATGACCTGGTGCAACGTGTCGATGGGCCAGGCCGTGGCCACGAGCGCGGCGCTGGGCTTCCCGATCTCGCTGGCCAATACCGTGGGCTATGTGATCGCCGGCTGGAACCTGCCGGCCGTCGCCCCCGGCGCTTCAGGCTACCTGATGCTGCCCGCACTCGGGGTGATCGCAGTGGCCAGCATGTTGACCGCCCCGCTGGGTGCCCGCTTCGCACATGCCATGGACACGCGACATCTGAAGAGAGTGTTCGCCGTGCTGCTGTACGGCCTGGGCAGCTACATGGCTTGGCGCGCGCTCAGCGGGGCCTGAGCCTCACAGCCGGCGGCGGCAATCGCCCGCAAGCAAATGTGGCTTTGCCGCGTTGCTTGATGTCCACGGGGGGGCGGCCGGCTTCGGCCGGCCTTGGGGCGCTCAGATCGGCTGCAACGCCAGTCGACCACGACGCTGCGCCAAGCTTCGACTGAGCAAGCTGGTGACCGCATAGATCGCCTCGATGGTCGGCGTCGGCGTCCCAGTGATCTGGCCGAGTTCGACCACCGCGCCGACCAGCGCTTCCAGTTCTAGCGCGCGTCCGCTCTCGACATCCTGCAGCATCGACGTCTTGTGCGCGCCGACGGACTCAGCGCCAGCGATCCGCTGGGCCAGCGATATCTTGAAGCGCACGCCCAAGGCCTCCGCCACCGATTGGCCTTCGGTCATCATGCGTTCGATCAGCGCAAGCGTTGCTGGGAATCGGCAGATCTCTTCCAAGGTCGCGTGCGACAGCGCCGAAATCGGGTTCAAGCTCAGGTTGCCCCAGAGCTTGACCCAGAGCTCGGCCCGGATGTCGCGCGACACAGGAGACTTGAAACCGGCATTCATGAAGACGCGAGACAGTGATTCGACACGCTCGCTGCGGCTACCGTCGAGCTCACCCAGCGTGAAACGGTTGCCCTCGATCACCCGCACCAAGCCCGGTTCGACCAATTCAGCTGCAGGGTAGACGACGCTGCCGATGAGGCGCTCGGTCTCGATGCTCGCCGCCAAGGCGCCGTCTGGGTCGACGCGGGTCACCGCACGGCCTTCATAAGGCCCGGCGAGCTTCTGGAAATACCACCAGGGCACGCCGTTGATCATCGTCACGAGCAGCGTGCGTGGACCGAACAATGCGCGCAAACCCGGCAGCAAATCCCGAACCTGGTGCGCCTTGACGGTCAGCAGCACGGCGTCTTGTGGCCCCGCATCGACCATCTGCTCGACCGCTCGCACCTTCGGCGCATGCAGCGTGCTGCCGTCCTCCAGAATCAACCTGAAACCATGGGTGTTGATCGCCGCGAGGTTGCGATTGCGGGCGATGAACGTGACGTCCTCGCCTGCCGCGGCCAGCCTCGCACCCAACATGCCGCCAATGGCGCCCGCGCCAACGATGGCGATCTTCATGCTCATCGAAACCAGCCTCCGTCCAGGATCAGCCCAGGCCTAGCTTTTGCGCCAGTCCGATGCGCTGCAACTTGCCGGTCGCACCCTTGGGGATCTCGTCCATGAACAAGATCTTCTTGGGCACCTTGTAGTCAGCGGCACGGCCGGCGACGAAGGTCTGCAACTCGCGCTCGGTGGCGGCCTGCCCCTCGCGCAGCACCACCACGGCGGCCACCTCCTCGCCCAGCTTCGGGTGCGGTAGGCCGAAGCACACCACCTGCGCCACCGCCGGATGGTCCATCAGCAACTCATCGACCTCGCGCGGGCTGATCTTCTCGCCGCCACGGTTGATGATTTCCTTCAGGCGCCCGGTGATGCTGATGTAACCCTCACCGTCCATCACACCCTGGTCGCCGGTGCGAAACCAGCCGTCTCGGTAGCCTTCGGCATTGGCAGATGGGTTGTTCTCGTAGCCAGCGGTGACGTTGTCGCCCCGGATCACGATCTCGCCAACCTCGCCGGCACCCAGCAAGCTGCCGTCGCCAGCCATGATGGACACCTCGGGGCCAGCGGCCTGACCCACGGTACCGGGCTTGCGAGCAGCCGGCGGCAGCGGGTTGGAGGTCATCTGGTGGGTCGCCTCGGTCATGCCATAGGCCTCAATCAGCGGCGCACCGAACACCGCTTCGAGCTCGCGAATCACCTGCGGCGGCATCGATGATGACGAAGACCGCATGAAACGAAGCGGATGGCGGGCAATGACCTCGGCGTTCTTGCCGGCACGACCGACGATGGCCTGGTGCATCGTCGGCACCGCGGTGTACCAAGTGGGGCGAGCCTCGTCCATCCAGGCGAAGAATTTCAGCGCGTTGAAGCCCGGCGTGCAGAACACCTGAGAGCCAGCCGCGAGCGGCGCCAGCACGCCGGCGATCAGGCCGTGGATATGGAACAGCGGCATGATGTTGAGCCCACAGTCCCCCGGCGCGAACTGCAGCGTGTGCGCAATGCTGCTGGCCGAGGCGCACAGATTGCGCTGCGACAGCGGCACGATCTTGGGCCGAGAGGTGGTGCCTGAGGTGTGCAGCACCATCGAGATGTCGTCGGGCTGGGCCAAGCCGCCGACCAAGGCGGGCAACACCGCTCGCTCATCACGGGCTTGCAACACGAAGCTGCCGGCGCCTTGGTCGGCACGGGCCACCATGTCGAGCACGCGCAGTCCTAGCTTCTCGGCCACCGCGATCGCAGGCGAACTACTGCCTTGCTCGACGATCAGCGCCTTGGCATTCAGGTCGGCGAGATAAAACTCAAACTCCTCCCCTCGGTAGCCGGGGTTCAGCGGCGCACTCGTGACGCCACAGGCACAGGCCGCGAAGCAGGCGGCCATCTCGGGGCCGTTGTTCAACACGATCGCCACGCGGTCGTTTCGGCCGATGCCCCAAGCGTTCAGACTGGCCAGTGTGTCGATGATCAAGGCTCGCAACGCTCGGAAGTCGAGCGCCGTGCGGCCAGGGGCCGAAATCGCGGGCGCGTCGTCAGCGCCGATGGCCAACAGGTCATTCAGGGAGGTCTGCAACATCGTAAGAAATCCTGGAAAAGGCATTCAATCAAGATGATCGAAATGCCTGGTGAGCGTATTTTGACGCCAAGCGGCCACCCAGCGCAGGTTTCAGTCCCTCTGCAAACGTATGCGGGCCAGCGCGACAGCGTTGCCACCACGGCGTTGGGCCTCCTCCAAGGCGGCAGCGCCGGCCGCCATCAGCTCGGTTTGGCTGCTCGCGGTGTGGGGGTAGCTCGCCACACCCATCGAAACGCTGAAACGCAGCGCCTGGCCGTCTAGCACCACGATCTGGGTCGCGCATTGGCGGCGCAAGCCCTCCATGCGCGCATGCGCGGTCGCCAGCCCCACACCCGACAACAACACAGCGAAGCGCTGCTGACCGATGCGGCAGGATGAGTCCATCGCCCGCGTGTTGCTGCGCAGCAAGACCCCCATCGCCTCGCAGATCCGATCGTTCGACGGCGCGCCGGGCTGATCAGCGCTCGTGTCGATCGTGATGTAGACCAATGCGAATTCACGGTGCTCGCGGGACGACAGATCGAGTTCACGGCGCAACTGGTCGTCGAATTGCGACCGGTCGTGATGAGCGCCAGCCGCTTCCCGCGGTCCTTGGTGGGCCAGTTCGCGCCGCAAGTTCTGGTTGGCCTGCTGTTGTTGCTCTAGCTGATCGAGCAACAAC